>DATBSH010000159.1:0-10742 GCA_036559885.1 Pyrinomonadaceae bacterium
CCCGCGTTGGTCAACGTGCCGGTAAAATCGGAAATTGATCCCACCGCGAAACACATGCGCGCCATGTACAACGCTTAGGTTGTCGAGTATCTGTGGTGTTGTAACCCAGCGTGCCGTTCGGGGCGTGTTGATGTACGGTTCGTCGATAGTATTCAAATTGAACGGAGGCACGTCGGGCCACGCCGGATTCGCTTCACCTTGAGTAAAGAGAAAGCCGAACCGACCGTAACCCATCGTCATCTCATTTACGACGCGCGGGTTAATCACGCGGCGCCAACCTATTGCCAGGTTCGACGTGCGACGAAACACCTCACCGAACGGCGGGCTGGTTGGATAAAGTTGAGGTCTGCCGTTTAGTGGATCGCCCTTAAGGGTGTTGTAGTCGGAAAACAAGTACCGTGCGAACACGCTGTTGTTTTCGTTGAAGTTATGATCAACGCGTACATTGATGGCCGGACCTCTAACGGCAGTCGGCGGGTTCCACGCAAAGGTGGCGGTATTCAATCCGTCCCCTGCTCCTACAAAGTTATTTGGTATAGGAGTGTTCCCAATGACTCCCGCAGTTACAGCATCGAGCGGTTTCGCCGTAAGGTTATTTCCGGGCGCATTAACGTTGTAGGTCCTAACGCAACGCACAGACGTTGGCGTTGCACACAGCGGTACCAAAAGTGCTCCTGTAGTCGGATTGACGAGTAAGGTCGAATTGCGCAGGATTGTTTGTCCGCCGATAACCAGCGGATTCGATTGATCAGGAACGAAGTAGCGGAATATCCCGGCGCGAGCCTCGGCTGTGTAGACGACTGGAAAACCAAATGTCTGATCAATCGGCTGAGTAAAGTCGACGCGGTTGTATTGCCAGCTACCAAAGAAGAATGTCTTGTCCTTTTTTATTGGTCCGCCGAGTTCAAAACCGTATTGACCCATCCTGATTACCGGTTTCGTTCCCCCCTGTGCGTTGGCATACCACTCATTTGAGTTGAGCGCATCGTTGCGGAAAAAGATGAAACCTGTGCCGTGAAACTCACTCGTTCCACTACGCGTCGCGATCGAAATTGAAGCGCCGCTGTTGCGGCCCTCTTCTGCGGTCGCATTGTTTGTCGTGACCTTGAATTCCTGAACGTTGTCAGGATTGATGCGATAGAGATTTGATACTGGATTCGGCACGCTCGATTCAATTGCTTCAATGCCGTCAATCGTGACGTTGTATGCCCGGTCTCTTGCGCCATTCACGTGAATACCGGAACCGGCACCACCGAACGACCGTTGCACTACACCAGGTTCCAGCAACAACAACGTAAGAGGATTGCGGCCATTTAATGGAAGTGTCTCAATCGCTTTTTGCTCCACCACATTGCCGAGCGTCGCATTGGCAGTCTGCAGTTGCTCCGCACCGCCCTGCACTGTGACCACCTCACTTACTTGCCCGACCTCCATTACGACCTCAACGGATAGTGGCGTATTCACTTCCAAGTGATTTCCCGTTTGCTGGAATTTCTTGAAGCCGCTCTGTTCTACGGTCACTGTGTAGTCACCTACGGGCAGTGAATCGAAGGCAAAGACTCCAGCCTCCGTTGTTGTTTGCGTCTGCGATACGTTAGTCGCTTCATTGGTCACGGTGACAGTTGCGCCAGCAACAGACGCTTGTTTTGAATCGACGACGCGACCGAGAATTCGCGAGGTGCTGGTTTGTGCGCTAACTGTTGTTAGGATGGTTACCAGTACAACAAAACTGGCAAACAGATGTTTGGGCATGGTTCTCTCCTTAGTGAAAGCGTGGTGGTTGGGCGGTAAAATCCACGGATGAATTTCACTTGCTGCTAACTATTAGAATCTGGTGGTGACTGTTGCGAAATATATGCCGGACTTCGCGAACAACGATAATGATGCTTCGCAGTATATCTGCGCGAAATTTTCCGTCAAGCGCTTTTTGTTGTTTTCTCTCATCCGAAGTTTTGGTCGGATTCTGTGGTTGCATCCAAAGATCTGAAGATTCAAAGCAGCCTCAAGCTATATCACGAATTCTTATCAAACTGATAAAAATCTTTAGCTAGCGTTATCCTTCGGGAGCCGCTTATAATTGCGACTCTTCGTATCAATAGCCATCGGGAGCGCTCAGGCGCGTCTTTATCCAATTTGAATTGTGATGTGCTGCTTCAGCTTCAGCTGGAAGCTCGCAGACCTATGCACATACGGATTTAAGCGTGAGACTAACGTCCAAAAGCTTCGTTGGCGCTGTGCTGGGTGCGTCCTTCTTCATCGTCTTGACCACCCAACTTCGTATCACCTCATCTGCGAAGCCTGCTGCCTATGATCTGGTTATCACGAACGCGCGTGTGATCGACGGCACGGGCAATCCCTGGTTCCGTGCTGACGTTGCAATCAAGAATGGACGCATCGTTCGTGTCGGTAACATAGCTCCTTCAGAAGCTTCTCAAGCGATTGACGCAAAAGGGCAGATACTCGCGCCTGGTTTCATTGATGTGCACACGCACGTCGAATCCATTTACAACATTCCGGCAGCCGAAAACTTCGTTCGCATGGGTGTTACCTCATTGGTAACAGGGAACTGTGGTTCGTCTACAACCAACATTGGCGAATTTCTCGATCGAATCAAGCAAAAGCCACTAGCGGTTAACCTCGCAACTCTAATCGCGCATGGTTCCGTTAGACGGTCGGTTGTTGGTCTCGACGACCGCGCGCCTACTCCAGAAGAAATGACGAAGATGGAGGCCGTCGTAGAGCAGGCGATGAAAGATGGCGCAGTTGGTTTATCAACGGGGCTTATCTACGTTCCAGGAACTTACGCTAAGACTGATGAGATCGTAACGCTTGCAAAAGTAGCTGCCAGATACCATGGATTGTATGCGACCCACATGCGCAATGAAGGCGACAAAGTTGCCGATGCGATTCGTGAAAGCATTCAGATCGGCGAACAAGCAGGTCTTCCAGTCGAGATCTCGCACTTCAAAATCAGTAACAAGAAGCTATGGGGTCAATCCCCAATGACGCTGGGCCTCGTGCGTGATGCCAGGGCGCGCGGATTGATGGTGACTGTCGATCAATATGCTTACACCGCGAGCTCAACCTCGCTTGACGCACGCTTGCCAAGCTGGTTGCGAGCGGGCGGTTTGGAAGAAGGCAAGAAAAGACTGGCGGATCAGGCGACACGCGAGCGCGTCGTGAAGGAGATGAAGGACAATCTGAAAAACGCCGGCTTCAAGGATTATTCTTTCGCGGTGGTTGCGTCATATCAACCGGACCAGTCGTTCAACGGCAAATCGATTCTGGAAATTACGAAACAGGTAAAAGGGAAGAGCGATATCAAGAGTCAGATCGATCAAGTGCTCGCGATGTATGAAGCGGGTGGGGCTTCGATGATCTATCACAGCATGGGCGAACCTGACGTACAACGGATCATGCAGGAGCCATTCACAATGATCGCATCTGACAGCGGTGTCAGGCAGGCGGATGAAAGCGTTCCACACCCGCGCGGTTACGGAAATAATGCGCGTGTGCTTGGCCGATACGTTCGTGAGCTGAAAATCATGAGCCTCGAAGACGCGATTAGAAAGATGACATCGCTGCCGGCGCAGACATTTGGTTTTCGAGATCGCGGAATGATTCGCGAAGGGTTTGCGGCTGACATCGTCATCTTCGATGAAAACACGATTGCTGATCGCGCAACCTTTGATAAACCGCATCAGTTTCCAGTTGGCATTACTTACGTTCTTGTGAACGGGCAGTTGGTTTTGGGAAATGAAAAAATGACCGACGCGCGTCCGGGAGTGGCGCTGCGTCGTACACCTTAGCCGGTGCTAACGAGTTTTCTATTGAGTTGATGCCCACTCGGCAACGGAGGAGAGTCTTTATGCGAGAGGAGATCTCTATGTTCACCCGACAACATGAATATCTAACACGCTGTATCCTTTTACTGAGTTGTTTCGTGGTTATTGCGTTCACGTCCTCCGTAAAGGCCCAGACGGTAACTGGAACTGTTCAGGGAGTAGTTAGTGATTCAAAAGGATCCGTGATTCCGGGCGCCGAAGTCACGGTGCGAAATGTGGAGACTTCGCAGACGCGCGACGTGAAGACAAATGGTGACGGATATTACGTTGCGACGTTTCTTCCCCTCGGGCGATACAACGTCACTGTAGCAGCGAAGGGCTTCACCTCAGTTACCCGGGAGAATGTTGAGATTACACTGAATCAGATCCTCGACGTCAATATAACCTTGAACCCGAGCGGCGTGACTGAAGCAGTTGTGGTTACGGCAGAAGCTGCGCCCATCAATACTAGCAACGCCGAGATCAAGGGCTCACTCAATGCTCAGGAGATTCTTGCAAAACCTACTTTCAATCAAGGTAGTTTTTTGACGCTCGCCGAAACGTTCACAGGGTTTCAGGAGAATCCAACATCAGGTCAAAACAATCCAACTGCTTCTTCAGGATCGTCGATCAACTTCAACGGTACGGGCACACGCGGAGCCACATTCCAAATCAATGGAGTCAATAACGACGATTCTTCAGAGAATCAGAATCGGCAGGGCGTATCGCTATCGACGATCAAAGAGTTTCAGGTAATCACGAATAACTTCACGGCTGAGTTTGGCCGTGGGTATGGTGCGGTCGTGCTCGTGCAGACAAAGTCAGGAACTAACGATCTTCACGGTGACGTCTATTGGTACCACAACGACAGTGCACTGAACGCAACGAATAATGTATTCGCCCCAGGAGTAAAAAAGGGAGTCACGCGGCGTAATCAGTTTGGTTTCACCTCAGGTTTTCCGGTTTGGAAAGATCGTCTGTTCAGTTTCATCAGCCTCGACCACACTGAGAATACGGGTGCAAATAACTACAATCGCGATGTCTTCACGCTGGCAGAACGAAATCCAGCAAACTGGTTTCTGCAGACACCTGCCAACAACACGCCACAAAACAGGGCGTTCATTCAGAACATCATTGATCGTTTCGCCAATGCCATCCCCAACGATCCGGCAGCAGGCCCAAGAGTCTTCCGTGGTCAGCAAGGCTTTGATTTTCCTGCGCGCGACTATTCCGGCCGGTTAGATTGGAATCCCCAAACTTCGAACACTTTTACGGCACGGTGGCAGTACACTCGCCAACGATTCGAAGCTGACGACATTATTCCTGGCGAACGTGCGGATCAGAATCACAAACAACAGAATTTAGGTGTGACCTGGACCCATCTTTTCACCGCGAAAACTGTCGGTGAATTTCGCTATGGCCTTGGGCTGCGTACAACTCTTGTCAACATTGCTGCGGGGAACGACACTCCGATCATTCGATTCTTCAATCCCAGCCCGGTGACAACGCAATCCAGCATTGGCAGCGCAGGCAATTTTCCGATTCAGCGCTACCAAACCGATAACCAGTTTGTCTATAACCTCACAACACTAATGGGAGATCACTATTTCAAAGCCGGTACGGATATTCGCCGTCAACAGCTTGATGACCTTGCTGATAACTTCTCGCGCGGCTTCTACAGCAGCACGACCGCGACGTGTAATGGGGTCAACTACCTTAACGGCTTTAACCAGTTCATCAACGGCTGCACACCGAATTACCAAAAAGGCTACGGTCCGTTCTTTCTGGAAAACCGAATCAATGAATCGAACTTCTATGCTGAAGATAACTGGAAGATTCGTCCGAACCTGACGCTCAATCTTGGATTGCGGTACGAATACGTTTCTGCGCCTGAAGAGGCCGCCGGTCGCATCAACTACGGCATTAAGGACGACAAAGATAATTGGGAGCCACGGTTCGGCTTCGCCTGGAGCCCAGAGTTTGAAAACTCCCTCCTGAAATGGTTCTTTGGCGGCACTGGCGAGTCGTCGCTGCGCGGTGGTTACGGCATCTATCACGGACGGATTTTCCAATCAGTATTCTCACAAGGTGGGGCCACCGTCAGATTCAATCCGCCCAACGCGTTCTTCTACAATCAATCAGGCGTAGCAACGTCAATCTTCAATCCTGTTAACCTCGCCGATCCCACCAATGGATTCGTGTTTGTTCCAGGTCCTCAGACAGCACGCCACACGGTGACACTGATCGATCCGGGATTGGAAATGCCGTACACACAGCAGTGGAACTTCACGTTCGAAAGGCAAATGCCTTTCTCGTCATCAATCAGGCTTAGTTACACCGGCAATCGAGGTATAGGGCTACTCCGGTATGCGTTGGATAATCTTCCACTGCACGATCCAATAAATGGAGTGCTCGTTCCTAACCATCCGAACAATCCTGCGAACCTGCGAGGAAAAATAATTAAGCTCAATCCTAACCCCTGCGCCGGAACTGCCGGGACGACTGCAATTCCGTTCACAACCGAGTGCCCCGTTGTTGTTCCCATCGGGGAGTTTGAGTACAGCTTCCGCGTTCCTCGAACTAACGAGCGTCGACCAAATGGTCTGTATGGCACAAATTTGGCTGTGTCGAATGCCGCGTGGAGTTATTACAACGGGCTGCAGGTTGAGTGGATCAAAAGGCTCAGCAGAAATTTAAGCTTCCAGGCTGCTTACACGTGGAGCAAAGCCATTGACACTACATCGGAGGCTACGTTTGTCGGAACTGGCGATAGCAATCAAAACGGAAACAGTGCCCGCGATGCGCGCGCTCTTTCGCGATTCCACACACCTCATCGATTCACAGCCTACGGAACTTACAGGTTACCGTTCTTTTCGAATGAACATGGATGGATGGGGCAGGCATTTGGCGGCTGGCAGTTTTCAACTGTACTCAAACTCGCGAAGGGTACTCCCTTCACGGTTACGACCACGGCACAGGATCTTAACTTCGATGGTTTCAGTGAGAGCCGTCCAGTACTTCTTGATCCCTCAATTCTCGGTAACAGCGTGAATAATCCGGCGACGTCGCGCCAGGCATTACCGCGATCCGCGTTCCGTACCTTGACAGTCAATGATGGGAATACTGCTATCCTCGGCCGCAATACGTTCTTTCTTGATGGCGTAAAGAACATCGATTTTGGCATGAGCAAAATCTTTAACATGCCCTGGGAAGGACAACGGCTGACGTTGCGTGCAGATCTGTTTAATGCTTTCAATCACGTGCAGTATGGATTTCCCAGCTCGGCGATTACGAACACGAACTTTGGAGCTATCACGTCCGTTGCGACGCTGTATTCGCCACGCACAATCCAAGTTTCTCTGCGTTACCAGTATTAGTGGATGACGCAAATCGAAAGCGCAATTGCGGTGTTAATTCGATCTAAGATAAATCGATGGACGTATCTTCGGGCATTAGCGATTAGCACCGCATGCTTTGTTCTGTTCGCCATCCATCAGAATAATGCTCAACAACCGTCTGGACTGTCCGCATCGTCGAAACCTCAAGCCAACGAAATACGTGCTCTTTGGGTAGTACGTACTACGCTCACATCGCCGGATAAGATCAAAACGATGGTGAATGCTGCGGCCGACAACGGCTTTAACACTCTGATCGTTCAAGTGCGTGGACGCGGGGATGCGTACTACAAGTCGCGTGTCGAACCGCGTGCGATTGAGTTGAAAGATCAACCAAATGACTTTGACCCGTTGGCCGTCACACTCGAAGAGGCGCACAAGCGTGGATTGAAAGTTCACGCGTGGCTTAACACGAGCCTGCTCGCGAATCTCGATGCGCTTCCGACTCAACCAACCCACGTCTACAACCGACATCCTGAATGGCTTGCTGTTCCGAAGCCTGTAGCGGCTGAGTTGTACAACATGTCGCCGGCGGATCCTGCGTATCGTCAGAAGATCGTGGAGTGGTCGAAAGGAAATCGCGCAGAGTTGGAAGGCGTCTATACGGGGCCAGCAAATCCGAAAGTGCGGCAGCATATCTACAACATTTGGATGGATATCTTGAAACACTATCCAGTAGATGGTCTGCACTTTGATTATGTTCGACTGGCAAGTCCGGATTTCGACTACAGCCGGACTTCACTGAAGTACTTCAACGCGTGGTTACTTCCGCAGCTAACTTCGGAGGAACGTAAACAACTAAAACAGGCCAACAAAGACAATCCACTTGCAGCGACGGAACTACACGCCGTGAAGTTTGCTGATTTTCAACGTGCACAAATAACCACTTTGGTCGAACGCATCTATCGCGCGGTTAAGAGGAACAATCCGAAGGTGCTCGTCTCGGCCGCGGTGTTTGCAAACGATGAGAACGCTTACACGAGACGTTTCCAGGACTGGCGCCGTTGGTTGCAAATAGGGATTCTTGATGTTGCGTGTCCTATGGCTTATTCAACTGATACTGCGATCTTTCAAAAACAGATTGAAGTTGCAGCCAACGCAGCCCATCAGGCTGGTCGTCAAGTGTGGGCGGGCATCGGCGCGTACCGAATACCAGCGGAATCAACGATCGAGAAGATTAAAGCCGCGCGAGGCTTAACTGCCGATGGAATAATATTATTCTCCTATGACTCGACAGTGCGCGTTGGCGAGCTAAACCCTGATGGGGCTTATCTCCAGAAGGTCCGGCAAGGGGCGTTTTAGATGCGTGAGGAAGATCGCCGCTGGCGTACGAGCATGGATACGCCAGAATCGCACGACATTTGCTTGTTAGTGATGTGCCGCGGCGCAGCGGATATCGCTGCATACGACCGACATAAGCATCACCTGTGTTCGCATCGTCTAAAGTCCTAAAGCCAGCAGGTCGAACGGAATCGCAAACAGTTTTTTACCAAAAACTCGGACGAGATCCATTATTATGAACAACGCGCGCCATCATCGCGCTACTACTACCGAGATACGGATGTCCCAGTGTCTGTATTTCCCTGAGATTTCATTTACACGTAGACAGAATACGCCTGACGATTGTCGTTAGCCCGGCGGAATCGGTGAGCGAATCACCTTGTCAATCATCTTAAGCAAAAAGGAACTAACATGAGAAAGCAAATTCCCCTGTTTCAAATTGTGTTTGCGATAGCTGCGCTCTTTTTTGTAAATGCGGGAGCGCTAGGCCAGGAACTGACGGGTTCGATCGTTGGAACTGTTAAGGACGCAAACGGAAGCGCTGTGCCTAACGCAACTGTGACTGTAACGGATGTTAGTAAAAAGCTAGTAGTGCGCACGATTCAGACTGACGAGCAAGGTCAATACACGGCGCGCGATCTACCTGTTACTAGGTATGATGTGAGTGTTGAGGCGCCGCACTTTAAGAAGCATATTGAAAGCAATGTCGAACTCAATGTAGGCGGTCGTCGCACCTTGGACATTACCCTGGAAGCCGGCGACATCGCGGAAGTCGTTACTGTCGAGGCGAACCCTCTCACTGTTGAGCTCGCTACTCCTACTGTCTCGACTGTTATCAACGGTGATCAGGTGCGCGAGCTTTCGCTCAACAATCGCAACTGGGTGCAGCTGATTACACTTGCTCCAGGCGTCGCAAACGATCTTGCAGACCAGGTTTACGTCGGAACGACAAACCCTGCCGGGCAGGCGAATACCATTAACATATCAGTGAACGGAGCCCGCAGTGCGCAGAATACGTATACGGTCGATGGCTCTGATGTCACGGATCGCGGCTCCAACATAACCATTCAGGCGTACCCGAGCGTCGATTCAATCTCGGAATTCAAAGTTCTTCGCAGTCTTTTCGCGGCAGAGTCAGGCCGCAGCGGCGGCGGTCAGATTAATGTCGTTACACGAGGAGGCGGTGAACAATTCCATGGGTCGTTCTATGAATTTGTTCGCAACGACATACTGAACGCAAACGATTTCATATCGAATCGAAATACGAATCCGCCCTTCGGCCGCGAGTCAAATGGCAAAGCGAAGCGTTCTCCGTTTCGCTATAACGATTACGGCCTTACCATCGGCGGCCCGCTTTACTTTCTAAGGTTTGGAGAGGGAAGTCCTGGGGGGATGGTGGGGAAAGTGCCGAGGACTTATTTCTTCTTCTCGGAGGAGCAACGCAAGGATCACCGGTATCCGCTCTTGACTGCGCCCGCAGGCGTTCCTGATCTCAACATGCGTCAGGGGATCTTTCCGATTGATATCTGTCTGAGCGCTGCAGGAGCGAGTTCGGCTACGGCTTCATGTACGAACATACTTCCAGCGGGAGTGCCGTTAGCGTCACGAGTTCCCATCAATCCGATAGCTCAACAATATCTCACATTCATTTACAATAAGCTTCCAGCGCCTACGGATCCGGTAACTCGAGGTCTGATTTTCCCCGCGCTCGGCATCTTTAACTTCAGACAAGAAATCATACGATTCGACCACACATGGTCCAACGCGACCTCTTTATACTATCGTTTTGAAAACGATAAGATTCCAACAATCGATGTAAGTTCGATCTTCTCGTCAGGTTCAAACCTGCCGGAGGTCTCGAAAACTGAGACACAATCGCCCGGTAAGACCCATACGTTCCAGGCAACTCACGTATTTAATCCGAGTGTCGTAGCCGTGGGTCGATACAATTACGGATACGGCGCGATTAACAGCAAAGATATTGGAACTATCGCACTCGTCAATTCGCCTATTACGCCGCCTCTGGCCTATGCGAGAACCAGGGATTTCGTACCGATCATTTCTGGTAACGGGTTTAGCACGCTAACTACATTCGGCGATTACGTAAACTTCTCATACAAGCATAACTTCTCCGGCGACCTATCATGGGTCAGAGGGTCGCACTCCATGAAATATGGAGCGATGTATTCCTACTATCGCAAGAATGAAAATGCACTGGCGGGAAACAACGCGGGTGGGTACA
>DATBSH010000160.1:0-4356 GCA_036559885.1 Pyrinomonadaceae bacterium
GGCTTGCCCCCGCTCCAGGTGCATATTATTTAACGTTGAATCAACTCTCACTTGAGCGGGGGCAAGCCACCCTTCCCAACCTGAAATCTTTCTCAGCTTGATTGGTGGGACTCAATCTTCAGTGTGATCAATCTCGAGCGGCGGCACTCTACCCTTCCAACCTGCGATCTAGCGACGCGCTTACCATTCCTCTAGCGGTTCTCCTCACCGCCGGACTCTCAAATATCTCTCAGCAACAACTCTTGGCGTTTCCACGTTATACCCACGCTGTAGACTTACGGCCAATCTAATAAACTGCGCCATCGACCAGGCGAGCGGTGTCGCTGATCCGGTACCAGAGCCACTGACAATTTTAGGATCGGCTTGGCGATCCCAAACCTGCTCTGGCAGCATGCCGCCCTCATTGGCAAATCGAAGCATCGTATCCACTCTACGTCGCGCGACCGTGGCTTCGCCTCGAGCTATTTCATACTCTCCGCGTTCGCCTGTAAGAAGAGTCCACAGCCGACCGTGCCCACTGCGTGCATCATAAGCGCCGCCATCCACACGCTCTCCGTACGCATCGCGGTTGTAACGGTACCAACCATCACCCGCATCCGTCTGAACCCTTAAGATGTCATCGACCACACCGACGGACTTTTCGACCAAAGGATCCTCTGCCGCCTTAACTCCGAGGCGGACTAATTCCAGAAATCCAGCATCGACAATCTGCCGTTCATCGTATACACCACCGTTGCTGTTGATCTCGATTTTTGCTCCGTCGTTCGGGTTCTCATTTTCGGTGATGCGAAGGTAATAATTGCCGTCGCGGTGAGGTCCTGTTGTCGTCGCTGTCCATCGCTCGACGTTAGCTCTCCATTGATCCGCAACTCGCAGGTACTCAGTCGCTGAATGATCGTCGCCGTTGCGTTTCGCGATCTCTGCTGCGCAAACTAGTCCTGCGATCTCGGCGGCAATTGTGGATGGAGAGTAGCCTTTCTCCTCCTCCCAACGCTCCTGATCGGTTGCCGGACCGTGTTCAATAATGAAATCCGCCGCTCTCTTGATATGAAGCCAGGAGTCTCGATCGTATCGTTCCAATTGGTACGCCAGAACCAACGGTAACGCCACTTGATCCATCTGTAGACCACCGCCAAGGGGTCGGCCGTCAACCCAACTATTCTGTGGAAAGCTGCCATCCGCTTTCTGTTGAATCTTGAACAGGTAATCGAGCGCACGACTTGCAGCGGCCCGATTGCCCATTGCCAGAAATGCGGTTGCTACGTGATATAGATCCCGTGACCAAACCGCGTGATAGCCACTCACGGTGGCTTCATTCGCATTTGGTCCACCACCCCAGGGAATAGAAGGCGAGGCTATCATTGCTCCACGATGAGTCTTATCTTCAAGTGCGCTTAGGACCATAGCCGCAACGTTAAATTGTTTCTGATAACGTCGTCCGACATTGGGCAAGTGGTCGACAAACGGATGCCACGTCGATTCATACTCGCGTTGAAGTGTGTTGAAATCTCTTGCCAATGATCCGCGTGCTTCGTTAAGGGCCTCAGCAGCTGTCTTGCCGAAACCAAGCGCGAGCCTAAACCTCATCCAGTTACCAAATACGATGTTGGCCGAACCGGGTCTTCCGACCTGAACAATGTTGCCATCGTCAGCTCGATCGTAGCGTTCTAGAGAACCTTCGCGTCGCTGCGTGATGAAATTGGTCCCAAGATAGCCAGTACTGACCTGGACAAATGCTGGTTTTGACACTAGCGCCGACGCAATATCCTGGTCTGAGGCTAATAGGGCATCTGCATTCGACCAGCCTGAGTCGTGCAAACCGCTGTTCTTCAGCGATGGATCGTAAGAAGCATAGAGTTTGTAATCAGAGGAATTACTTCGCCACGCACGAAAGGAGACATCGATTAGCAAGACATTTCGCGCGGGATCGCTGACGTAGCTTTTCAGGATTACGTATTCACCTGTTCTCGAACGATTAGTCTGCCGATAAGTGAGTGAACGGCCTTGATCCAATAACTCTATAGAATGAACAGTATCATCCTTCTCAGTTTCGATTCTTCCGTCAGGCGTGACGACAATCAATTCCAAGGTTTGTACGTTTGGGACATCAAGAGTGGGGTAATAGACCTCAGTGAGCACGCCCTCAGCAAGTGTGAACCACAGTTTGGACTGTAGACTGTTGGCTGTGCCAACGCCATCCTTGCGGGCGGTGGCCCAATGTGCGTCAGCACCTGGACGTCTAGCGGCGGATGTCTGCGTCCGGTTACTTACGGACACTCCATCAAGCGCAATAATCAGCGCAAGTATCATGAGGCGTAAATATGACACGTCCATGAGATTCGATGTTGTCGCAATAGTTAGTGCCACTTGGCAGTAGCGAGTAGGTGCGGACTAATGATTCAAGCTGCGTAAAATTGCAGGTCAGGAAGGGTGGCTTGCCCCCGCTTCAACGTTCAATTCCTACTCAACTACAGAACGGGAGCGAAGCGACCGATTTCAAGATACGTTGAGCGCGTGGTTAGTTGGAATCGGTCGCTTCGCTCCCGTTCTGTAGTTGAATTCTAGTCGGCGCTAAAGTTCTCGTAAATTGCAACTTGAGCGGGGGCAATCCACCCTTCCTAACCTGAAATTTTACGCAGCTTGAATCATTACTTCGAAAACGCATCTCTACCGCGTTTCGGTTCTAACTCTTTGGCACGACATTGAGTGACCCTACTACCGAGCGGGTCTCCGAAAGATTCTGAAGCCGTAGGCGTCCAGGGCGATCACGGGCAGCGCGGACTTTGTAGAACTCTTCGCAACGTCCTGATCCGAAGTAATGTCAGGTGTCACCTCGCTGAATTCAGCGGTACTGCCTGTTTCAACGCTTCCAAAGAAAGGCCTGCTCGATAGGTTGATCGCCACCAACATGTCTTCCGTTTTGCCACGTCTTAAGAACGTAACGACTCGCGACTCATCCGAATTGCGCAACCATTCCAAAGAGCCACGACGCAGCGCTTCACTACTTCGTCTCAAAGACAACATCCGTTGATAAAAGAGCGGGAACTCTTTCCGGCGCTCAGCAATCGGCCAAAACACTGGGAGCTTTTCAAACAATGCAGGTGCGCCGGATTCGGTGGTGTCGCCTACTTCCATTCCGTTGTAGAGCAAGGGAACTCCATCGATGGTGATGATGAAAGCTGATGCGGCAAGTGCGCCTCTTTCGCCAAACCTTGCAATCGCGCGACGTTCATCATGGTTATCCGAAAAACGCAGGTGCAGTGCGCCGCGAGGCCACGTATCAACCTCTTCTTTCCACGCAACCCGCAGAACAGACGCTGGCTTTTGACCCTGCAATACATCACTCAATGCGCCATGAAGTGGCCACGAATAGTCGAGCTCAAATGCTTTCACCAGCAAATCAGCTTTATGAGCCTCGGCCAACATAAAAATGTCTGGTTTGATCCTATCGAGCTCGGCCCGCGTGTTTTCCCAGAAATCGGTCGGCACCTCTCCCGCAACGTCGCAACGAAAGCCATCAAGATCAAATTCGCGTAGCCAATACTTGAGCATGTCCGTCATGTACTTACGCAGATCCTGGTTCGTGTAATTCAAAGCGGCGATGTCGAACCAGTCGAATGGATACGTAATATTGCCCTTTGCGTCGTGTTTGTAGAATTCAGGATGCTTCATCAGCACGCTGTCCCAAGCGGTGTGGTTCGCAACGATATCAATGATCACCTTCATCCCACGTCGATGTGCCTCGGCAACCAAGTGCTTGAGATCTTCCTTAGTTCCGTAATCGGGATTAATCGCATAGTAATCGCGCACGGCGTAAGGGCTCCCAATCGTGCCCTTCTTTTTTTCCTGCCCAATAGGATGAATGGGCATCAGCCAGACGATCGTAACGCCTAGATCTTTCAGTCGATCAAGCTGCGCAGTGACGCCGTTGAAATTGCCTGCTTGAGAAAACGCACGTGGATAAACTTCATAGACGACTCCGTCTCGTACCCAATCGCGTGGAATGCGAGCCTGTTCCTTCGAGACATCCTGCGCCTTAACACTCGATATGAATGCGGGCTGCGATTGCAGGCTCAAAACTAACAGCGCCGCTACTACAAACCTTCGCGTGAATGGTGAATGTGTTGTTTTCATGTGTGTATTTATCGAGCGTGCGTATTTATCGAGCGTGCGTATTTATCAACCGGCTCTGACTTCAGTAGTGACGTCACTGAAAATGTTCAACTTATTACTGGGACCGCGGACGTCCTCGTCCGCAAACGCGCCGTCAGGCGCGCAAAACCTGTTCGCGCTATCGCGCTCATTTGCGGACGAGACGTCCGCGCTCCCAGTGCAAAGATCCGCAGTTTTAGCTAA
>DATBSH010000161.1:0-3475 GCA_036559885.1 Pyrinomonadaceae bacterium
AGCCACACCGATAATCATCCCGTCAATGAGATTATGTATTGCGTCCGCGGCAAGATTCATGTAACCAACCGGATGGACATGGTTACCGGATTCCAGGACGTGTTGGTGCTTCCATAAGAGAAACTTCTCCAAAACAAAAAAGCCCAGCATGCCGGCCAGGACGTACAGTGATGTCTTAATGGATGATTGGCTTCGCTCGAACGACTCTGGCAAAAGATGTATGAAGGCATCGCCAAATAAAGCGCCCACAGCCAAGCTGACCATTACAAATATTATCCGGCGAACCTTTTCTTCATTCACCGATATGAAGGCAATGCCGATGAGTGATAGAAGGCTTACAAACGTGACGCTGGCGATGGCAAGGAACCCGTTAATGATCATCTCTTGTGTTAATCAAGTTTGCTATTGGCGCGATATCTGTTGCGTAACAGCTCCAGTTAGTGCAAAGGCGTCCGACTTCACATCTTCCGAAGAGATGAAATCGAACGCCCCCGCGAACTGCGACCGACCGAACTACTTAGAATGTAACTCCAACCTGTCCCTGGAAACTGCGCGGCGCCACAAAGTGGGTGCCGCTAAAGGTTGATTGGAAGTTATAGAGCGCGACTTTATTGGTTAAGTTAACGACCGTGAAGCGCAAGGTCACCTTCGCACCTTCTGAACGAAATAGATTGTCGGTGCCGGCGCTAAGATCGAACAGGTGGCGGGGTGCAATCCGAGGCGGATTGGTGTCGTCGTTCGCTGTGCCATCCGCTGGAATCCTCACTCGCAAAGCGCCGCGATTAGAGTCGGTACAACTCGTTATCGGCTGTGTCAGCGTAGCGACTACATTGCCGCAGAAGAGACCGATTTGCGCCTGCTGGTCTGCAGAAAACGTCAGGGCTGTGTCGAAATCAGGCACGGCGCCTGAAACAAGACCGCTATCGTATCGCCAGGTGAATGCGACGTAAGGTGAAACCTTCTTCCAATGCTCGAACTGGTATTGGATCTGTGTCGTTTGTTGAAATGCCTGATCGTGGTCGATGCGGAAGACCCCTGATGGCAGATCCGAATTAAAGAACAAGCCGCCGCTCTCGGGCGGGAAGTAGCGCGCGCGCGTGTGACCGGCTACCATGAAGGCTGTTAGCCCTTTGTAGTTGGTTAGGTTGAGACGTGCACTAACCCCGTCGATTTTGGACTTCTGCCATGAAATCGGGAAGACCACCGAGGTGTTGAAGAGCACATTGAAGTCATAGGCGTTGGTTGTGCGCTTATTGAAGTAGTCGCCGTCAAGTATCAGATACTTTCCCAGTGCTTGCTGGAACCCGAAGTTAAATTGATGACGCCGGCCGGGCAACAACGGAAGATTGCTTGTATCACCGAGGACGCCATTAGCTAGTCCGCCGGCACCAGTCGCGCTCGACAGAATCAGGTTTTCGTTATAGGGAGTCTCAAAATTGCGTGTGTAAGCGCCTCGTAGAATCGTGTTAGTTCGTTTCACAAGATACGAAACGCCAATGCGCGGTTGCAGCAATCTGTCGTGCGTGATGCCGTTATAGTTATCGAATCTTACACCGAGTAAGATCGTTGCATTCCCCAGTGTCACATTATCCTGCGCAAAGAGTGCCTCCTGCTTGATATCAGTGTGACCGTGGAAGGCAAACGGCGATCCTCCACGGGTTAGATCGAAGGGCAAGAGACCGGGCAAGAAGTCCGGGCTCGCCGGATCGTTGAAGTTTGGATCGGTAATGCCGAACTGAAAACCTTCGTTTAGGAACGTGTGGGAGAACTGCACGCCGAACTTCGCATTGTGCCTGCCGTTTACATAAGACACATCTGTCTTGATGCCCACGTTGTTCAATCGCCGCGACTCACTAAAAGTGATCGGCTGATCCCCAAACGGATTTGGGCTAGCAAAGTATTTGACGTTGTCCAGTCTGTAGTAAGGACTAACCGTCAAAACGGTTGTGGGACTGAAGATGTGGACATAACCCGGTGCAAGATTGATCGTGTGAACAAGCTGATGTTGGTCCTGGCCCAGCGCCGCTTGGTCAAACTCGTTCGGAGTTTGGAAGTTGTTGCGAGCCAAAAAGAAATTCAGATGAAAAGTGTCCTTCGCGTTCGGGCTGTAATCAACCCGATCAAAAATGCTTCCAGCAGTACCATGGTCATGCAAAACGGTGAACTCCGGCGCATCCAGAAAGCGGCCGGATCGCTCGAAGTTAAGGGCGACGAAATTTCCACCTTTGGCATTACCATAAGCCAGCGCGGCATCCTCATGGGTCGTACCGAACGTGCCGTAGAGAGCATTGAAGCTTCCGGTAGGTTTTCTCTGATTGAGACCTGAGCGCGTAATGGCGTTGACGATCAGACTGGTCTTATCTCCGAATTCAGGCGGCACAGCACCCGTGATCACTTCCATCGATTGGATGATGTTCACTGGGACCTGTGTGGAAAAGAATTTGCTTTGTTGATCCGAAATCGGCTGATTGTCGAGCGAAATATTGGATTCGAAGTGGTCGCCTAACGGATGGTACCCTCCGTTTGAGTCCGCTGCGACGCCTGGCGCCGCCAGCGTAACCGCCGTGCTTAAGCCGCTACCTGGATCTCTCACTGGCAATCTGTCGATAAGAGTCTTATCAACATCTACGTGCGCTGAAGGAACATTTTCTAATACGTCCGCGGTGCCGCCGGTGATGGTAACTGTTTCGGAGGCTTGGCCCACGGTTAACGTTAACTTGAGGCTGATTGGCACTGAAGTGCGGACGTTAACGCTTTGAGTGGCTGGACTGAAACCGCTGGCCGAAATGCTCAATTGATAGTTATTGGGAGGTACATTATCAAAACGAAATGTTCCATCCGGCTTAGTTACTGCAGAACGATTATAGCCAGTCACCGGATTAGCAATGGTCACATTGGCATTCGGTACTACGGCATTATTAGGATCAAGCACTACCCCGTCGACAGTTCCGGCGCTGAGCGCCTGCGCGAAAACTGTTGCGCTCAAGACTGGTAAGAGTGCTAATAAACAGAGTATTCGGAATCTATGAAGAATGCTCCTTTGAGTCATTTCATTTACCTCTCTAGTTTTCCTGCGTTAAAGCTCTGGTTGCGAGAACTCACGCAACCAATGAATCGCGTGTCACACGAACAGCCGGTGACAAGTGTGCGATATTTGCTGGAGGCAGTTAGAGGGAAAGAGGAGGAGCACGTCCGCGCTGCGGTGTATTGATCTGAGAGTCGACCGATACTGCAGTTAATTTGAAGGAGCGAGAACCAACAGCTGATGGGACGACGCTCGGCGGAGCAGGGATTACCGTGGTGGAGAAACTCTGGTGGAGTTGGCAAATGAGACAGTCGCCACAGCCCACCAGATTGCTGCCTGCATTCGTGTTGCTCGCGGGATTAGAAAAAGAGGAACTGGCGATAGTACTGTTAGCAGCAGCTATGTTTCCATGCGTGTGCGCAGCTTCAACAGTCGTTCCGTAGACGATGA
>DATBSH010000162.1:0-3408 GCA_036559885.1 Pyrinomonadaceae bacterium
GGCAAAGCGAGGTGCGATCGAAAGGCAATCAAAAGGGTCTACTACCGACAATGTAGTTGATGACCGAGGCACAGATCAGGAAGACGCCGCAGCAATCTTACGTAATTTAAGAGATCGCGCATTTGACGCTAGTGATGAAAAACTGGCACTTGCGCTTGGACGGACGCCTGAAGAGATTCGAGCATTTAGCTCGGGCCGGGAGGTGATTGATGACGACGTAATCATGAAGGCGCGCGGCATCGCTATAAATCGTGCCATTCGGCTCGACTAGATATTGACCGCCCGCGCTATCAAATATGTGATGGGCCTTGTGTCTTTTCCTTTTAGACGCTTGGCCCATGAACTCTTGAACTCGGGCCATTGACCTGCGGGAATACAGCCCCGCTCAGTAATCTCGAAACCAGCCTCGCGGTACTTTGACAACAACACGCTATCTATCAGCTCAACTGAAAACCGCTCGAGTCCCAATCGATTGAGCTCAGAACGGTCACGCGAATCATCAAGACCAACAATAATCTCGAGAAGAGCCTCACCTGCGCAGATTTTGCGAACGCCTTGAAGCACTCCCTCGTCTCCGGATGCAACGGCTTTCAGTAGACCGCCCCAGGGAAAATGCACATGCACTTCATCCGCTACTCCCTCAAGTTCCGGAGGAAGGTCCTCAACGTTTGATTGAATGAACAGAACGTTAGGAGCACCGCCTTTAGCGATTTTCCGATGGATCTTCTCTGAAATCTTCTCGAGGGGCGAAACGTTCGGGTCGATCCCGATGTAGAACTTGCCTGGGTTCTGGCGAGCAGACTGGTACACAAAGGTCCCGTCTCCGGTACCGATATCTACTACCACTCCTTCGGCGGTATGCGCTGATGAGAGTTTCGAGAGCCTGTCGATCGAGTTATCAGAAAGTGCTACCACGAATAGATTTGATCATGATCTATTTGATCCTTTCTGCTCGTCACTATATCAATTTCGGGTGCAAGAATGTAAACAGTTGAAACCGTTCGTAAACATCTGAAGGCACCGCTAACCCCAGGCTGAAGCTTGGGGAGAATGAGATGTTGAGTACTCACACAATGGTGAAGCTGCGTGGTTCGAGACGCTATTCAAATTTCGCGACACAGAATCCGAAATTGCGTGGCCCGCTAATCTGTTGATGCTCTTTCGTTTAGATTTAGTTATCATTCGACATCGAGTCCAACCAGTTTCTCAGGAGAGATACAATGCACGTCAACTTTCTCAGAATCCTCTGCCTCGTTCTTTGTGTTCAGCTAACTTCTGCAATCACGTTTGCCCAGACGCGAACTGCGAGCACGGTTCCGCGCTTCGATATTCCGTACCAGAAGTTCGTCCTCAAAAACGGACTGACTGTTATCGTCCACGAAGACCACAAGGCCCCAATCGTTGCGATTAATGTTTGGTATCACGTCGGGTCCAAGAACGAGAAGCCGGGCAAGACCGGTTTCGCGCACCTCTTCGAACACCTAATGTTCAATGGCAGCGAACACTTTAACGACGACTACTTCCAGGCTCTGGAACGGATCGGTGCGACCGATCTAAACGGAACCACCAATGAAGACCGGACTAACTACTTTCAAAACGTCCCAGTCTCAGCGCTCGACACAGTGCTTTGGCTCGAGTCGGATCGTATGGGTCATCTTGTCGGCGTGATTGATAAAGCAAGACTCGATGAGCAGCGTGGAGTCGTCCAAAACGAAAAGCGACAAGGTGAGAACGAACCTTACAGCATCAGCGAGGAACTGATTACGAAGGCTGTATTTCCCGCCAGCCATCCATACAGCCACACCGTCATCGGATCGATGGAAGATCTAAACGCTGCCTCACTCGACGACGTTAAGGACTGGTTCAAAACTTATTACGGACCAGCGAATGCTGTTGTTGTGATCGCGGGTGATATCGACCCGAAGGTGGCCCGCGACAAAGTTGAGAAATACTTTGGTGAGATACCGCCGGGTCCGCCGGTGGCACACTTTAATAAGTGGGTTGCTCCGCGCTCCGGAGAACAACGACAAGTGGCTCAGGATCGTGTTCCGCAAGCACGCATCTACAAAGTGTGGAATGTTCCTGGTTTGGACACTGCTGATAACGATTACCTTACGCTGCTTTCCGATGTGATGGTCTCAGACAAGGCTTCACGGCTTTACAAACGGCTCGTGTACGACGAACAGATCGCGACCGACGTTGGCGCATTTCTGGATCAAAGAGAGATTGGCAGCCTCTTCATTATTCAGGCGACTGCTAAGCCCGGCAGCGACTTGAAGCAAATCGAAAAGGGAATCAACGAAGAGATGCAGAAGTTGTTTTCGGCCCCTCCGTCGCAGGATGAGCTCGAGCGTGTGCGCACCCAAATCTTTGCGCGGTTTGTAAGAGGCGCTGAGAGAATCGGCGGCTTTGGCGGCAAGTCTGACATTCTCGCGCGCAGTGAGGTCTTTGCCGGTACGCCCGAAGCGTACAAAACATCTCTCGAGCGGATGGCGGCGGCAACCACGGCAGATCTCCAGCAAGCCGGAAAGCGTTGGCTGTCTGATGGCGTGTATACGTTGGAGATTCTTCCTTACCCCAACTTCCAGGCGAGTGAAGCGGCAGTCGACAGAAGCAAGATGCCAAGTCCCGGTGAAGGCCCAGAGCCAAAGTTTCCGGCAACGCAGCGTGCGAAGCTGTCGAATGGACTGGAAATTGTCGTTGCGGAGCGTCATAGCGTGCCAGTGGTTGATATGAACCTGCTCGTCGATGCTGGTTATGCATCCGATCAGTTCGCACAACCGGGTACTGCCCAACTTTCGATGAACATGCTGGACGAGGGAACTAAGAACAAAAACTCAATCGACATTAGTAAGGAGCTTGCGTCGCTCGGTGCGACTCTGGGGACCTTCTCCAATCTTGATACCTCGACGGTGAGTCTCTCGACATTGAAGTCGAACCTTGATCGGGCGTTGAACTTGTACTCGGAAGTGATTCTTAATCCTGCTTTTCCGCAGGCTGATTTCGATCGGCTGCGAAAGATTCAAATGGCCCAGATACAACGTGAGAAATCGCAACCCATTCCAATGGCGCTCCGCGTATTTCCACGCCTCCTTTACGGAGCCCAACACGCGTACGGCAACCCGTTAACGGGATCAGGAACTGAAGCGTCAGTCGCAAAGCTCACACGCGAAGACTTGATAAAGTTCCATTCCACCTGGTTCAAGCCGAACAATGCGACGCTGGTAATTGTCGGGGATACGACGCTGGCGGAGATCCAACCAAAGCTCGAAGCGCTGTTTGCAAATTGGAAGAGCGGTCAGGTTCCGCAGAAGAACATTGCGAACACGCCTGTGCCGCAGAAGCAATCGGTTTTTATCGTCGATAAACCAGGCGCCATTCAGTCAGTAATCATCGCCGGGGTTCTGG
>DATBSH010000163.1:0-11017 GCA_036559885.1 Pyrinomonadaceae bacterium
GTGATCAAAGGTAAATCTTGCTGTGTATTGTGAGTAGCGTCCGATGAGGGCTGTTACCGCATTCTGGACCGTTGATTCGAAGCCGTCTGCAATGGGAGAAAAATCGTTGACCGTATCGGAGAGAATCGTTCCAGCGCCCCCCGCATAGAAGGATGGATTCGTAACCGCGGTATCATACGAATTAGCAAAGCTGACCCGGTTGTTTTTAATCAACCGAATATTTCCCCCGAACTGGAAAGAATGATTGCCTCGCACCCACGAGACATCATCCGTGATGTTCTGAACAGGAGTCGTGCGACTAAAGGTTCTGCCGAAAAGTAGTGGAACAAATACAAACCGGAAGCTTATGTTGTTCGCGGCTGAATCACCACCTTGGGTGAATGACTCACGAGTTAGACCGTAGTGAAAGTTATTGACGAGGCTGTTGGTTACGGTCCAGGTGTGTCCCACTACCAGTCCCATCGGGTGTGACCAGATTTGAGGCGCTGGCGTATCGGGAAATTGCGGCGCCAATCCAATAAGATCGTGTATAGCATTACCGCGCACAAAAAGGGTTTGGCGGTTCGTTAGGTTGAAATCAAAACGAGCGCTATGGGAATTCAATTTCACCGGCGTCGGAGCATTGAATCGAAACCCTGCTGTGTTTAGTCGGGTATCTACGGTGCTATCACCCTGAGTAAAATCGTTTGCCGGATATTTGGCGGCGGCTTGAGCCAAGGCATTAATAGCCAATGGATTCATACCAACCGCTGAAAAGATCGAGTTTAGATTTGACGTAGTCAAAGTTGTGATACCGCCCGAGGGATTAACGTACTTAAGCTCGCCGCGTCCCATACTAGCGAGTGGAACAACTCTGACAACGCTCTGCTCGGCTGCATCCCGCCGGCCTTCGTAGCTGTAGAAGAAGAAGGCACGATCCTTAATGATGGGGCCACCTAAAGCGCCGCCAAAGGTATTGCGAATCAGTTTTGGTCGAGGATTCCTTTCGTCGCCAACTTTCTTCAGTCCTAAAATTACATCCGCATCACCAGCCTCAAAACGGCCAGTTCGGTTATTGAAAAAATCGTTTGCCGTAAATATCGTGTTGCGGTGCGCTTCGAAGAGCGCCCCGTGGAAGGCATTCGAGCCGGACTTTGTAACCAACGAAATTTGTGCACCCGAAGACCTGCCCTGGCTTGCGTTCGCATTTGCTGTCGTGACTCGAAACTCCTCAATCGCTTCTGAATTCAAACGAATGACAGTCGTAGCATCCGGCGATAATGTGGTCCCATTGACAAAAACCAGATCAGACTCCGTTGCATCGCTGCTGGCGGTCCCAGTGGCCGGGCCAACTTGATTCGTCTGCGCGTCGTTGATATCAATACCATCCAGAGTGACATTGGATTGGTCACTACGTGCGCCGGAGACGTAACCCTCGCGAGTAACACCTGGTTGCAAGGTCAACAGTGAAACTACACTACGCGCTTCCAGAGGTAGTTGAGTGATCTGCTTGTTGACGAAGTTGTTACCTAGCGTTCCATCGTCACGGTTAATTAAAACTTCTCCGGTCCCGCTTGCGATTGTTATAGATTCTGAAACATTGCCAATTTCAAGTTGAACGTCGACACTCGTCGCCTTAGCAACTAAGGCGTGAACGTCATTTATGAATGCCTTCTTGAAGCCCTTTGCCTCAACTTCAAGGCGGTAGTCACCAACCTGAACGAAATCAAAAGAGTACGCACCGCTGTCGCTGGTTACGGTTGCGCGAGACAAGTTGGTACCTAAATTAGTCAGCGTCACAGCTGCGCCGGCTACCACGTTGCCTTGCGGATCCTTTATGACACCGCGCACGGTCGAAGTACCTTGTTGCGCCATAACCGCACTTGACTGGATCATGAGGAAGATAACGATGATTAGGATAGAGACTAGACCGCCTCCCAGAAGATTTTTTCGTTTCATGGAACTCCTCCCAAGAAAAATGTCTGGCGATTTGGCCGAATTCGGTCGGCCGCCGCTTGCCTAGGTACGGGGAGACTGAAAGGCGACTTGAATCTGAGCGAACACGTTCAATTTTTTGGGCAGGCTTTTAGATCGAATGCTTTTCGAATCGTCGAGTGTGTTCGATCCAGATCTCTGATCAGAGTTGGCGCTTGCAGTTACTATTCCTCAGACACCAGATTTTCTTACAAGCGAAAAACTCTCGTGCTTTAACGGTTTTAGTTGTTCGGTTGACTGAGAGGGGAAAACGAAATCCTAAATTCTAAAAATCCAAGTTCCAAAAACATCAATGAACGTGCGAATTTATGCACGAGTTTACGGTTTTTCGTAGGCTCGCGGTGGCAGCAGCTACGTTGATAATGATCAGCAAACCACAGACGATGTCCATGAATATGGATTCTCTAAAACCACAACGCGTGAAGCTTTGGAACGTGATGTATGGAGGTAAGTGTTTCACGAAGGTTCAACTCTGCGAGTAAGTGTAGTCGTTGCTCATTTCCACAGTGCTGTGTAGGCGATACGTTCTAAGAAGTGATCTTCTCTTCAAGACACAACAATTAGAGGGGCGGTAACCTCAGAGTGGTGATTAGAGACTCGCCGTCGGCGGAACCCAATGATTGCTCCAGAGAGCCTGGCGTGCTTTTATGAGCGCCCAGGAGAGAAAACAACATGTTTACAGGTCAGAGATTTCTAACAATATATTCTGGCATTTTAACTGCGGCCTTCGCTGCTACTCTATTGTCTGGTTTCTCTGCCGGAAATAAATCAGCGAAGTTCGATCAAATCGATGTTCATCGTATTAACGTAATTGAGGCTGATGGAACATTAAGGATGGTTATTTCAAATCACGCCAGATTGCCTGGCATTATTGTACGCGGGAATGAACAGCCGTTTGCGCGGCCTCAGGCCGGAATGCTCTTCTACAACGATGAAGGTTCTGAAAATGGTGGTTTGATTTTCGGTGGTCGTCGGAATAACAAGGGTGAGGTAGTAGATTCGGGTGGTAGCCTTTCGTTTGATAAATACGGGGCTAATCAGATAGTGCAATTGATCGGAGTCGATGATAAGGAAGATCGCTTCGCCGGTCTCTCCGTCACGGATAGTATCACCGGTACTGATAATCGGCGGCGCATTTGGATTGGGCGTACTGAGGACGGCGCTGCCGCTGTTAATCTTATGGACGCTAATGGAAGAAAACGCCTCGTGATGGAGGTTAAGGCTGACGGTACTGCAAGTTTATATTTTCTAGACACTAACGGCCGAGTAATAAGCCAATTGCCATCGCCAGCAAAACAGCCATAGTGGAATGTTGGGATCCTCGCACGCGGCGAATGCCTTACTAGAATGAAGCGCCGCGGTGTGCTGACCGCAAATAAAGCGTCAAAAATACAGCGGGCCGGAAGCTCCCACACTCCCGGCCCAGGCCGCGTGTCCTCACCCCACGCGACCAATCGTTCACCGGGGTGGTGAACGAACCATAAATCCTCAACACTTTTTATGTCCGGGTGAACTTCCTTTAGGTAGAGTCACACTAATCATCTGAGCAGGAAAACTCATCTTCCTTTTTGCCCTGTCACAATAATCATCTGAGCCGGAAACTTCATTTGATTGTTAGGAAAGAATTCCCGTACAGCTTCTTCGACCTCAGCATCAATCTGTCTACGCTCGCTCTCAGGTATCCTGGAAAGCTTTTCTCTCAAAGTCTCAGATGTTTGCGACCTCATCGCCCAAAATTCTGTCACTGAGATTGGTGCTTCGATGTGGAACTTGAACACGCGTTCTTCGATATCGCTGGCGCCAGCCTGTAACATGACCTTTGCAAGCTTGCCCAACTCAGCAAAACGAAAAGCACCGGGGGCATCAGGATCCGCTGGTGGTGTCTCCACATGACGCGACATGACGTTCGTCACTACGTAAGAAAAAGGATTGAGTTCACTTTTGGCCCAAACTGCAAATCCCAGGATACCGTCGCGTTTGATTACTCGAAGTAGCTCACGACAAGATTCAACTGGTTCCGGAAAGAACATTACTCCCAGCCTACTTACACCCACGTCAAAGGATTCGTCAGCGAATGGCAACGAGTCGGCAGTGCATTGACGGAATTGAACATTCGTTATGCCTCGCTTAAGAGCTTCAGCTTGCGCAGCATCAACCATTTCCTTGACAGCATCAGTGCAAGTGACCGAGCCCTTTCCCCCAACCGTGGCCGCGATCGTTAACGAGGGCTCACCTGCACCACCGGCAACGTCGAGTACATTTTGGCCTTCGCTGATTTGCGCCCGCTCAATAAGCTCGCGTGTCACGGGGGCAAACATCGTACGAATCGTGTCGTGGTGTTTTGCCCAAAACTGCGCAGTTTCCCGCCATTCACGTAGCGTGTCGTTGATCTGAACGCTACTCATTGCTGTTAACCTCTCATTTCTCGAATTCTCGCGGTTCCCGTTTAGTAAAGTCGGACATATTAGGTTTAGGAGAAGTATACGGGAAATGAATTGTTTTGATTATTACGATAGTGAATTACAATGATTGGATATCATGGATATACGTGGCTTAGAAGTCTTTTTAAGTGTGGCGAAACACCTGAACTACACGCGAGCCGCTGAAGAAGTGAATCTGAGCCAGCCGAGCGTTTCCGTGCGCATCCGTCAGCTCGAAGCAGAACTAGGTGTGAAGCTCTTCGAAAAACTTGGTAAGAGAGTCTCACTAAGTGAGGCGGGACAATTGCTCGTTCCCTACGCTGATCGCGTGATGACAGCAGTGGACGACGCACAGCAGGCGATTGATGAGCTGGAGGGGTTGGAGCGCGGCACACTAAGAATAGGTGCAAGCACTACACCGGGCATGTACCTTATTCCTCAAACTCTGGCGCGCTTCAAACATCGTCACCCGAAAATCGAAATAAACCTCGGAATCAAGGACACGCGCGCAGTTGAAACCGGAGTTATTAAGAATAAATTTGACTTTGGTTTCGTCGGCGGGCACCTGGTTGGTGATGAGGTCGAGGTTATTCCATGGCTAACCGATCAGATTGTGCTTGTCGTCCCTACGGATCATAAGCTAGCGCGAAAGAAGGTAGTCAAGACGGATGATCTTAAGAGGGAGAGATTCATCGCTCGCGAGCCTGGTTCAGCCACTCAGGCAGCCACAGTTAGTTATCTGGAGAAGATCGGACTGCAGATCGACAGCTTGATGAAGATGGAAAATCCGGAATCGGTGAAAAAAGCAGTTCAGAGCGGATTGGGAATCGCCTTCATCTCGAAGTTTGCGGTTGAGTCAGAATTGAAAGCCAGAACTTTGGTTGCAGTACGTGTTCGGCACCTCGACATCCAACGCGAGTTAAAGATTGTCTACCGTAAAGATAAGCTTCTCAGTCGTGCTGCCCTGATGTTTATCGAAATGGCAAGGGACAAATAGCTCGAGAAGCGTGCGCCCATTATCGCGGCTTCTCCTCGATGTTAAGCAGCAGCCGAAAATTCTGGCTCAGATATCAGTTCGAACACCGTATTCAAACGAGTGAGTTCGAATACGTGACTTACAGGTTTTGTCACGTTCATCAGTTTGAATCCGATGCCTTTAGTTTCGGACCGCGCACGCAGCTCCAGTAATACACCCAGCCCGTGGGCGTCGATCAGGCTGACGTGCGCCATGTCGAGAATAAGCGAATTGGCAGGTGACGCAACTTCCACGGCGTTGCGGAGAGCGCCCGTCTCACCGATCGTGATACTACCGTGTACGCATAAGATAGCGGTGTGCCCGAAATTCTTCGTAACTACTTTCAACATCAAACTCTCCTTCAATGAATCGTACGAATGTTGTGGGCTAGCCGTTTCGTCTCTGCATCCAAATCGAGGGTCTGTTACGTGATTACCCGCGATAATCTTTGCTTCACGTCCGAGCATACGTTTGACTCAACTCATTAAATTTCGGTGTCTTCGATAGTAGATCGAACAGCGCCCGTCGAGATCGACAGCTGACGAGAAATAGTATTGCCCGGGTTGTACACCCAAGCTTCAATTCGTGACGGGATTTGGTCTCCGGTGACGATATGTGGTCCCGAATGGCTGACCGTTTAGTCGACAACCAGCCCCGTGATGGGCTATATGCAAACACGTTAAGAGAATCAACGTCTGATCCCCTCTCTCTGTTCAACGTATCTCGCAAGAGATTTGCCAGAGTGATCAGATGCACGTTCTTAGTTCATCGGTTGTTAAGCTGCTATTCAGATTTTTTCGTGGTAGCAAAAGGCTAAGACTCAATTACGACGGCTAGCCATTTGCTACGGCTGACGGTACTGAACAAATTGATCGACCATGTGAGGGATCTAGAATGTTCGTGGGCCATCTCTGTCGTATTCACAACGGACCTGCTCTCGACAGCGAGCGGAACGCTCGAAGAAGTCAGTTGCTAAGACGGCAGATCAAGTAAATGGACATCAATTTTCTGAAGAGTATTCTTCACAACATCGGCGTGCTTTTGGCGAGCCTTGGACTCGCCTACCTGGGATCCTTCGTAGATTTCTTGCTTGGCGTTCCAACATTCTCGTCGCCTACAGCAAGCGTGTGCGGGTTCGTACTCTTGTTGCTTGGCTTCGTGACGCGTTTGTGGGCGACATTTCATTTTTATAGTCACCACATGAGGGTAATTTCACTCGTGCCGCAAAACTCGCTGATCACCACTGGTCCGTATCGCTATTCGAGAAATCCACTTTACCTCGGTGGCAATGTGTTTTGTTTCTTCGGGGCGGCTCTCCTATTCGGATCTCCGACGGCATTGTTGATAACGGCGCTTCATCTTCCCTTCGTGGATCTGTTCATCCGTCGAGAAGAAAGACAATTGGAGCTGAAGTTTGGTAAACAGTTCTTAGCCTACAAACAACGCGTGCGGCGGTGGATCTGAATTCGGCCTAAGTGCCAGTGAGGATCAAATGCGATTAGAATTGCAGGCTGCCGGATGTATAAGTTATCTAACCTGTGAGACGAATTTGAAGATTTCAATAGAGGCATTATGGCAAGTCCCATTCGCATATTATTACAAACAACGATCCCGTCGATTGAGGATGATTGGAACATAGGGCGATTCTCTTTGCTTCGTGAACATCTGTCATCCCTTAAAGATGACGCCGGGACTCGATTGTGCGAAGTGACAACGCGCAATCGTGAAACAAACGCACAAGGCAACGACGCCACCTTGAGCGTGCTTGATACGACCGACTTCGATCAGCTTTGGTTGTTCGCTGTCGACACCGGCGATGGTTTGTCAGTGCCTGACTGCCAAGGCATTACAAGATTTCGCCAACGAGGCGGCGGGATTCTGGCGACTCGTGATCATCAGGATCTCGGATCGTCACTTTGCACATTGGGCGGAGTTGGCCGCGCTCACTTCTTCCACAGCAAACATCCTGAACCGGATGACACGAGGCACGTCCGAGACGACCAGGACAACAAGAGCATCTCGTGGCCAAACTACCATTCTGGTAGCAATGGGGATTATCAGACGATCAATGCCATCATCCCCGTTCACGAACTCTTGCGGAATCCTAATAATGCATCAGGTGTAATCGAATATTTCCCTGCCCATCCTCACGAAGGGGCGGTTGGTGTTCCGGAAGGTGAGAATCACGCAAATGTGATCGCAACAGGGAAAAGCCAGGTAACAGGTCGTCCCTTCAACCTGATCGTGGCTTTCGAGCGCAGCCGCGACGACCATGGACACATGCTTGGACGCGCAATCGCCGAGACGAGCTTTCATCATTTCGTGGACTACAACTGGGATACATCGATGGGGTGTCCGAGCTTTCTGGAAGAACCGCCGGGTGATGAGATTCAGAGAGAACCTGGCAGACTCAACGATATAAAAACGTACGTGAGCAACCTCGCACGCTGGCTGGCACCAAACGATCGCTAGTGGTTAATTGATGTTTTAGTTCGCGGCTCGCCATTTTGCTGTCCGTTCCTTGCTCGCGCGGCCTAGTGCCTTGCGAACACCATCGGCATCGAAGTCGGAACCATATACCGGCGTGCCCGGTTGTTGCCGCCACGAATCGTCGAGGCCACCCGCATCGACGGCATCAAATCCGAGTTGGTTGATCAACCTCAAGACGACTGCTTTGGCCCTCTGATCGTCACCCGCAACAGGTAGCGCTATGCGTCCAGGTGTTCCGGGCGCTTGGCCCATTTTGAGTAGATGTTCGGCGTGAATATTATTAAAGGCCTTGATGACTGGCCGGCCCAACTGTTGTGATACCCAACGGCTCTCAGTCGTGCCGTTTTCGATTCCATCAATTCGACCATCACGCTGCTGCGGATAGTAATTGCCGGTATCTACGACAACGACATCGTCAGGTACACCCTCAAATAGATCGCTCGGCAACTTCGAGATATTCTTCTCGGGAATTGTGACGATGACGACGTCGCCGCTCCGGGCTGCCTCTGTCGTTGAGACGGAAGTCGCGCCGGTTTCAGCTGCCAATTCTGTCAGCGTTTCAGGTCCTCTCGAATTAGCGACGAAAACCTTATGACCGAGCGCGCTAAGGCGCCGCGTTAGCGTGCCGCCGATTTGCCCGGCACCAATGATCCCAATCTTCATTTTTTGATTCCTTTCGTTCGTGAGTCCAATCTGACTGAGCAACAGGCTTGCCACGAATGGTTCAATTGTCAGCGTCGGAGATTATATTGTTCTGAATGGTTATACGTTCAAAACGGAGGACAATCTCAGTGACCATATTTCGTCAGATGACACCCTGCGGTCACTGTTAGCAATCCGGGCGATAGTGGAAATCACACAATTTCGTTAAGGCAGAAGGAAATAATTGTGACTGAATGGCTTCGATTTGTTGACCTGAATGCGGGGCAGTCTGATTATTGAGTAACAGGAGGAAGGTAATGCCAATACGAAAAGCGGAAGCAGAGTGGAAAGGCAATCTTGCTGAAGGCGGTGGTCGACTGAAAGTCGGCAGTGGTGCCTTTGAAGGTCCGTATTCGTTCAAGTCGCGATTCGAAGAGGGGCAATCCGCTACGAATCCCGAAGAGTTGCTCGGCGCGGCCCATGCAGGCTGTTTCACAATGGCGCTAACCGCACAACTTTCGCGACAGCGAATCACACCCACACGCATCCATACTGAGGCCAGAGTGAAATTGGAAAAGGTCGGTGAGGCTTTTACCATCACGCTAATTGAGCTTGAAACCGAAGCTGAGGTTCCGGCACTGGACGACGCGTCGTTCCAAAGATATGCACTCGACGCTAAACAGAACTGTCCTCTGTCCAAGGCTCTCGCCGGCACAGAAATCCGCCTGAACGCGAAACTCCTTTGAGCCGGAAAGGATCGCTATTCAGTACCGTTCGTGGTAACAAATGACCAAGATTGAATGCTGAAGGAACCTTTTTCAACAGAAAGTAAATCAATGAGAGAGCTTAGTAATTCCAGGAGCGTCGCGCTTCGCAGCGTAGCAATCGGGGCGACGGCAATTGGCGCAGTGGCAGTAGGTGCATTTGCGATTGGAGCGTTAGCGATTGGGAGACTTGCAATCCGCCGGCTTGTAGTTGAGCATGTAAAATTCAAGTCGGTAGAGATCGATGAGCTGAGAGTGACGCGAATTCACGCATCCGAAATCGCGGCGAGTGATTCCCTGAAGATTCCTGGAAGCGAAGTCGATGGCAACATCTGATAAGAACGCGGAAGTAATTAGACTGAGAAACCCAATAACGGATGCTGATCGGGCTGCGGGGCCGAAAAGTGCGCCGGTAACGCTTCTTGAGTATGGAAACTTTGAATGCATCCATTGTGGGCAATTCTTTCCGGTTATCAAACAGGCGCGCAAGTTTCTAGGCGACAACTTGCGCTTTGTCTTTCGCCACTTCCCAACCGTGCGAACCCATCCGCACTCTTTGCAGGCGGCAATCGCCGCGGATGCTGCCGGTGCACAACAGAAGTTCTGGGAAATGCACGATGAGCTTTTTACGCATCAGACCTCGCTTGAGGATCGCGACATCTCACGGTACGCCCGCCGCATTCGACTCGATCTCGATCGATTCCAGCGCGACATCTCAGACAGCAGATTCCGTCTGCAAATCGAAGCTGACTATGACCGCAGTGTGTTCGACGAACACATAACAGGAACGCCAACGATCTACATCAACGACGTTCGTTATACGGGTGCGACTGATTTGGAGAGTCTGTTGGACGCTATCAGGACCTCAGATGTAGAGGATCGCATCCGCTGGCCGAAAGTGGGTAGATTGCAGAGTGTTATTGGCCGCGTACGACGGTAAGCCCACCAAGAACTCGTTTGGTGGTTATCTGGAGAAGTAATGGCTGAGGGCAATGAAGTGATTTCGACTGTCGTCGAAGCCAGACCCGTTCTGATTGTTTCACCTCCATTGCCGCAAGGAGATCCATGTGTAGTCGCGATCTTCGGCGCACTGGGCGATTTGACTCGTCGCAAATTGCTGCCAGCGCTCTTTAGTCTGTTTAGTTCTGGCTGTACATCAGATGGCTTTGCAGTTCTTGGTGTAGGACGTGACCAACTAACAGACGACGACTTTCGCGGGAAGATGAGAGAGGCAGTAACGGACTCCATCGAGTCGGGAGATTTCAATGATCAGAAGTGGCAACTGTTTGAGCCACGACTCTACTATGCTTTTGGCGATCTTGATAACCGGGAGACTTTCATCAGGATTGCGGCGCGTCTCGAAGAATTAGAAAATCGAGAACGCGTCAGCGCGAATCATCTATTTTATTTTTCGACACCACCCTCCCTCGCACCAACTGTCGTGGCCGGCCTTCGTGGTAGTGGATTACAAAAAGAGGAGAAAGGATGGTCGCGCATTGTCATTGAGAAACCTTTCGGTCGCGATGTCGATTCCGCGCGCGCTCTTAATGACACGATAGCTCCAGTTTTCGACGAACATCAGGTTTATCGGATCGACCACTATCTCGGCAAAGATACTGTTCAGAATATTCTTGTCTTCCGTTTTGGCAACTCGCTGTTTGAGCCTGTCTGGAATCGCAACTATGTTGATTACGTCGAGATCACGGCCGCTG
>DATBSH010000164.1:0-11119 GCA_036559885.1 Pyrinomonadaceae bacterium
GTCCGTGAAAGGAAGGGTGGCGAACATCATTGCCGTCATGACAGCGCCGGAAATCAGCCCGAAAGTCAGAACAGTCTTTTTCATCGTTTGATTCTCCTGATAGGTTTTCGAATTTCGGGCGTAAAGATAGCCGCGGCGGCCGGGTCTGTCGTCATACTTTCGGGTGAATTCAAGCTTTCCAGCTCGAAATCATACTTTGGTGTTAGCTCTACGGAATCAGTCCCAACTCTTTTCCCAACTGCACGGCCTGGGTTCAGGGGTTCGATCCCCCTCGGCTCCAATAATTTAATAACTCACACAACCCGGCCGCATGTTTATTTACTTCGCTTCTGGCCAAGCAGACGCGCTAGAGAACCTACGGTGAAGAGGAAAGGCCCACTAATTGGGACAATTAAAGGTTTGGCCGGCCGCAGCACTGTTCTGATCGTAGTAAGTAATCTATCGCGCGGCACGTCTCGGGCCTTAGCCGCTCGAGCGATCTGAGGACTTATTGTCAGCCGAATTGGTGCCTCAGAGTTTGTGCGCAGGTCAACCTCGCGCCAAGCTCGTTCAAACGCCTCATAAAAATGGCGTTTTACTTTCTCGCGAAGTGCGTCAAGTTCAGGCGGTAAAGGTTTGGACCGACGTCTAAGTCCGCGACCGATCGTTGCGTGTAAGTTAATCTCCCAAGTCTGCACTCTATTGTCTTTGATCGCGTAGTCGATACGACCATATCCAACCTGCGCTAATTCAAATATCTGCTCTAGCTGTTGCTGATGCGGGTTCGTCGAAACATACTCCAGCTCTTCTTGAATCATCGGTATGGTGAACTCAGTTTCTGAGTGTTTCAGCATCCACCTCCTGCCGTAGTTCAGGCTCCTGGGAATCACTCTCTTTCCCACAATAAAAGCCGCATACTTACGGAAGAAGCCTGTTTCGTCCGCCGTGTTGCAGAATTCGACAATCAGCAAGTCCTTGAGCTTACGGCCCTGCATTAATGCTAGTCCCAACGCCTCGAGGATTTCGCGTTCCGAGTTTAATAAAGGAGAGATAGCGCCCTCGTGCTGACTCTCTTCGCGAAGAAACACTGGAAATCGCACGCGAGTCAGATCAGCGTCTGCCCTAAACGCACGAAAATCATTCCTTCCCGCGTCATGAAGTTTGTTCAAAAGCTCGAAACGCTGCAGTGTGTTTCGTGGATCGTTTAGGAAACGAAAACCTTCGACCTGTTTGAGCTGATCATAAATCTCAAAAAGTAACTGGGCCATCCCCGCATGCAACTGGTCCAGCGCTGCCAATACATAAGTGCCTCTTGAGAATTCACGTTGATTAACAAGATCTTCGTAATGAAGAATGCGAATGTCTTGCCGAAGTGCTCGACCAAATAGGTCGACATAGTCCTTTATCGGAAACTCCTGAGCGGCTGGCACGAGAAAGTGAATCATGCGCCAGGAACCTTTTCAGCTAATTCTTCCTCTGAACTTCCGACAGCGAATTCTTCCGATGAAAAGTCACGTTGAGCCTCCCAAAGCCGCCGGTAGGTAGGACAGTTGAGTAGTAACTCCTGGTGCATCCCAAGACCAACTACAGTGCCCGGATTCAATACCAGCATCCGCGAGGCATTTCTTAGTGTTGAAAGGCGGTGAGCCACGGAGATTGCCAGCCGGCCAGACGCAAGGCGATCTACGGCGCGCTGTACTTTCGCTTCGGAATGAGAGTCCAAGCTTGAGGTGGCCTCGTCGAGCAGAAGGATAGGAGCGTTCTTTAGAATGGCTCTGGCAACATTAATACGCTGCGACTCTCCTCGAGATAACTGACGTCCTCCTTGTCCCACTACAGTGTCGTATCCGTCAGGCATCGAAATGATCTCATCGTGTATTTCAGCCGCGCGCGCCGCGTTTTCAACTTCCTCCTGGGAGGCGTCCGGCCGTCCACACAATATGTTGTCCCGAATCGACGTTGAGAAAAGAAATGGGTCCTGAGTGACAATCGCCAGCATCCCATAAATATCTCGCAGCCGAAACTCGCGCAAGTCCTTTCCATCAAGCAATACTCGACCGAGCCCAGGGTCGTAAAAGCGCGCGAGCAGACTGAGCACGGTCGTCTTTCCGGCTCCGGATGGTCCAACAATTCCCAGCGTCTCGCCTGCGCGAACGGTAAAAGAGACGTTCTGAAGCACCGGTTTGTCGTTAAAAGCGAATGTAACGTGATCAGCTGTGATAGTTTGTGGCGAACTAATCAAAGGGTGAGGATTGATTGGATCTTGGATCTCAGATCTTTCCTGCAATAGTTGCTCAATGTGTGCCACGCTCGCGCCGTAGCGCTGAATGTCCAGATAATGGTTGTTGATATTATTCAGAGGACCGTGCGCAGCCCTCATAGCCAACAGGAATGCGAGCAACTCTGGCCAGCCAAGTCGACCTGACATCACGTTAAATCCACCAACAATGATCACTACAACGACATTGAGTGCCGCTAATGATTCCAGCACCATTCGTGCGAATGCACGCACCCGTTCCATGTGGATGAGTTCATCAAAATAGCTACGCGCACGATCGATCGTCCGCTCACCCTCTGCTCGCTCACCCTGATAAATCTTGATGACTCGGATGCCGTGAAGAAGCTGTAGTAGTGCGTCGAAGAGTGCAACCCCTTTCCGTCTGACGCCGAAAGAACGAGCGAGTGTGCGTCTAGCCAGAAGGTAAATAGGTAGCGCTGCTATAGGAACCAGAACAAACGCCCACAGCGAAAGCTTTAGACTTAAACTAATCGCTGCCGCGATCAGTCCTATTGCCTGAAACGCCTCCAGTACCAGACCTGCAGTAGCCAAAACGACCATGCGCATCTGCGAGACGTCTTGCCGAACACTTTGTAACAATTCACCGTGGGTTCTTCGATCGAGAAACAGAATTGATAAGCCGAGTAGATGGCGAATGAGGCGTTCCATCGTTCCCAACTCGATCGCTTTGACCAACTTTTGTTCCGATACTTGAGAGTCGTAAGTGAACGCCGCCGCTCCTAAATTGGCGATCAGTAGCAAAACGACAGTAATCCAGAGCTCGGACTCGACTCCAACTCGCTGGGCGAATGCTTCCCGGTGGCCGAGGACATCGGCAAGAAATTCGCGAATTAACAAGATTGAGACAGCAGTCAGCGCTGCACGACCAAGTGAGGCAACAGAGAACCGGGCCACTATAGACAGATGTGGCCGAAGGAGGCGGAAGAGCATGAACAAAGGTTTTCTCACAGCACACCTTCCGCAGGCGTGGAGGCGCTCATCTCACCAGGGACTGTCCGATACGAACGAGTCAGTACCGTCGCCACGCTCATCTGCCCGGTTACATTGAGCACAGTCTTGAAGATATCTGGAATCGATTCAACAGCCTCAACTACGAGCACTGCCTCAATTGGTACGCCCGCTGCGACGTATGCCGGCAATGTCTTAAATCCGGGGCCACTCTGCGGTATACCAGCTGTACCGAAACTAACAATAATAGTTGTGGCCAGGAATATGGCGATCGTAGTAGGACGCAACTGGATACCATATAGGTGTGCCACTAGCACCAGTTTGACGATGCCGGAGATTGGGCGATTCACTTTGAACAGAGACACACTCAGTGGCAACACGAAACCGGTACCTGTGCGCGGCAAGCGCAGATGATGACTTCCACCTTCAACTAACGCAGGCAAGGCGGCTATCGATGAGCGAGTACTGGCCGCAACCATTTGAGCGGGTGCGACACCGCGAGCGAAGTCGATGATTTTGGTTTTGGCAGCAAAAGCGGTAAACGGATAGAGCAGCAGCGCAAACAACAACATGAGGGCTGAAACGATGACTATGTACGCACCTAACACTCCTCCCACTGATCCACCGGTTTTTAGAGCAAGCGTGAAGGTTAATGCAAACACGCCAAACGGTGTTACCACCAGCAGCCAGCCTATTAACTGCATCATTGCTTCCGCGAGCCCTTGGAATATCTCTGTTAAGAGTTTGTATCGATCTTCAGGAAGCCGTGTGACCGCCACGCCGAAGAACGCAGTAAAGAGGAGCAGTGGAAAGATGTCTCCTCTAATCCCTGCTTCTAATAGATTGGTCGGCAGTAGGGTGCTGATCCAATCCGCAACCGAAGTCGATTCTGAATTAGTTTTTGCAACACTTGATCCGGCAACGTTAGCTGATGCGGCTGTGCTAAGGGACGACACCGCTCTATCATCGACAGATATCTGCGCGACAAGTGGCGGCGTTAGGAAAGCTGCGAAGAGTCCCGCTGCAATCAGCAGACCCAGGAATAACACCACTGCGCGAATACCTAGCTTGCCAATTGATCTGGCACCAGAACCACTAATCGCGGCGAGCAGATGTGTGATTACCAGCGGCAAAACAGTTAACTGCAACGCTGCCACCCAAAGTCCTCCGAGTGCTTTGGCAGCAATGGCAAGTTTTTCGAAACCTGGTACAGCCCATTTATGGCCCGCGATCCCGAGGGCGAGACCCAATACAAGTGCAAGAAGGGACTGAACTGTCAGTGAAGGTCGTTTCATGCGGGATTGATCTAGTGGGGGCTTTAGATCTGAAGTTGGGCCAAAGTCGGCTATGAAAGGTTTGGCAGCATCGTACTTACAACCCGAACGTCAGGCGAAGCTGATCGAAGTTCCTATGTAGAGGACACGGCCGCCCGGATAATAACACAAGGTTTCTTAGGGCCGCGCGCGGAACGAAGAGATGTGCTGCGGTGGATCCCAGTAGAAGTGAACAGATTAATGGATGGTGGGAAATGCTGGATCTAAGCCTCGCAGCGTTGCTATCCTTTTTCCCAAGCAGTTTGGTTTGGGTGCTATTATTTGCTCCAATCAATTAAGGATTACGCTTCGCCCAGCAACCAACACTGGCACTATTGTCTTTCGCACAGGAAGACTCAATTGACGAATTCTCGTCGATCTGCACGAGTATAGGGAGGGATAACCTTCGTAATCATTCTAATGTTTCGGCTATGAACTACGAACTTCGACCAGTGAATGGGCACGGGCATCAATACCGGCCGCTCAGCGCGAACGCGATCTCACGGTTCGGTAAGGAAAGGAGGCTGACTCATGCGTCTTAAGGTAACGCTTCTCGGTGTGGTCATATTATCGTTCCTCGTTGCGGCGAGCGAAGCGCAGCAGGGTCCTGCCCCGGCGTCGAATAAGGACTTCAAATGCGAGGTCACAGAACCGAACGGAATCGCCGCTGGCGTAGAAGAACCCGCTCCAGGCAGCTACGGCAACCGCGAAGTGTCTGTTGGACCGTTTGGATTGTGCCCGGATGGAATTCTTATATTCAAACCAGGTGGTGCAGGTTTCGTCACTCGAAGCGGTGCGCTCGGAATGAAGTGGGGATGGATGCGCGGTGTTTCAGGTCAACTCAAGATTGAAGGCCGTCGCCTCGACGCTGAAGCGTCACCTTTGCGGTCGGAAGTGCCAGAGGGCTACGGAGATCGCGGTTTCCAGGTAAGCTACTTGATTTTTCCAACCCCAGGGTGTTGGGAAGTTACGGGACGCGTCGGCAACTCGAGCGTGACGTTCGTGACTAAGGTTGTAAAGATCGGTGAGGGTCCATCCTGGCGGCGGAAAGATCTTCCGTAGTTGAGAACCCAAGTCAGCAATGAACAAGCCGCCCAACAAGAGCTGGGAGCCGATTCGTTCCCTGACCAATCGCATTAGATCTCGCCGCCCGCAATCTCTTTTTGATCTCTGAATTCAACTGCGGCAGTGGCCCCACCGCTAGGCCGGGTTGGCGCGCGACCCGAGCGCATTCAACCCCACTTCTCAATCGATTTAACCCCGGAGTAACAAAGATGACTCCCCGTACCCACCGACAGCATTCGATCTCCCAAGTCTTCGAGCAGGAGTTTGCGCTCGAGATACTAAAGAGCGATAGGCAGCGGATTACGATGTTGATGTGCGTACTTGCGGTCGCCGCCCTCGTAATACCGGTCATCTCTGTGTTCTCGTTCGAGAACTTTCAAAGCTCCTTCAAAGGTCGGTTCAGCAGCTTTGTCTTAACATTCGTCGTCATCTTCACGGTGACATTGTCGTGCCTTGCACTCGAGCGCCTGGCGATAACTCGATTAATCAAACAGCAAAAGCGAGCAAGGCCGTTCCTGCAATATGTCAGCGCGTTGATTGAAACCAGTATTCCTTCAATTGCTCTAATCGTGACGGCGCAGTTTCTGGGTCCGGTGTATTCTCTTTTCACTCCCGCGCCGTTCGTTTATGCGCTGATGATTGTGCTCTCCACTTTGCGATTGGATTTTAGGTTATGCGTTTTTACCGGCGCCGTCGCAGCGATTGAATACTGGCTGCTGAGTTGGATCTTTATCGCGACAGCTTCGAACTCGGCGGTAGAACCGATCTTGCTGGCTAAACCACCACACATTGTTAAGGGCCTGCTCATTCTGTTAACAGGGATTGCCGCCGGATTGGTTACATCACAAATCAGAAAGCGCATTCTTAATTCTTTTCAGATGGTTGAGGAGCGGAATCGTATCAGTCGCACATTCGGCGAATATGTATCGCCGGTCGTGATGGAGAAGCTACTTACCTTGAGACCCGATTTGAGGAGTGAGAAGCGAACCGTTTGCGTGATGTTTCTCGACATCCGAAACTTTACCACTTACGCGGAGAAGACAGCGCCGGAAGAAGTGGTCGCCTATCTCGAATCCTTGTTTGAATTCATGATCGAAATCGTAAATCGCCATCATGGCATAGTTAATAAGTTTCTTGGCGACGGGTTCATGGCCGTGTTCGGTGCTCCCATTTCAGACGGCAGTGATTGCTTCAATGGGGTCGCAGCTGCGAGGGAGATTCTCTCGCGAGTCGATGAAGAGGTTAAGCGAGGAAATGTGGCGCCAACGACAGTCGGCATTGGCCTTCACGCCGGTGAGGCGGTCACGGGAAGCATTGGCTCGTCATTACGACGTGAGTACACCGTGATTGGAGATGTCGTTAATCTCGCGTCTCGTATTGAACAACTCAACAAGGTTTTTGGATCGCACCTGCTCGTTTCGGACAACGTTTGGCAAACGCTTGGCGACGACTTCAATGATGCGATTCCAATGGGCCAGGTGAAAGTCAAAGGCCGCGAAGAATCGATCCAACTCTATCAAATGGCTTGAGTGTAGAAGATCAGGTCTCGAGAGCAATAGCGACTGTGCTCACGCCAAAGCCGCGTTTATCGTCAGCCTCTTACGCCAAGGGTGCGTAACTCACAAGACTGACACCCCCTGTATGTGGGACCTAAATTGTCCCCAGAAACTTCCACCACTGCATTGTTGAGGCCGCCGTATTTATGGATGGCTTGTTTTGTTCGCTTGCGGAAAGAGTTTTAAAGAATTCGTGTATTGAAGTTTTCCGGCTTTGGTGTTATCTATTTTCCAACCTGTGGCCCGTCTAGTCTCCCCCAGTTTTGTCTCCCCCAAATTAATTAACGAACAATTTGATAGTCTGATCCTCGAGTTGTTGTTTGAGCCAGCAGCGCACAGTTATAGCCTGCTGAGCTTATGCGACGGGTGGTCAAATAAGCTCATTTCACCTAGCGGAGGTAACAATGCAAAATAGTCTTTCTCTCTTTGTCCGCATCTCTTTTTGCGGACTTTTTCTTTTATGCGCAGTGATCACTGCACAGGCCCAGTTCAGGGCGGGCGTCCAGGGAACTGTTTCTGACTCCAATGGTGCCCTTGTACCCGACGCCAAAGTCGTTCTTAAAGATACGGAAACCGGAAAGACCCAGGAAGTCACGACTAACGGAGAAGGCTTCTACCGCATCACGGGTCTGGCTCCAGGTAAATATGAACTGACGGTTGAGAAAACCGGTTACAGAAAAAGCGTGGCGGAAAATGTGACTGTTGGCGCTGAGAATATCCAAGGCGTCGATATCATTCTCGAGACCGGCGAGATCAGGGAAGTCGTAACGATCTCTGATGAAGCAGTCGCGCAACTGGAAACCGAGAACGCAAACGTTGCTAAGGGAATCACACCCACTGAGGTCAAACGATTGCCACAGCCCGGCCGCGACCCGTATGAGCTCGTCCGACTAACGCCGGGAATCTTCGGCGATGGAGCACGCTCAGGAAACGGAAACGCTTCAGGTCTTCCGAATTCTCCCGGACCGGGCGGCTCCAATAACTCGATTTTCCAGACCGAGAATCAACCGCAAATCAGCGCCAACGGCCAACGAATTTCAGCCAACAATTTCCAGGTCGACGGTGTGAGCGTAAACAGTCTGAGCCACGGAGGCGCTGCTGTCGTTACACCAAACCAGGAATCCGTAAAGGAGATCCAGATATCGTCGTCGAGTTATTCCGCCGAGGACGGCAGAAACTCAGGCGCGCAGATCAAAGTCGTCTCACAGAACGGCACTAATGATTTTCACGGAAGCGCGATCTTTAAATACAACACTCCGAAGTGGAATGCCTTTAATAAATATCCAAACGATTTTGGACGAGGGCAGACAGAAAGAGTCGAGCGTCTCTTCCGGCAGTTTGGCGGCAGTTTGGGTGGCCCACTTTTTTTGCCGCACTTCGGTGAAGGTGGACCAGTGCTTCATAGCGGCAGGGATCGTAGCTTCTTCTTTGTTTCGTACGAAGGACTACGGGAAAACTCGTCCACGCCAGTGACGACGTATGTCGAAACCGCGCAGTTCCGGCAAAGTGTAATTAGCGCGCGGCCCGGCGGAATCTCTTCGGCAATACTCGCCAGTTCCGGCGTTCAGCCACGAATCGCCGGTGTACTAACTCCGTCGTGCGCTGATGTGCAAAGCAGTATTCCCTGTCAGGTCGTAGGGGGTGGGCTCGACGTAGGTTCGCTAAGCGGGTCGCTGAGACAGTATTTGACTTTCTCAAACCTTGGGGGCGGCGGCCTCGATGGCATTCCCGACATTCAAAAAGTCATCATTTCTGCGCCGACAATCAACCGACCCAACCAATACAACGCAAGGTTTGATTTCATCCCGACCTCAAACAATCAACTGACCTTTAGTTCTTATATGACTCGGGCCTCGTTTGTCGGCAGTGATACTGGCGCAGCAGCCCGGCCTCAGGCCGATATCACAACCAAGCCGAAAAACTCGTCGTTTGCAGTACTGTATAACCGCACGATCTCACCGACGCTGGTGAACGAAGCACGCTTCAACTTCACCAAATTCGCTTTCAACGAAGTGGAGTCGTCGAGTCAAACAAACTTCGGCATTCCGCGGATCGAAATTGAGAGCTTACTCAGGGACGGTCGCATTCGCTTTGGCGCCAACCAGTCTGAAACAACGCCGGGAATCTTTTCAGAAAAGACGCTGGAGTTTCGCGATGTGGTAAACAACGTGCGCGGGAATCATGGCTTGAAGTTTGGCGGAGAATTTCGTCGGGAGTTTAACGACAACAATCTCAACGGCGCCGCGCGTCCTTTGTACACGTTTGCGTCGCTCTTCAACTTTGCCAACGATGCACCGCTTTTCTATCAGATCAATGCTGATCCTCAGACAGGTGGACCGGCGAATGCGCAACGTCATTTCCGTTCCAATAGCTACGGGGTTTTCATTCAGGACGATTGGAAAGTGCGGCCCAACTTCACCTTGAATCTGGGTCTTCGCTACGAATACTTCGGCGTGTTGACCGAAGAAAACAACGAAGTCGCGAATTTCGTCTTCGGACCAAACGGCGGCCTGGCAGGTTCGAAAGTTGTGCCCACCAGTGAGCTTTACAATCCGGATCGTAATAACTTTGGTCCACGACTCGGGTTTGCTTACAGTCCCAAACATTTTGGTCTCGAGCAAAAGCTTGTGATTCGTGGCGGAGCCGGGATCAGTTATAACCGCAATCCCGAAATAGTCTTTTCAAACACGCGTGGCAATCCTCCGTTCTTCGCGCGTTATCAGATCTGCTGCGGCACTGCGGCAACAGACTTCGGATCTCCTTTTGCGAACGGGCAGATTCTCTACACGCTGGGCACGAGCAACTCACCATTCAGTTATCCGGCAAATCCGGCGCTGGCCGTAGGTATTGATCCGGCGACGGGCGCTCCGCCTAATCGAACAGTTGAAGTTTATGGTGCGCTCGCTGATACGACGGTACCCTACGTTTATGTTTACTCGTTAGAGACTCAGTACTTACTGCCTTACAAATTGACCGCGACGGTCGGGTACCAGGGCAGCTCGGCACACGGATTGATTCGTCTCGTTAATCAACGATTCGTGCAGCCGACGATTCCGGCAAACTACTTTGCCTTCGCCGTGTACATTCCTACGCCCGACGTGAACTCAAACTACAACGCATTGAACGCGCGGCTGACACGTCGATTGTCTCGCGGGATTCAGGTTGACGTTCTGTATCGCTGGGCCAAGAGTATCGATGGCCTATCAAACGAAGGTCCCGGTGCCGAAACTAATCAAACCTTCCCGCAGAGCTTGCGGCAGGAGCGCGGTCCATCAGATTTCGACGTGAGACACAATCTCAACGTCTCTGGTCTTTGGGATATACCGCTGTTTCGCAATCGCAAGGACGTCGTTGGTAAGGTGCTTGGCGGTTGGCAGGTTGACGGCATACTGACAGCCCACACGGGGTTTCCCTGGACACCTCACACCGGGCAGTGCGTGCGCTCGGCCAACTCCAATGATTTTGTCTGTCCGTCTCGTCCGCCGCGATATTTTGGTGGTGCGCTTGAAGACACTAACAACGATGCGTTCATTAGGCCCGGTGGGAATTTTCCCGGTGGCGGATTGGCCTTCTTCGATCCGAACAATCCGAATGGTGCGCTGCTGCCAGGTATCGGACGCAATTCGTTCCGTGGTCCAAGATACTTTGCGGTGGACTTGAGTCTCGCTAAACGTACCGGTATGCCATCGTTTCTTGGTGAAGGAGCGTTCCTCGAGGTCAAGGCAAATTTCTTCAATGCATTTAACAATCTGAATCTCGCGCCGTTTAGATTCTTCGCGCCGACTGTCGATAGTCGTGACTTCGGTCGCGCTCAGAATGCACTTGCAGGCCGAGTCGTGGAGCTGCAAGCGCGGTTCAGTTTCTAAAAATTTCTCGCGGAAAGGCGCAAAGACGCAAAGTAGTTGATCCGCCTACTTTGCGGCTTTGCGCCTTTAAGGGAATAATCGTTCAGAATGAAA
>DATBSH010000165.1:0-7071 GCA_036559885.1 Pyrinomonadaceae bacterium
AGTTGAACGGCTGCTCCACCTGCCTGCGCTAGCCGTAATTCCCTCGGCGCTCGGTAACGGGAGGCGTCGCTTTCTCGCTGGCTCGGGCGCACTGCAGAAGCGAAATGGGCATCCGTCGGACAATCCGGAGCTGCTGATGAATGTCGACAGTCGCTCGCCTTTGGCGGAATCCTACCGCCATCTGCGCACTTCAGTGCTGCTATCAACTGCCGGTCGCGCGCCGAGATCGCTTCTGGTTACGTCAAGCTTGCCGGGAGAAGGGAAGACCACCACCGCTGTTAATACGGCCTTTAGTTTGGCGCAAACGGGTGCAAGCGTTGTCATCGTTGATGCCGATATGCGCCGCCCGCGCCTGCGTTCGATCTTCGGATTAACGGATCGCGCCGGCTTGAGCTCTATTTTATCGAGTGAACTGACGGAAGCTGAGGTGCTGGCCATGGTCACAAAGGAGGAGGCCACAGGCTTGCACGTATTGACGGCAGGCCCGATACCGCCCAACCCCGCGGAGTTGCTGGGTTCGGAGCAAATGCGCCGGCTGCTGGCCACGCTCCAGTCACAATTTGATCACGTCGTCGTGGATTCGCCTCCGGTCAGCTCGTTTACCGACGGGGTGCTGATTTCAACGATGGTCGACGGCGTGTTGCTGGTGGTCCATGGCGGCAAGAGCTCGCGACACGTGGTGAGGCGCTCGCGACAACTACTCCAGGATGTCGGCGCGAAGATTTTCGGCGTCGTCCTCAACAACGTCAACCTGCAGTCGCATGATTACTACTACTACCAGCGCTATTACGGCTCGCACTACTACAAGAGCGATGCAGACGAGGAAACTGAGACTGCCACCGCCACCGCATCGAGTACCTTGGATCTTAGGTAGTTTTAATTGGCCACCCTTTAGAGCGACTTTGGCTTAAAGACTCAAGCTCTTCACTGGGAGCGCGGGCGCCCTCGCCCGCCCTGGTGCGCGGGACGAACGGAAACCTTATGACACTCAACTTACGTCCTGCCGCGACTTGCGGACGACGGCGCCTGCGCTCCCAGTGAAGAGCTCGAGCGGTCAAGCGCAGGTAATTGATCCGCGTTCATCCGCGGCTGAATCTTCCTGATGACCAGCTCACAATCCGAAATCCGAAATTCTCCAATGTCTGAGGCGCAATCCGAAATCCGAAATTCGCAATCCGAAATTCTTACGCTGCCGACGTTCTTCATCGACCCTCCCGGCGGGTGGACGTCAATCGGGTTTCGTGAGTTATGGGACTATCGCGAGCTGCTCTACTTCCTGACGCTGCGAGACATAAAAGTGCGCTACAAGCAAACCGCGCTGGGCGCGGCATGGGCGATCATTCAGCCGTTCTTTATGATGGTTGTCTTTAGCCTTTTCTTCGGCAGGCTGGCGGGCGTCAAGTCCGACGACATTCCCTATCCGATATTTACTTTCTGTGCGCTGTTGCCCTGGCAGCTCTTCGCCCATGCACTAACCGAGTCGAGCAATAGCCTGGTTGCGAATGAACGGCTGATCACCAAGGTCTACTTCCCGCGACTGGTAGTTCCGATGGCGGCGGTGTTAGGCGGGCTGGTAGATTTCGCCGTAGCCTTCGTAATCCTGTTGGCCATGATGTTTTATTATGGGATCGTTCCCACTTGGGCGATCGTAACCCTGCCCGCCTTCATCGTTTTCGCAGTCATGACGGCGCTTGCTGTCGGTCTCTGGTTGTCGGCCCTCAACGTCAAGTATCGCGACGTGCGCTACACGATCAACTTTCTGATCCAGTTTTGGCTGTTTGCAACGCCGGTCGCCTACCCCAGCTCGATCGTGCCAGAACGCTGGCGTCCGCTTTATGGACTGAACCCCATGGCGGGTGTCGTGGAAGGTTTTCGCTGGGCGTTGTTGGGAACGAAACAACCACCGGGTGCCATGCTGGTCGTTTCTATCTCAGTCGTAGTTGCGCTTCTGATTGGCGGGCTCTACTACTTCCGCCGCATGGAGCAGGAGTTTGCGGATGTTGTGTGACGAAGCGCGGTCGTAATTTTAGATGAGTGATATAGCAATCAGCTGTGAAGGCTTGAGCAAGCAGTATCGCATCGGCGAGCGTGAATCGTACAAAGCCCTGCGCGACGTCGTCACCGATGCCGCTGCGTCTCCGTTCCGCCGTGTTCGCGACGCCCTACGTAACGGCAACGGGTCTGCAACTCGAAACTCGAAACTCGAAACTCCAGACTCCTTCTGGGCTTTGGAAGACGTCTCCTTCGAAGTGAAGCGTGGCGAAGTGATCGGCATCATCGGTCGCAACGGAGCGGGGAAGAGCACTCTGCTCAGGATTCTTTCCCGCATCACCAAGCCCACACGTGGACACGCCAAGATTCACGGCCGCGTCGGGTCATTACTCGAAGTCGGCACTGGCTTTCATCCGGAACTCACTGGTCGCGAAAACATCTACTTGAATGCTGCCATCCTGGGCATGCGCAAAGCGGAAGTGGAACGTAAATTTGATGAGATCGTCGCGTTCGCCGAAGTTGAAAAGTTCATCGACACACCGGTGAAGCGTTACTCCAGTGGCATGTCCGTCCGGCTCGCCTTTGCCGTTGCCGCACACATGGAAACGGAAGTTCTACTGGTGGATGAGGTGCTCGCTGTCGGCGACGCACAGTTTCAGAAGAAGTGCCTGGGCAAAATGAATGATGTCTCCAAGGAAGGCCGGACCGTATTATTTGTTAGTCATGATATGAACGCCATCCAGATCCTATGCCAGAAGACTATTCATCTCGAGAATGGCAAGATCGTTGGCTTTGGAGATACGGCGACTCAGATTGCGGGCTACCTGGGTGGTAGGAAGTTCAAGAGCGCGGTTACGGTGGATGACTCATTGTGTCTGGCTCAAACTTTGGAAATCCGTAGGTTTGAGTTTGCGCCAAACCCTGTAGTAAGCGGACAGCCCGTAGATTTTGAGCTTGAATTGTCAGCGACGGAAACTATCCGGCTCGACGAGATAGCCATTCTAGTGTCTTCCGCACTCGGCCGACGATTGGCGATTATTGACCTTAGGCGGGGAGATAGGACCTACAGGTTAAATGGAAATGGTGTCGAACGCATTTCCGGGCGTATTAAAAACCTTCCTTTGGTTGAAGGCGATTATCAGATCGGCCTTTATCTGAATTGGGGAGTGAAAAAAGGTGACTTCTACGATCTCCTGGAGCTTCACGTATTGAACATAACAACGACAGAAGACATCGTACCTTATCATCCGTCGGCGCGAGGTGTGCTTCAGCTGGATTATGAGATTTCTAAGGGGAGCTAAGGGCTGCCAAACAGAATGCTACAACTACCTCGCACAGACCTAAAGTTGAACATACTTTGTGACTAATGATTAGGAAGATACTTCGCGCTGCGATAAAACCACGTTTATTCGGTACGCATCGCTACCAAGCGTTCTGGGAAAGAGTGCACTCATGGTCGCTTGAAGGAATGCACATCGGGCATTGGGAAAGCATCATAGATCCTGGTGAGCTTTGGGTTCTCCGGTTTATCCATCGGCATTTTCAGTATGGAAAGACAAGAAGCGCCGTAAATGGAACAGGCCCAGTCGTTTTTGATGTAGGTGCGAATACAGGTCTCTACTCGATGGAAGTCTTGCGTTACTTTGGAGAACGCACTCGCCTTTACAGTTTCGAGCCGTCACCTTCAACGTACGAGGCACTATGCAAATCTGTAGGTAAACTCAAGGGTGTTGAGTGCTTGAATGTAGGCTTAAGTAATGTCGAAAAGTCTACGACTTTATATTCGGTGCCGGCAGACCCCTGCCTCGCTTCTGTGTATGATAGGTTTCGTTTCAATGACGTCAGTAATGGGGACGGAAGTGCGCGGACCTCTGAATCGATATCGCTGAGAACGATCGACTCATTTTGTAGGGAACGAGATATACAACACATAGACTTCTTGAAGGTCGACGTCGAGGGTCATGAGCTTGAAGTGTTACTGGGGGCTCGGTCGTTAATTGAAAGGAGCGCGATCGATTTCATTCAGTTCGAGTTTGGCGGAACAGACGTGGACTCAAAAACATTCCTACATGACTTTTTCCAACTATTGCACCCAACTTTTGCACTCTATCGAATTCTGAAAGACGGGATAGTGCCGGTTGAGCCTTATAATGAGCGATATGAGATCTTCTTATACTCCAACTACCTCGCAATTTTGCGAGATCTGAAATTAACCGTTTGATGTAACCGATTCAGGCACTCTCCTTCCAGATAAGTCATAGCCCGGTACTCAAAGATGTCCTTTTGCGAAGTCAGGATTCCAACCTATAAGCGGCCTGAGTGGCTAAGACGCGCGGTGAATAGCTTAATAGCTCAGACTTATCCCGACTGGAGAGCTGTTGTAATGGATGACTCTCCAGAAAATGAAGGCGAAGGAGTTGTCGCGGACTTAAGCGACTCGAGAATTAGCTACACGAACAATAAGAATCGCTTGGGTGGGGCTGCGAATCTGGACCGAGCCTTCTGCTCACAAAGTTTGATCGGAGGGGATTGGGCGTGTGTTTTGGAAGATGACAATTGGCTTATGCCTTCGTACCTTAATGAAAACATTCGGGCCCTGGAACTCCATCAGGTAGGAGTTTTGCTGCGTAATCAGGAGGTCTGGTTTCAGACTCAACAAGAGGTAAAGCCAACAGGTAAAACAACAAGAGGCACTTGGTTTGAGGAAAGACTCTATGATCCGATCGAATTAAGGGCTTACCTGTTTTTCTTTGAAGGAATTTCAAATGGAGGTCTTTTCTGGAATACGCAAATCGAATCGGACCTTCAGGTCGGAGCTGACGTAAGGGATTCCGGATTACAAGAATACTGCCGCACTCTGCAAATCGAAGAACCGCTTTATTTTGCAGCGGAGCCGCTATGTGTTTGGTCTGACATGCCACTGGATCTGATCTCCAGAGCTTTTGCCGGCTCCCGCGCATATAGTCGCGGGATACAATCCTTATTGCAGTTTCTCATTCGAAAATATGGTCGAGAAATCATCGAGCGGGCTGACCACCTTTCATCGAAACTGTCGCGACGAGCGGCTTTTGAGGTTAGCCTGATTGATGCCTTACACACCGATTATCGGTTTCAATCGGTAACAAAACTTCAGACGGTTACGAGGTATCTTAAATCGTACGCAAAAAGCATTTGCGTTCCTGATCCCCTAGAAGACTATCTTTCGAAGGTGGAATTGCACTCGGTTTTGTCGCCGAGGTCTACCGAGTATCCCTCCACGGTCGGCCACTTGAATTAAGATTCTGTCATGGCCCCCGATGATTGAAGTACTACCCATCTCCGCTATTGTCCCGACGCGGAATCGCGCCGCTTCGCTCGAAAAAATGCTGCATAGCCTCGCCCGACAGGTGGCACAACCCTTAGAGATGATCGTCATAGACGCATCGCTCGACGATTCAACGAGGTTGATATGCCGTCCGAAATCGATTGAAGGGTTGGCGACGCAGGTCCAATACGTTACTGCGCACGAAGTAGGCGCGGCGAGTCAGCGCAACCAGGGAGTGAAGCTATCAACGCAAAAGGCAATTCTCTTCGTTGATGACGATGTGGTCTTTGAACCTGACTGCATTGCACGCCAATGGACGAGTTTGAATAGCAACCCACGATTCGGCGGAGTGAGTTCGATGATCGTGAACCAGCGTTATCATTCTCCCGGACTGATTAGTCGCTGGTTATTTTGGATTCTCAATGGCCGCACGGAGCAAAGCTATGCAGGCAGGTGTATTGGTCCGGCATTAAATCTTCTGCCTGAGGATGATCCTAACTTACCTGACACCGTAGAAGTTGAATGGCTAAATACGACTTGCACACTTTACCGCAAAGATGCGTTGCCCGATCCTGTCTTCGCCGATCACTTTACCGGCTATTCATTCATGGAAGATGTGGCGCTCTCTTTGATTGTGGGTAAGACCTGGAAACTCGCGAATGCGCGCACAGCGCGTATCTATCACGATAGTCAAACTGCAGACTACAAAAAAGACAAATTGGCACTTGCAAAAATGGAGCTGATCAACCGGCACTATGTCATGACCCAGGTGTTGGGGCGAAACAGATTTAGAGATTATGCGAAGCTGGCAATGCTTGAGACTTTTGGTGTCGTATCGCCGTTGGTGAAGTTGAGCGCATGGAAGACGTTACTTGCGGTACTTTGGGGGAAGGGGTGCGGCATCACGGTACTTCTTCGCTTGCGAGGTGATGAAGCATCACAGAGAATCATCGCCGAGAAACAAACACCGGTTTCCCCTGCCTAAAAAGGTTAGATGAAAGTTCTCATTGGTATCACCACCTACAATCGGGCCGAAATTCTGGCCAAGTCGATCCAGTCTGCACTCGATCAGGACTACGGCGATAAAGAGGTGGCTGTTTTTGATGATGCTTCCACCGATGATACTGAATCCATGAAGTCCCGCTTTCCGAACGTAAGCTGGTATCGAGCCGAGCGAAACCAAGGATACCTCGCCGCCCGCAATAAGTTGATGCGGGAAACTGAGGCTGATTTCTATTTCAGTCTTGATGACGACGCGTGGTTTATTCGAGGTGACGAGATAACTCAGGGTGTGACGTTAATGAAGGAACGCCGTGAAATCGCAGCACTAGCATACGATATCCTTTCGCCCGATCGACCGAAACAAAGCGAACGCAAAGAGCCGTTTAAGACGAATGTCTTCATTGGCTGTGGCCACATGCTGCGGCTATCTGCCGTGCGCGAGGTTTCTTTCTACACGCCAAATCCGGGGAACTACGGCTTTGAAGAGTCGGACCTGTGCGTTCGCCTCATCGATCGAGCCTATGAGATTCTGTATACGCCCGGCGTGCACGTCTGGCATGACAAGAGTTCAGTTGCCCGGAAGTCAAACGAACAATACAGTTCAGCGGTCTGCAACGATCTGGCCTTCGCCGTGCGTCGTTGCCCATTTCCCATGGTGCTGGCGGGGGTGCCTGCGAAGCTCTATAGCCATTTTCGCTTTGCCAATTCAAATCGCCTGTTACGTGCCTACGCCTCAGGGGTAGTGAAGTTTCTTCGGGCCCTGCCCTCGCTGG
>DATBSH010000166.1:0-6693 GCA_036559885.1 Pyrinomonadaceae bacterium
TCGGAACAGGTTTTCATCCAGAACTGACTGGTCGCGAGAACATTTACCTCAATGGTGCCATTCTCGGGATGGAGCGCGCCGAGATTAGACGTAAGTTTGAAGAGATCGTGGCGTTTGCCGAGGTTGAACGATTCTTGGACACTCCCGTAAAACGCTATTCTTCCGGCATGCATGTGCGACTGGCATTCTCGGTGGCCGCACACATGGAACCGGAGATCTTGATCGTGGACGAAGTACTGGCCGTAGGAGACGCAGAGTTTCAAAAGAAGTGTATGGGGAAAATGAGAGGAGTCGCCAAAACAGAGGGCCGCTCAATTCTCTTTGTTAGCCACAATATGATGGCAATCAAACAGCTCTGTCGCCGTGGAGTTTGGCTTCAAAACGGCAGAATTCGAAATACCGGCCCAATTGATGAAGTCGTCGAAGCCTATACCGCCAGTGTTCACGATAAGCTCCAATCAGGCGACGCATTTTCGCGCAATGCCGTCACAGGTGATGGGCGAGTGGAATTGGTTTCATATTCTGTCTCGAACCCAAAAAGTGATTTGCCCCTCGCCACTAAAGACGACATGTTATTTCGAATAAACTTGCGTGTTAAAGAGGAGATCAGACAATCGGCTCTTGGCATAAGCATATTCAACGAGTTCGGGGTCCTTATGACTTCGATCAACACCGTTGAACTAGGAATTCCCTTGCCGCCGCTACCGGCAGGCAACGCTACGGTGTGCGTGCGAATTCGCAAGACGGTCTTCCTTCCTGGGCCCTACACGGCCAGTTTTTGGGTAATGAATCCCCAAGGACACATACACGCCATGGCAGAGAACTCGATTGCGTTCGAGCTTGCACAGACGCCGCTTTACGGGACCAGTCAAGTTGACCGACGATGGGGTTGCGTTTATTCAGACGTGGAGTTCTCGGTCACGCCGCTGGCAACGTGAAGTGGACCTTATCGTGAATCATCAGAATGAACTAAAAGAATTCTATGAACAGGCCGATTTCGAAGATGCGTATGAGCGACAATGGGGCTACAGTAATTCGGTCGCCGCGGAATACTGGGGCATGCGCGACCAACTTGTGTTTGATGCTATCAGCGAGAAGTTCGGGGAACAGCTAAACAATATCCGCGCACTGGAAGTTGGCACAGGCTACGGACACGAATTGGCGAAACTTCGGCGCGTCGGAGTTGCTTGGGAAGGTTTGACTGGGATCGACTTCTTGCTTCCTCGTCTTAAGCGGGCTAGGAAATCTTATCCGGCAATAAGCTTTGCTGTTGCTGACGCAGTAACGCTACCATTCCTAGACGCGTCATTTGACATAGTTCTGCAATTTACTTGCGTCATGCACGCATTGACCCAGCACGTACAACGTGCAATGTGTGCTGAAATGATCCGCGTGCTGAGGCCTGGTGGCATCATTGTGTGGTGGGATTTAGCCCCTCTCAGATGGCGCACATTGTGTTTGAGACGGTTTCTGCTCGCAGCAACTGGTTCCGCGACACTGCCGCATAGCGTGCGGAACACTTTGCAGACTTTTCGGGAGCTGCTTTCGTCAACGATTCGCCAAGAATCGTTGCAACACTGCTCTTCACTAAAGGCGCTGCTTGTCGATGTAGGTGATCTTGAACCACTGTTCGAGACCCTCGAAGTGAAAGCTTTACGTGCAGGTGTAGATTTTGAAGTTTGGCGCTCCATCTGGCACCTCAGTCCAAAGTTAGCACGTCTTTTTTGGCGATCGGGCTATTTTTCAGGGCACTGTTTCGCAACAGCCCGCAAGCTCTGAATTGAGAATTTCAGTTTCATGAACAAGGAACTGACTGGAATCCGCTCCACCGTTAGAAGGGTCGGAGGGCGAACGGTTCGCGCTTTGCTTGACGTTGTGTCCAATATTGGAAGCCGCCGGTTTATAGGGATCACGAAATGGCCGCAGTCGCTGCGCGAGGATAGAGGGGAACTTTTGCCTCTCCGTTATTCCTATCGAGCGAGTCCGGAAGGCCTGATTAATTTCACGGTTCTTATGGCAGGATTAGACCTTTCGTTGAGGCTTCACGCAATGTCCTTTACTGATGACACACGTGGTGCCGGCGACCTTGTGCTCGCCTGCGATCTTCAGGCCGTAGAACGAGGTGACGTTCTTACAGTAAATGTGTTGGAGCCATCCCTCTCTCTCAATGGTTCGAAATTGCAGCCGCATGAAACGCGGCGTGTCACGACGCGAAAATTTGTCTCGGAAATTCAGCAGAACGTTGAAGGGCGGCGATACAGTCGCCTGTGCACGCACTATCTTCCCTACGACGATAAGGAAATTGGCCGAGACTACTATTTCGGTGATGATTATGTCGACTATGGGAGGACGTCTGCGGAGGGCGGTTTAGCACTCCTTAAACGGTATGCGGCTAGGGGGCGGCTCCTAGATATCGGTTGCGCACTAGGGATATTTACAAAAAGATTTCTCGATGCCGGGCTTGATGTATATGGCACCGACATTTCGGAATTCGCCATCGATCAGGCCGGTCTATTGGTGGGGCCTCATCGAGTAAGGCGCGCAGACCTCGACGCCGACGATATACCCTTTGACGGATATTTCGACACAATTTGGATGTCCGACGTAATCGAGCATTTTTCTGTTCCAGAAGCTGTGTTGGCGAGAGTTTCGTCGCGGGTGCGCAAAGGAGCTTTGCTTTTTCTGCACACAAGCAACGGCGATTCGCTAACGCATCGACTCCTTGGAAAAGATTGGGAAGGATACTCGGACTATTCCCATCACGGTGTGGACCAAGTTACGTGCTCGAGCCTTCGCGGCTGGATGGATAAGTTTGGCTGGGATATTATTCATTGGGAATGCGGAACAGTCTGGGCCGAGGGACTTGATCCGGTACTGATGCGCCTAAAAGAGATCTTCGGAGCAATAACGGAATTGCGTGTGTTTCTCGAGGAAATGGAACTCGGTGACTCGATCCAACTGGTGGCGCGTAAACGATAGTAGATTGGACATTGGCCGAAATGGAGCGGGTAAAAGCACTCTCCTGAAGACACTCTCCCGGATCACAGAACCGAGCGAAGGGCGAGTGGAAGTCACCGGTCGAGTGGCAAGCCTGCTTGAAGTCGGAACAGGTTTTCATCCAGAACTGACTGGTCGCGAGAACATTTACCTCAATGGTGCCATTCTCGGGATGGAGCGCGCCGAGATTAGACGTAAGTTTGAAGAGATCGTGGCGTTTGCCGAGGTTAAACGATTCTTGGACACTCGTTGCGGTTGCGACGAGTCGCAGGAAACATTTGCCAGCCGCGCTCCACTGACGTCGTGGATTAGGCTAGAGAAAACGGGATCGGACTGGTTGATTGGACGGACAGGATTACGAGCGGCGAGGCGAGGATAACGAAGCTGGAAGCCGGCGACGATGCCCTGGCAATTCGGCGTTAGCTCGGGCTCATCTATATAGTCCTAGACGCCACAGGCTCGGTTTGCGGGATTATCTCTTCGTCTGTCAGAACCCAGTTCACCCTCATGTCGATCGAATGAAGCAGCCAGGTGTATGAACGTTCTCGTCACGGGCGCAGGCGGTTTTATTGGAAGCCACGTCACCGAGTTGCTGTTGCGCGAAGGCTACCAGGTGCGAGCGCTTGCTCGTTATAACGGCCGAGGCGACGTTGGGCATCTAAGCTCTCTGCCTGCGGAATTGCTCGATCGTCTTGACATTCGACTGGGTGATATTACCGATCCGTTTCTCATGCGTGATCTGGTCGATGATTGCGATACAGTCCTCCACCTCGCAGCCCTGATCGGCATTCCCTATTCCTACGTCGCTCCGGCCTCCTATGTCGCAACCAATGTGAGCGGTACGCTCAACGTTCTCGAGGCTTGCCGGCAGGCTAAGGTCCGGCGTGTCATAGTCACATCTACGAGCGAAGTTTACGGAACGGCCGTGTACTCACCGATCGACGAAAAGCATCCGCTCCAGGGCCAGTCGCCGTATTCGGCGAGCAAAATTGCCGCTGATAAGCTTGCCGAATCCTACTTCCGCAGCTTTGACGTTCCGGTTGTGACTTTACGACCATTCAATACGTTCGGTCCCCGACAGTCGGCGCGCGCAGTCATTCCCACGATCTTGGTACAGGCCTTAGGTGGCACACGCGAAATCGAACTAGGCAATTTGGAAGCAAGGCGCGATCTCACGTTCGTAACAGACACCGCACGCGCATACTTGCTCGCGCTAATCGCTCCCGACATCGAGGGCAAGACTATCCATTTCGGCCAAGGTGAAGCGTTCTCCATTGGCGAAATCGCGGCGCTGTGCCTGAAGGTCGCGGGCAGCCGAGCTACAATCGTTTCGTCGAAGCGGCGGTTGAGACCGGAGAAGAGCGAGGTGGGGCTGCTTCTGTGCGATTCGGCGAGAGCGCAGGCGCTGCTTGGTTGGACGCGGGAAGTTTCCCTGGAAAGCGGTATAACGTTGACGGCAGATTACATACGCCCCCGCCTTTCGCATTATCGGCCGTGCGACTACACAATATGAGTGAAGAATCGGCAGTAACGCCGAGAGGCGCGGCCCAAAGTTTGCGCACCGTCATTTTGGCGGGCGGCAAGGGAGTGCGCCTTCAACCCTTCACCATCAACTTTCCCAAACCTCTGGTTCCGCTGGGTGACATCCCCATCATCGAGGTGTTGATTCGGCGGCTTATCACCTTCGGACTCACCGACATCACTTTGACGCTCGGCCATCTTGCCGGCCTCATTAAAGCCTATTTTCACCATCGCCAAGAATTGTCCCGTCAACTGACGTTGCATTTCGTGGAAGAGGACGAGCCGACCGGGACTGCGGGATCGCTGGCGCTAGTCCCTGGTCTCACAGATACGTTTCTGGTTATGAACGGCGATGTGCTTACAGATTTGAATTTTGACGACCTTGTTTCGTTTCATCGGCGCGAGAAGGCGGCGCTTACTATTGCAACGCATCGGCGAATGGTGAAAATCGACTTTGGCCTGCTTGAGTTCGGAGATGATCATCGCGTGACTGGTTATCGTGAAAAACCGGAATATCGCCACGATGTCAGTATGGGCATTTATGTGTACGAACCGCGAGTGCTGTGCTTCGTCGAGTCAGGTAAGTATCTCGATTTTCCTGATCTTGTGCTGATGCTGGTTCGCGCGGGAGAAAGAGTCTGCGCTTGGCCCTTTGCGGGTCTTTGGCTTGATATCGGGCGTACCCACGATTATGCGGAGGCACAGCAACTGTTCGCGGACCGACCGAAAACGTTCCTCAACGAAGAGCCGGAGGAGATTTGAGTTGCCGAGCTGGAACATTCCGCTAAGCGATCTGGATTACGGCCAGGAAGAAATGGACGCCGTGGCACGCGTACTACGAAGCAAATGGCTTTCGATGGGACCCGAGGTTGAAAGCTTCGAAACAGAATTCGCTGCGTTGCAGGGCGTAAGATACGCCCTGGCGGTTTCCAGTGCCACTGCCGGACTTCATCTTGCTTGCTTAGCAGCCGAGATTGGACCCGGCGACGAAGTCATCCAGCCCGCTCTGAACTTCGTTGCCGCCGCCAATATGACTGCAGCCTGTGGGGCCACTCCCATCTTTGCCGATATTATTAGTCTTGCCGAGCCGACCATCGATCCTGCCAACGTGGCTGATCTGATCACCACGCGGACTAAGGCCGTCGTTGTAATGCATTACGGTGGAAACTTGTGCCGAATGGCTGAATTGCTGAAGTTATGCAAAAAACGAAATATATCTCTCATTGAGGATGCCTGCCATGCCGTCGGCGCTCGCTACCATGATGCGCTTGGGCGTCCGCCCCATGGAACAATGGCAGGGAGCATCGGAGAGCTTGGAACCTTTTCATTCTTTGCGAACAAAAATATCGTTACGGGTGAAGGCGGCATGCTCGTCACGAATCGTGAGGATCTCGCGGCGAAGGCGCGATTGCTTCGGTCGCACGGTATGACTTCTCTTACTTGGGACCGTCATAGAGGCCACGCGAGTACTTATGCGGTCATATCTCACGGCTACAATTACCGTCTTGACGAACTGCACGGCGCACTCGGTCGCGTGCAATTGAAAAAACTCTTGGGGAACAATGAACGTCGTCGAAGATTGCTCCATCACTACAAAAACGCGATCGATTCAATGCCCGGATGGATAATGCCTTTCGGCGAATCGATTGAAGCTTCTGCAGGACATCTCATGGTTGCGGTTGCGCCCACCTCCGAAGTTCGCGATCAAACGGTTAACCGGTTGCGCAGCGAAGCGGTTCAGTTGAGCATGCACTATCCTTGTATTGCGGATTTTCCGGCCTTCGTCCAATGGAGAACTCAACCTCTGCCGATCACTCGCGGATTTGTTAGCAGGGCAATCACGCTGCCGCTATACCCAACTATGGCCGAGGGGGATGTAAACAGAGTGTGTGCTTCGATCGTTGAGAAAGTCACGCTCGGAAAACTCTAGGGAGCTGCTAAGAAGACAACAAGAGTTCCTCCCATTCCCATCCAATTTAGATATTTTGATTTCTTGGCGGTTTTCACCTTACAAAATTGACTCCTAGTCGCGATCGTCCGAGATTGTTGCTCCTGGCACCAGGTTCTTGGATTCACGGTAGAACGGCCTTGCATGCAGCTCTGAGGACCGGGTTCGATACCGTGTTCGTTGATGTGAATGACCCCAAACTTGATGAGGCCCTACCTTACACCTTC
>DATBSH010000167.1:0-17335 GCA_036559885.1 Pyrinomonadaceae bacterium
CAGGCAACCACTGTTAGTGTTAGCGCCCGCACCGGCGTTGCCGTCCGTCGATTGATAACGCCGAGCCACCGGGGCGCGAGTCCATCCTCGACAAAGATGATTGCCAGACGCGACGGTACGATTAGCGTCGGATTCAACGACGTCGTGATCGCCATGATCGCGCCCAGCGTTACCAACGCGGCTGCTCCCCACGGCAGATAGACCGAGGCCACTTCGGTCATCGGCGCGCCACTGGCTTGCAAACGCGCTCCCGGCAAAACGCCGAACGCGACCACCGACATCAGCACAAATATCAACGCAGTGACACTGATTCCTTTCAAGAAGATTATGGGCAAGCGCCGCGTGCTGTCTTTGACTTCACCTGCCGTCTGCGCCAGCGACTCGAAACCGGCATACGAAAAGAAAAGTGGCACAAGACTAGCCAGGAGTCCACTCAACCCGTGCGCTACAAACGGCGAGTAGTTGGCCGGCTTAATGGCAAACAGTCCCGGCACAACCAACACGACGATGGACAGGCCCAGCAGTGCGCACATTGCCACCTGGATTCTGCCAAACCACTTCACTCCGATGACATGGATTATGTAGAAGAAGACCAAGCTCGCGACAGCCAGCGGCAAATGATAAGTGTTCGGATCTAATCGCCGCCCGCTGAATTCAATTATGTAATCCGCCAGTGCGCTGGCGAGATAACTTCCCGCGCCGATGTAAGCAATTATCTTTAGCCACGACCCGATGTAGGCGATGCCAAACCCACCTGATGTTCGCGAGATGTGCAGGTATTCGCCGCCGGGTTCTCGACCGAGAGGAGTCGAGATGAACGCCGCGTAGGGAACCGACGTCGCCAATACCGCCGGCATCAGTAAGACATAACCAAGAATCACACTCGGACCTGTCAACGACCAGGCCTGACTGGTGACTTTGAATATCCCGGCACCGATCAGAATGCCGATTAGCGCGGCGTAGGATTCAAGCGTGCCCAAATCGCGGCGCAGTCGGCCGACGATGGATGGGGGATTCTGAGCGTTCATTCGCCTAATTTGCTTCGGAGCATTCGTTCAAGGAGGTCTGGAGGGTCGTTAGGCCGCGGCACCTTGTCATCTCTATAAAGACACCGAGCGCACGGTTCTGAGTATCCGCTCAAGGTCTTGAATTCAAGCACGTCTCATCAGCGCATTTGCCGGCAGACTTGGATCAAGCACCTTCTCGGCACTCTCAACGCTGGCGATTGGGAGTTTACCTGTATCGATCAAGCCGAGCTGCGCCAGAACGGAGGCTTGGTCCCAGTAGATGTGTTCGTGGGCTAGTTTGCCGTCGCGGAAATGCACGATCACGACGAGCGGGATCTTGACATGCTTGCCTGTTGGCGCGAGGCCGGGCAGCATCCAGTCCATCTTGATGGTGTGCGTAAACTCAAAAACCATTTCGTCGACGACACGCTCAACTCCGATAGTGCGCGACACCGGAGTCATGCTTGTGTCTGGCGGCATTTGCGGAATGAAGCGCTGCGAATAAAATTCCCGCAGTTGCTCGTGGCCGATCCCACCGGTCAGCACCGGAACGTGGTTGACGTAGGCATCCTCGACCATCGTGGCCAGCGTGTCCTCAGTATTGCGTGTCGCAAACTCACACTTGACGTGCTCGTCCCAGAGATCGGACAACCTCTGAGTGGCGCTTGTGGTTGCCGTCCCGCCGAGATAGCGGACGAAGAATTCCAGCGTTCGCAGATGCGCCAACTCAGCGGCCTGCGGGTCAAAGTGTGCGCCGCCGGGGCGGGCAAAAGCATGATCCTGTTCCGGGTAAACATGGAGCGTTATCAGCGAGTGAGTATCCAGCGCCTGATGAATCTGAGCCTGAGCCGGGGGTGGGCAGAACTGATCCCGACCCCCCATGTGTAGCATCGTCGGGCAAGTAATGCGCGCCGCTTCAGCCAGATCGGACTCGATGCCAACACCGTAATAGCTGACTGAACAATCCGGATCAGAGCGCGTCGCCAGCAGGTAAGCCAGTTTCCCGCCGAGACAAAACCCAACCGTTCCGACTTTTCCCGTGCAGGCTGGATGTTGTCGCAGGAAGGCCAGCGTCGCCGACGCATCTGCAACGGCTTTAGCCTCGTCCAGTCCCTGATATAACTCCATGGCTCGCTGCCACTCTCCATCGCTTTGATCGGTCAGTTGCACGCCTGGCTCCTGTCGCCAGAAGAGATCCGGGCAGGCTACGACAAGCCCTCTCGCGGCAAACCAGTCCGCAATGGCGCGCATGTCCCGGTTGACTCCGAAAATCTCCTGCAAAAGGACCAGGCCGGGCCCTTTTCCGCCCGCTGGCAAAGCCATGTAGGCTTCAAACTCCTGACCTTCTGATGAGCGAATCGTGATCATGCTGTCCTTTCCAGTTGCAGCGCTCTCAGGAGCGATCTGCACACAGGTCTGCGCAAGTATTCATTCTTGCTGGAACTTGTAAGACTAATCGAACTGCTATGTTTATACCATACCTGAAAGCTCTCATTTCAGCCCTTCGAACCTTCACTTGACAACCGCCACACAGAGCAATGATTCGACTTAAGGCACTCGCTGTCCGTCAAAACAAACACCGGCGCGCATCGGCGAGATCGACTTTTACGGATATGCGGGTTTTAGATCTCGACAATTCTCGATAGATCATCTGTTGACGCGTAAGAGGGTCGCAGGCTCTGATACAAAGGATTGAACGATGTCGTTTAGTTCAGGGTTTGGATGATGGTGGATTGAATTGTGCATCATCGACGGCCACGTTCTGTTTTATCTCTGCAATCTTACGGCCCCAAATTCTTCCGGGCATGGACCAGTAGATCAGGAAGGGCTGTTTGATTCCATCAACCTCTCGATAGTCCGCGTAATCGGTTTGCAGTGGAAACCTGCCCAGGAACGTTTCAGACTCTATATACCTTCGTACTAGCAATCCGCTCTCCCCAGCGGAGTCACGCAAGGCTTTACCGGCGTAGCAACATGAGGGGAAGATGAGGGGGATACGTGGGTCGTATCAAGCCAGACGTAGTTTGCTTTGACGACTGAAACGTCGGTAAATACTGCTTGGTAATGCGCAGTAGAATGAGGTAGGGGCCCCCCGAAACGGGCTTAAAATCCGTTGACCGAAAGGTCGTGCGGGTTCAACTCCCGCCCTCGGCACCAATCATGTCAATAAGTTATCGACGCTCAGCGTTTGACGATGCACCAACGCAACGAAGTTAACTCCGTTGCGTCTCCAGATTTCGCTCAGATTGTTAGGAGAAGGTCGCGTAGCCACGAGGTTAGACTAGCCCCATCATCGATCTGCATTTTTGTAGGGTATGCTTGAACGGAGGCGAAAGGTTTGAGATCTTAGAGCACTCTGTTAACCCGTATACAATCAAAACTGCAACTTCAAAGACAGTTGGACCGAACGCGGCCCACCTGTTTGATATGCTGAGTTCAACCCGACGCTGCCGACATTATTTCCCAGACTTCTTCCGAACATCGCAGTCGAGCGTCCGAAGAGCCCGCTGTCGAGATCGCCTACCGGATCGCCAAAATTTGGTCGATTGAAGACGTTAAAGACATCCATCCTGAATTGCAGGTTCATTCTTTCCGTAACCGCAAAACGCCGACGCAGCGCCAAATCCAACTGCCTTAACGGGAAACCGCGGAAAGCGTTCCGACCTAATGTGCCTTGGCGCGCGGGCTGGGGGAAAGAGAACGCTTCGCGATTAATGGCTCGCCCGCCTGGTAACGATGAATCTTTAAGATAAAGCGGAACGCCAGAAACTAAGTCTGGACGAAAATTGAACGGCCCAAAGCCGATGTCACGCGTGAAGAATATATCTACAGGCGCAGCCGTCCGCGCTACGAGTATGCCATCCACGGACCAGTTGTTCAGCAGTATCTTGCCGAATGCGCCAAAAGGCGGAGAAGGAATGTTGTAAGTGATCGCTCCAGCAAACGAGTGGCGCACATCGAAGTCGGATGAAGCTCGATCGAAACGCGGGTCAATGTTTGTTGATGGCGGATTGGGAAAAGAATCATTCGATACGTTGTCAATCGAATGCGACCACGTGTAGGCGAGATGCGATTGCAGACTCCGCGAGAGCCTGCGTTGAAATTGAAGTTGAAGCGCGTGGTAGCTCGAAGCGGCCGTATTGGACGTAATGAAAAGCTGCCCGACGTCGGGATTTGGGTTGAGAAGCAATTCCTGCCGGAGCAGCCGACGACCCGTTGCGCCGACGAATGAAACCGACAAACTGCGCTTGGATCCGAACGATTGCTCAACGCCAACATTCCACTGCATCGTGAATGGCAGTTTTAGAAGTGGATCTGAAGCTTGAATTCGACTGACCGGGAGCTCATGGCTAGGAGGCGGCGGCTCTATCAGCGATGGATCCAACGGATAACTGACATTAGATAAGACGCGTCTTCGCAGGTAGGGGAAAGAGACAGCGGCATTTGCGAGCGAGCCTGAGCCAAGGTCATAGAAGACGCCAAAGCCTCCGCGCACCACGGTTTCCCATCCTTGACGCTCAGAGAGTTGATAGGCAGCTCCGAACCGTGGCGCGAAATTATTATAAGTCGCCCGGTAGAAAGGCGTGCCTGCTGGTGCAAGAGTAAGCGCACCTGGATCATCCAGGCCTTGCACCGTATACAAGGCCCGACCGCCTGTCCCTTCCGGCGGCGGGTTGAACTCCCACCGCAAGCCGTACGTTAAAGTCAGACGACGCGAAAGTTTCCAACTGTCCTGTGCATAGGCAGAAAGGTTAGTGAAGAGGAGGCCCACTCTGTCCTGCGTTTGTATTGCGACCGACGAAGCAATTCCTGTCAGCGCATCACTAATGCCGTTGAATGAGGCGGAATGCTTATATTTCCATTGGCCGTAAACCGGAGTCAGACGGCGATAGTCAACTCCGAATTTAACTTGATGCGAGCCTGAGAGAATCGATATGTTATCAACGAGATTCAGTTGATGCTGAAAGTTAGTTGCATCTTTGCCAGCCGAAAATGAGACATTGCCGCCGAGGCTAAACCGATAGAGCGAGTTCTGGGCTGACGAAAGAACCGGAAAGACTAAGGAGTCATCGAAAGTCTCTGCGCCACCAAAATCGTCAAGCTGAAAATATTTTCCGCCTCTGGTTATACTGTAGTTAAAGCGAAAATCATTACCGACCTTCGGAGTGACTACTTGGCTTGCGCCAAGTGTCAGGGTTTGAGTGCTGAAGGCCATCTGGAGCGTACTGTTCAGGCTTGTATTCGCTGCCCCTCGAGTTTCTGTTTCCGAAGTCTCAAAGCTGTAGCGACCAAACACCGAGAGCTTTTCGCCGAGCCTTTTGTCCATGCGAACGCTAGCGGCATGTACGAATGCCCGGTTCGCAAAGCTGGCGGAAAAGCGCGCCAAGCCATTTGCAGTGTCTTGGGCATTAGGCAAAGGAAAGGCATTTAAGAATGGTCGTATACTTTCCGGAGCAGCATCACGTGCAAACATCGACGGCACATCAACTGTCGCCACCTGCGGCAAACGCAAGCGCAACCCCTCATAAGAGCCGAAGAAAAATGTCTTGTCCTTGATAATTGGTCCGCCTAAAACACCCCCGAAGTCGTGGTGACTAAGCTGCGGTTTGCGGAGGGCGTCTTGGTTCGCAAACCAGTCATTGGCGCTTAAGGCACCAATACGAAAATGTTCAAATAGACTGCCGCGAAACTGATTGGTCCCAGATCGCGTTTGCACCAGCACTTGCGCGCCCGGCGTGCGGCCAAATTCGGGCGCAAAAGTGCTTGTAAGAATTTTTAACTCTTGCAAGGCATCAATCGAGAATAGGCTGTGCGTGGTACCCAGCGCCGTGAGACCCGGCAGAGACCCCGAACCAGATTGGCCCAGCCCATCGGCTCCAGCGGCGACCCCGATGTTGGCGCTGACGCCATCTACCATGAAGTAATTAGCGCTCGCGCGTTGACCGTTTACGCTGAACTGCCCTTGCTCGGCGAAGGTTGGCTTTGTAATCGTGACTCCAGGAGAAACTGATATCACAGGCTGAAGACTACCCCCATTGAGCGGCAGATTCTCCACCACCTGCCGGTTCAGCGTCGTTGCGACCACCGCAGATCGCTGCACTATGGAACTATCAGGATCGACCGTTACGGTTTCACTAACCTGGCCCACCTTTAGTTGAATCTTGAGCGCAAGCTGATCGTCAACCTTGAGCGAGAGTCCTCTAATTTCAGCAGTGGCGAATCCCTGCTGTTGGACGGCAACTATATAACTACCGGGCGGAAGCTCGGTAATAACGAAGATGCCCGCGTGACTGGTCTTCGTCTCTTTTCTTATTGATTTGCCAATATCATTTGCTGATACTCTTGCTTCCGGGACAACTGCGTCATTCTCGTCCACAACCGTTCCCAGTAGTGTGCCCCTTGCCGGTGACAAGTGGGCGACAAAGGACGCGTTCCTGAACAGTTCAAGATTCTGTCCCTGACTGACATCGATGGATGAAAGGAGCAGGCAGAGAGACAGCAAACCCGTCTTGAGTGAAGCGTTGCGAGATACAGGTCTCACGATCTCCGCCCTCTGGTGATGTACTGGCTATGGGGGTTTCGGGAAATTTTACGACACATATGGTCCTTACACAAGAACTAAAAAGGCAGGAATCGGAGCAATGAGGGCCATCCGCGGTTTGACAAGACAAACTAAACGACAAGGATTATGTAAGTTGGCTGGAAGATCACTAGTCTTGTGCAAACGCTACAGGATTCAGGCATCACTTCACGCTGCGAGATAGCTCGCGTCGCGACCGCCAAGGAGTTGGATTGATGATCCGATTAAGCGCACGATCGCCTATGTCATGGTTTTTGAATATCCTCTTTTGCGTGGCTGCAACTCTTCTTTTCTGTTCATCCTCGATCAATCTTGCCCATCCATTCTCTCGCACTAAGGAGTCTTCGCAACAAGACGGTAGAATTGCGGCTGCCCAGCAGATCTTTGCTGAAGGCCAGCAACTTCTTGCCGAGGGCACGGCCGTCTCGCAACGCAAAGCCATCGAAAAATTTGCAGAAGCCTCCGCGCTTTGGCGTGCGGTCGGTGACAAACGGCGAGAAGCTATTGCTCTCAGCTTTATCGGCAAGATCTATGATCTCCTGGGCGACAAAGAGAAAGCGCTCAACTACTACACTCAGACACTTTCGCTCGTGCGCACGGTCGGTGATCGTTCGAGCGAAGCCGCAACCCTTAATAACCTTGGCTTGATTTATGACTCGTTGGGCGAAAAGCAGAAAGCGCTTGATTACTACAATAGGGCGCTTCCGATTCTGCAAGAAATCAATAACACGCGCGTCAAAGGTATTACGCTGGTCAACATTGGGTTGGTCCACGATTCAATCGGCGAGAAGCAGAAGGCGCTACGGTCTTATCAGCAAGCCCTTCCTTTGTTTCGCGCGGCGCATGATCGCACAAGCGAAGCCGTTAACCTCAACAACATTGGATACCTTTACGATTCAATTGGAGACCAGCAGAAAGCCCTAAGTTATTTCGGCCAGGCGCTTGCGATATTGCAACAGATCGGCGACCGGCGCGTTGAAGCGATCACCCTCAATAACATCGGCTACGTTTACGACGCGCTCGATGACAAGGCAAAGGCGTTGGAATATTACAATCGCTCCCTTCCTATTCTGCGCGTGGTAGGGGATAGGCGGATGGAGGCGGTCACGCTCAATAACATCGGCTTGGTCCAAAAGGCGCTTGGTGATAACAAAACGGCGCTGGATTCTTTCAATCGGGCGCTGGAACTGAGGCGCGCTGTCAATGATGCTCCGGGCGAAGGAGTCACGTTAAGCGATCTCGGCTCAGTTTATGCCCTCCTTGGTGAAGATCAGAAAGCCCTAGATCTTTACCGGCAGAGTCTTCAACTCAGCCGCGCCGGCGAAGACAAAAGCACCGAAAGTTCAACGCTGCGTCGTATCGCGCTTGTCGAAATTAGCCACGGCCAACTCGAAGAGGCCCGCGGGAACCTCGAAGATGCACTCGCCATCATCGAACACATTCGTACGAAGATCCCGGGTCAGGAATTACGTGCATCATACTTCGCTTCAATCCAGGAGTTCTTTGAATCGTACATTGATCTCCTGATGCGTCTTCATCGCGAAAGTCCAGCCAAAGGTTATGACGCGTTGGCGCTCCAGGCAGCAGAACGGGCTCGTGCGCGAAGCTTACTCGACAGTCTCATAGAAGCCCGCGCAAACATTCGCGAAGGTATTGCTCCTGCGCTCATTGAGCGCGAACGAACGTTGCAACAGAAGCTTGACGCGACAGCGGAACGACAAGCACGACTGCTTGTCAGTGATACTACCGAGTCACAGGACAAAGCCTTGAAGCAGGAGACGGAGAAATTGCTTGCACAATACGAGGAAGTCGAAACCGAGATCAGGGCAAGCAGTCCGCGTTATGCGGCGTTGATGCAGCCTCAGCCTTTGAGTGCTAATGCGATTCAACAACAAGTACTAGATGCAAACACGTTGTTGCTCGAATTCTCGTTGGGTGATGAAAGAAGCTATGTCTGGGCGGTGACCCCTTCTTCGATTCATAGTTTTGAGTTGCCACCCCGTAACACGATTGAGTCAGCAACCCTTCGCGTGTATCAGTTACTTACCGAACGCAACAAACACATCAAGTTCGAAAAGCCTGCCGCGCAGAGGACAAGGATCGAGAAAGCTGACGCCGACTTCGTTTCAGCATCTAGCTCTCTGAGCCAAATGCTGCTCGGCCCCCTTTCCCCGCAGTTGGGAAAGAAACGATTGGTGATCGTCGCTGACGGCGCGCTCAACTATCTGCCTTTCGCGGCATTGACCGGGCCTACTCGTAACTTACCGTTAGTTGTCGATCATGAAATCGTGAGCTTGCCATCAGCTTCGACGCTCGCTGTGCTGCGCCGCGAATTGAGCGACCGCACCACAGCGCCAAAGACACTGGCAGTGCTCGCTGATCCTGTCTTTGAGAAAGGCGATGTGCGCCTCGTCGGGCATAAACCAAGCGGAAGAACGACCAGGCCAAACAACAGGTCGATTGGACTTAGTAGCATTAAATCCTTCGTGAAAACTGACGGCTCGATAACGCAGTCAGAATCAGATGAAGTGACAGAGATTCATCGTCTCCCGTTTACTAGACGAGAAGCCGAAGCGATTCTAGCGCTGGTGCCTGAGACAGATCGTTTTAAGGCGCTTGATTTCGATGCTAACCGAGCAGTGGTGACCAGTCCCGACTTGGGCCAGTACCGCTACGTTCATTTCGCTACGCACGGTTTTCTGAACACGACTCGTCCGGAGTTGTCGAGCATCGTGCTCTCACTGGTAAATCGTCAAGGCATCGAGCAGGACGGCTTTCTTTGGGCTAACGAAGTTTACAATCTGCGTCTGCCGGCTGAGATGGTGGTTTTAAGTGGTTGCCGCACCGGACTCGGCAAAGAGATCAAAGGCGAAGGATTAGTGGGAATGACACGTGGCTTTATGTATGCAGGATCGAAACGGGTAATGGTTAGCCTTTGGAACATTTCTGACGAATCGTCGGCAGATCTAATGTCGAGGCTCTACAGAGCTATGCTTAAGGATCACAAGACACCGGCAGGGGCCCTCAGAACGGCGCAGATTGAAATCATGAACGACAAGCGTTGGCAAGCACCCTATTACTGGGCCGCGTGGGTGCTACAGGGCGAGCCTCGTTGAGGGCCATTAGCTACTTTGGCTGCTGTGTACTTTGAATGGCGGCTAGTAAGTTTCTGCTGATGCTTGAACTCACGCCAAGCGCGGAGCCGTGATACGTACCGTTGGAGGTTGCATTGGGCCAGATCGTCTTGCCACGCGCATCTCTAAGCTGAACAACGACGCGGATTGCCTCTGGACCGGCTCCCACCTGTTTTGAGACGGAGACTTCCAGTAGCGCATCCGCCTCGTCTCGATTGCTCACCAACTTAATTAAGCCGCTTGAACTAATCTTCTCGCTGAGCGATTCGCGCAATCCTTGCACTGAAATCGCGTCGCCGCCAACCATGTCAAGGTAAACCGTCCTCACGGCTGAGAGGGGTACGGTTCGAAGTTTCTTTACGCTCCTGGTATCTAATGCCGTATCCGTTGCTGTTTCTGTTTTAGTGTCAGCCTGTGGTTGAACGGAATGACGAGCCAGGTTTCCAGCTTGCGTTGATTCGCCAACTCCTTGCGGTTGTTGGCGGGAGTTACCTGCTTGGTTGGATGGTTTGCTGCGACTATCGGTCGCTGCATTTCCTGTAGGCGGAATTTCGGTTCCGATTTGCGCGTCGGTACGCTGATTGGCAGCCACGTGGCCTTGATCCGTTGCGGGTGGGTTTCCGTGCCGCGCGTACTTAATTATGGCAAGTGCAGCGATGGCGAATAGCACAACAGTAAACACGGGCACAACGACCCTGCGACCGTTCCAGATGGTCTGAGACAACTGGCCACCGGCCCTTACTCCAGTTAATTGGCGAAACAGCAGTGACACAGCGCGGAACGGACTTGTCTCGCGGTAGGTGATTTCAACAGCCGCGCCGGCATCACTCAATTGAGGCAGGGTGTGAATCGAGATCTTCTGACCACCTTCAAGAATGATTGAGGCGTCGACTGCATGAAGTCCATTATCGTCCGCATCAGTTAGAAGATGTGAGGCCAGCAACAACTCTTCACCTGCCTTGTCGCGTGAGCAAACCTCCAGTAGCTCTGCATTGCTATCCAGACCGAAACGAGTGCTGGTAGTCTTGTCGAGATCAATACGAGCACGCTCAACTCCATCCACCATGATACGCAGGACAGCTGCGCTCGCCGCTTTACGGCGCGCGGCATTACTGTTCAACGAGCTTGTGATTGACCGTAATTCCCGCTCGTCCAATTCCCGCTGATTGCGGCGGTTACTATTCGAACCATTGCCATTTGTCTCATTGGCATAGAAGAAACGCGGAATCTGCAGACGGTCTTCAGGAGCATCAAGACGCAGATTGCCCGTCAATCGTTGGAAGCAGCGCGGGTGAAGAACCGCGTGGATGCGATGCACTTCAACCTTGTCCTCGTCATTCTCGTTAATTGCTGTAAACGAAGGAATTCCGTCAATGATCGGATCGATACCTGCTGGTACGAGGCAGGGAGTCTGCCAGGGTGTGAAATATCCCAAACATTCGCGGACGAGTTCAACGAACCGATGCTGATTGTCGTCTGGCTGAAATCTCTCTTCACCTCGAGGGCCTCGACAGACCTTGATGAGGTCGCCGAAGCGTTGGTTCAATTCCTGCACGAGAACTCCTTTTCGTGAGCGATAGTAGTAATCATCTTTAACGCGGTCAGGGTCTTGAATCACCGCGTTGTAAATCTCCATTGTTTCAGCTGTTGTGTAGTTATGCAGCAGACGGCTCAGTCCGAGGGTTACATAGAACGAATTGCGCTTAATGGTTTTCTTTGTAAGGTGTTTGACGAAATGTATGACCAAGTCCTCTTCGGCCGCAAATGTCGAACTCTTACCCTGTTCAAGTGCAATTTCATATGGTTCAGATTCTAAATAAATGAGGCGTTGCAGAAGATGAGTTTCGCTAAATGCGATGTTGTTTCTGGAGTGTTTTGAGCTGACTTTACGCGACCAACCTCGGCCGATGGGCCGGTAATAGAGCCTCTTCCCTTGAGCGGATACGGCGACCTGCAATTTTCCAAGTGCTTCTCTGACGACGCGGAGAGCTGCTTCCCTCTCGCCAACTATGAAGGACGCAAGATTAAATGCCCTGTTTAGCAGGCCGTCATTGGAACTAACAACAATCACAATATTCGCTCAACATGTTCAAACGCTTGGTCCAAAAGCTGGACCGGGCAGAACAGTATCCGACTAATGATCCAACCCAGGCTAGGCCGACTCGGTGGCATAACATTTTTCTTATCTTAATCTAACCTCAAATCATATCCCTCACCACGGAAAACCAGCGTGTCATTTTATGAAAGTAGGGATACGAAATTCCAAGAATGCCACGCTCCTCAAACCCGCGGAGAGATAGAGTTATGCGACCCCCATTAATCCCTGTTTAGGAAAGCGCGTTCTCAAGGATCGAGGTTGTAACTAGCTCAGGTGCCTAAGATGACATTAGTTCATGTGCACTTAGCAAACGTAAAGAGGTTTCTAACAACTTCGACCAACGGTGATGAGAATGGAGCGACTTGTTGTTTGAGATGATCCCAAACTGATCGACAAGAGTTCATGAGTTCTTTCAGATTGTGGATTGCATCTGGGAAACGCATCGTCATTCAGAAAGTTAGGCGATTGCTTTCCGCAGACTGGCAGTTTCAATCAGTGGGCAGTGCCCCTTTGTTCGGTCCCCCAAGTTAAAGTTCGGGGACCGATTTTTTTACACGTAAATGCTGGGGCACAAGCTCATCGGCCTGCGGTGAAGCTCCGTCAACTCTGAGCGTGCGCTAGTTCACGACGCTAAGGGAGGAAGTGAAATGGTAAAGCAGCAGGAAATTGGATACGCCCTCTTGAGGGTTACTTTTGGCGTGGTGTTCTTATTTTCCGGAATTGGAAAGTTTAGGGCAGGCCTGGGCAATTTTGCCGGCGGCATGCTGCAACAATTTTCCGGGAAACTTCCAGGCGTCCTCGTACAGCCATTCGCTTACAGCCTGCCGTTTGCTGAAACGATACTTGGCCTGCTGATCGTGTTGGGATTGTTCACCAGTTCCGCGCTTTCTTTATCGGGTCTTCTTCTCGCAGCTCTGACCTTCGGCACCGTCATGCTGGGCGAGTTCCCGACCGTTGCGCACAACACTCAATACGGACTGGTGAATTTCGTGCTGCTCTGGAGTTTTGCGTACAACCGCTACTCACTCGATAAAGCTATTCGGGGTGGACCACCGGACATTCGTGGCCAGAGTTGAACTCAGTAGGAGTTTATTAAGCCAGAGGAGAGGGAGATGAAGTCCTTAAAATTCAAGATTGTGTTAGCCGCAAGCGTATTCGTAGTGATCGTTGGCGCAGTTAGTTATTCATTTACCCTCGCAATCGTTACGCGGCCTGAGAACCGCGGCAAATTGCTGGCGTTTGGGCGATTCGCTGGCGCAAACCAGACGCTGCTTAGCTTAACAAGTCTTGGCAGCAAACCGTTTACTCCAACTCGTTTTCGAATCGATCCTAAGCGAAGCGATCTTATGGTACGCGCCTTCTCAGGAGGCGTGCTCTGGTTCAAAGGGCATGATCATTTCGTCAGACCCAGCGATTACTCCGGCGAAGTAGAACTTACTCCGACCGCGATCACTCCTGCTTCGTTATTGCTTACAATTCGCGCCGCATCGGTTGAAGAGACTCGTCCAATCTTTACTCCGCCTCAAAAGAAAATAATTAACAAAGAGCTCAACGAGATCGTCCTCGAACCGGCGAAGTATCCGGATATTGTCTTTAAGAGCACCGAGGTGACCGGCAAGTTAAAAGCAGACGGTCACTACGAAGCGAATATTGGTGGCGACTTGACGCTTCACGGTGTGACTCGCCACATCACGATTCCTGCCGATGTGACACTTGATGGTCTAAATAGCCTGAGGGCGCGCGGCGAAGTCGAGTTCAATCGCAGCGATTTTAAGGTCAACGCAACTTCGGCGATGCATGGCACTATTCGCGTTCGCGACAAACTGAAACTTACATTCGACATCGTTGCTACGACGTATTAATCAGGATGTTAGACGGTCAGAGACAACTACGAAGAGTGGTAATCACCGGCATGGGTTGCGTGACGCCCATAGGAATTGGACGGGAAGCCTTTTGGTCGGCGCTGTGCAAAGGTGAAAGCGGCGTGCGTCGAATTGAGGCGTTCGATATTTCGAATGCTCCCGTAAAAATTGCTGCTGAGGTTCGTGGCTTTGATTGGCAAGCGCAACTTAATCCCAAAGATCGTAAGCATGTACCGAGAACTGTGCCGCTGGCATTGGCCGCAGCCCGAGAAGCGCTCGATGACGCGAATCTCCTTCCCAGCGATTTGTCGCTGGAAGAGCGACGCTCGATTGGCGTGGTACTGGGCACAGGTGGTGGCGGACTCGCCTTCACAGAGCAGCAGTATGAATATTGGTACTGCGGTTCCACACAGAAAGCGAGCGTCTACACAATTCCTTCGTCCACCCACGGCGGCTTGTCAAGCGAACTGTCGATGGCCTTTGGCCTGCGAGGTTTGTCACACGTGATCTCTACGGGTTGCACAAGTTCGACTGACGCGATTGCTTATGCGGCTGAGCACATCGCACTAGGGCGGCAAGATGTAATGATTACGGGCGGCGTTGATGCGCCAATCGCTCCAGGCATTCTTGCCGGGTTTAATCTAATGACTGTATTAACCAGCGATTGGAACGACGAGCCGCAGCGCGCTTCTCGCCCCTTTTCGCGTGACCGCTCGGGAATCGTGTTGGGAGAGGGCGCATGGATCTATGTGCTCGAAGAATTGGCGAATGCAAAAACACGCCGTGCAAATATCTATGGAGAAGTTTTCGGTTATGGTGCGACATGCGATGCCTATCACCGTGTGCGTCTCGAAGCGAGTGGCGATGAGCCGGCGCGGGCGATGCGTCTCGCATTGGAAGATGCAGGACTCGAAGCCAAGGATGTCGATTATGTAAACCTGCACGGTACCTCAACGGTCTTGAACGATCGCATCGAGACCGGTGCGCTAAAGCTGGCTTTCAATAGCTACTCGGCAAGGATTCCGATGTCTGCGACAAAATCACAGATTGGTCATCCGCAGGGCGCCAGCGGCGCGGCAGGATTGGGTGCTGCTTTATGCGCGATGCATACGAACAAGATTCCGCCAACAATCAATTTGGACGATCCCGATCCCGAATGTGATCTCGACTACGTGCCCAACGAAGCGCGAGACGCAAACGTTCGGGTAGCACTGTGTAATTGCATCGGCTTTGGATCTAAGAACAGTGCACTAGTTGTGAAGAGGATATGAAGTCGATAAGGCTTTGACTTAAATGAAGGAGGTCAGACAATGAAAAAGAATCTCAGGCGAATCTCGGTAATGGCATTGGGCCTTAGTTTCGTTTTGGTTTCTTTGTATTCAGTGCGTTCAGAAAACCTGGTGATGGGGACAACCGTCATGCAAAAGGATACCGATGCGAGTGTTCTCTTTGAAAAGCATTGCGACACCTGCCATGGGAAGGATGGTCAGGCTAAGACTTTCAAGGCAAAGTTCAATCATGCACGAAATCTTACCGACGCGAAGTGGCAATCAGAAGTTACCGACGAACGTCTGTTCAATTCCATCACAAACGGGAAAGGTAAGATGCCCGCTTGGGGAAAGAAGCTGACAGAGGCACAGATCAATTCACTTGTTGCGTATGTGCGAAAGCTCAAGAAATAACGTCGCCGGTATGTTTGGTTTTTCCCAAATAAGGTACTCGTTTACTGATAAGCCGGATCAGGCGCGTATTTGCTATTTCGCAGATGGAAACGGGGAACCACAATGAAACCAAAGTCGCTATTATTTGTTTTCTCGATGTCGCTCACGCTCGGAGCGATTGGCTGCAAAACAAGCGCTGACAGCACTGTGACCGCACAAAGTGCGCCGCACCAGAACGTTGTCACAGCTCAGGAGGTTACGAGTAGTGCTGAATCGAAATCTGAGAATGCGAGTGAGAACAAGACCGAGCCACCCAGCTATACTGCTGACCCCGAGCCACCGCCACCGCCACCATCGTCAAAGGGCCTCACGCGAGAGGTGATGAAAAATGTCAACTTTCACGCCGATGACCTTGTCGTTTACGACATAAGGACCATCCGGGGCTCATTGCTCAGGCGATACAAATCTAAACCGCCGATATTTGATGACAAGCGATCATTCATACTGAACATTGACTCCGCAGTCATCGGCGTTCGAATGGATACTATGGCAAACCTGATGAACAGTTACGTGTTTGCTTATCCTGGCGCGCCGCTAAAAAACTTTCGCTTTAGCATCGACGGAAATCAGCTGAAGGCTACCGGAAGTGTGCATAAGATGGCGGACTTGCCGTTTGAGGTAAAGGCAATTCTGAGTGCTACATCCGATGGCAAGATTCGAATTCATCCAACCTCGATAAAAACTGCCGGCCTGCCGGTTAAAGGGTTCCTACACCTGTTTGGGGTTGAGATGGACGACGTAATCAGAGCCAAACAAGCACGCGGGCTGAGAATCGACGACAATGATCTCATCCTGGATCCCGAGCAAATGAGTCCACCCCCAATGATTCGTGGCAAAGTTACTGCCGTCCAGATTGTTGGCGATGAAGTGATCATGATTTTCGGTGGTAGAGTCACCTTGTCTGAAGGAGAGATTGCTCGGCTCGCTAACTCGCGGTCGGGCGGCAATTATGTCCACTATCGCGGCGGCATGCTCCGGTTCGGCAAGTTGACAATGACGAACTCGGATCTAAAGATCGTCGACTCCAATCCGAGAGATCCCTTCGACTTCTCAATCGATCACTATAGCCGGCAAATGGTTGCCGGTTACGCGAAACCTACGCCGCGTTATGGACTCGTAGCTTACGTGCCCGATTATTACAGACTTCAAAACACCTCTCCAAAAGCTATCTCCGGCAGAGCGAACAATAAGCCATCGCCTTGAATCACGTGATCGAAAGTTGGTAGTGTAAATAAGTCACAACCTTCGGGCGATTCAAGAACATCGAATACACAGAAGCAGCCTCAAGAACAGACGCAGCGAAAAAAGCAGAGGCTGAAGAACAAGAACTTGCTATCGCGCCTGCTGTACCTGCGTCGAAACTGCCGGGATGGTCCACCTTTGCAGTCGGCGCTTGATGCCGCGCAGTTGACCTGAAACACTCGTATCACAGTCGTTAATCAACTTGATGAAGATGGGGCTAAGATGGTGGCGGTACGTGTTGATACGAAACCAGACGAAGCGATACCTTGACGACCGCTGGGCCCGTAAATATTGGTTCATCTCGTTTCGTAAGACTAGGTGATACCGATTTCAAAGGACTTAAAATCCGTTGTCCGTAAGGACGTGCGGGTTCGACTCCCGCCCTCGGCACCAATCATTTCCATAACTCCGGTTCAACGAGTTATTCGGCGTCGCACTGCGACCGGATCGGCTACCGTACGTCTCGCGAAAAGAACAACGCAATCTCGTCAACGCCCACATCGCTCGGATCATAAAGCGATGTGTCGAACCCGCACCACTCAAAGCCCTCACTTCGGTAGAACTGAACAGCCCCATAGTTGAGTGTCTGTGTCTCAACCCAGACACAGCGCGCGTTTCGATCACGAGCGACCCCGATCGCGGCCGTGACAAGCGCATGCCCAACCCCAATCCTGCGAGCTTCGCGCGTCA
>DATBSH010000168.1:0-13768 GCA_036559885.1 Pyrinomonadaceae bacterium
TTTGTATGGGGACGCAATCATGTCAGTGAGGCGGGCGAGATTCACAATCTTAATGGCTATACGGCCGAATCTTCCGTAAATTTCCTTGACAAGAATTATATCTACACACGCCTAGAACTCGTAGACAAAGATGATTTGCTGCGTCCTGCTGATCGCGCGCTGCTCGGGATCATTCAAGGCCATCCGGCGTTTCGCATCGGTGCTTACACCTTTGGTGGAGTACGTGACCTCTGGAATACGGAGAACATATCGCTGGCGATAGGCAGTGACATCACGTTCTATTCAAAGCCGGCGATTCTCGACCGCATCTATGGACAAAACCCGGTCGGATGGAAGCTGTTCTTCCGCATTCGTCCCGGCAAGATGGATATGACCATGCACGGAATGCATGGGACCGGTGGAAGCATGGATCAACGGGAGATGCCCAAAAGACCTTAGAACGGAGGATTGGAATGAGAACTGTACTACTGTCGCTCTTTTTTGCCGTCTTAATAGTGGCATTACTCACTGGCTGTTTGTATGTCTATGCGCGTGGGCATGGCTTCAGTGCACGAGAGCAGCCCACGTGGATGGAACGCACCATGGCCCGCAATGCGCGCAGAATAGCTACTCCGGCCGACGGGAAAAATCTGACGAATCCACGGCGGCAACAAACTGCCGAGATGATTGCCGAGGCTGATGAGCATTTTGTCGAGCACTGCGGTATCTGCCACGGTATCGACGGACGTGGCGATACGGTTATCGGAAGGAATCTATATCCGCAAGTTCCCGACATGAGTCAGCCAGAGACTGAGCAACTGGCCGATGGTGAACTCTACTACATCATTAGTAATGGTATCCGGCTTACGGGCATGCCGGCGTGGGGTTCCGAAGACAAGCCGGAAGCGATTTGGGATCTCGTCGGCCTTATTCGTCGTCTGCCGAAGCTGCCGCCGGAGGAGCTGCAGCGGTTACAACAAGCGGCTCGCGAAGCTGGTGGAGAACTCGGCGAGCAAGCTCCTGAGGCAGAGAAAAAGGAAGGTAGCGAACCGGGTAAAGAGACCGAAGCGAAGCCTAAACACACACATACTCACGTGCACAAACATTGACCGTCGTGGGTATACGCCCTGGCTGTTACCAATCGGGGGAATGCTGAGACGGAAGAACATAACGAGATGCAGACGAATCATTACCGCCACTTGGCAATCATGATCGCCTAGCGGTGGTAGAAAGCAGGGTCAGGAGATGTCCCCAGCCTCTTGACTTTGTACTCGACTACAGGGTTTACGATCTGTTTTCAAAAAGCGCTGTTCGACGGGATGAAACTGAACGCAGTTGAGAAAGCCTTGATGAACAATCCGGTCCGTGCAGCCTTGCAGCGGCGGTACGAGGCAGCTCTGCTCGAAAGACTTCAGTGGAATGTCAACTCGTTTAATGGCGCAACGCCTGGAGTTGGGTCTTGTCTCTATTCCGTAAAGCTTCCTGGAGTATCTTCCACTCACGATGGCCTCGGGAAAGCTTGTAGAAATCGCTCTCCTTATCCGCCATTAAACTGTCCAGCATCTCTTGCGCTTTGCCGTTATCAATTGCCTTTTCTGCGGCCACTGCGAGCGCGCCGAAAGCTTCGTGATGAGTCGCTACACCGACGATTGAAAGTTTCGCCCGCTCATAAGAAAAACGATAGTCGTTCGGGTATTTCTTCTCTGCGTCTGCGTATGCGGCCGTGAGTCTGCTGCTATCTGACGGCTGCTCTTTTGTCCGTCTATCCAGAAGAGACCGTAACTCTTCGTCAGCGCTCGGGGTGGTGCTCGTGTTGGAAGCCTTTAGAGATTTAAGTGTCGGCGACGCAGATGGTTCTTCTGAGAAAGAGCCCTGGGTGGTCGTGGGAGCCTCCGCTGCAGCTTGAGCTGGCGATTTTCGATGCGACCACCAGAACCAACCGCCGATTCCCACACCGCCCACAAACAGAAGAATGATCAATGCGACGATCACTCCGTGCCACCAACGAAATTCCGATGGAGCCTCGGAAGCGTGGCCATACGACTCCATCATCGATAACATCGGCGGGGCTTTTGCTTCGCGGACGGATGAAGCATCAACTGTCGCTCGCTGAGATGAAGATTCCTGATATGGGACACTGCGTCTAACCGAATAGGTGCCAGCAATAGTATCCTCAGATAAATCCGCGCCGAAGGATTCCTCTGGCTCCGTAGAGCGGGCAGTATTATCCGGTGATAACCCCTGCGTCGCACGATTCGGATGTTCAAGGTCTTGATTTGATGGTGAAACAACCTTTGATGCGGGCAAGCCAGATCCGGGCATGGTTAAGGTGCTGGGCGTCTTGGACGAAAGTTGGCTGCCACAAGTCGTACAAAACGGCCATTTCGATTCCGTTAGCTTTCCGCAACTTGGGCACCTCAGTGTGTCAGTCAGTGCCGCGCCGCACGATCCGCAAAATTGGAAAGCTTGAGGAAAATCGAGATTGCATTTTTCGCAGTACTTCATCGCAGTTCGGATTTTTCAGTTACTTGGAAGGTTGCCTATCAATGTCGTAAACAGCCTGGTGATCCGTAAACCTCAGCGTCACATTCAGCGTCGCGTCTTTACGATGAGGTGGACGCTTTGAGCCTTTAGTTCGTCACTATAGAATTACAGAAACATGAATTCAATATATGAGCGCGACGTTGCTGGACTGGGTACCGGAACAGATGCAGCAATGGAAAGCGCAGATGTTACGTTAGTCAAAGGCGATCTACGCGGCATCGTACGTGCCATTCGGCTGAGTCGCGCGACGATGCGTAACATAAAGCGGAACCTTTTCTTTGCTTTCATATATAACGCGCTTGGTGTTCCAATCGCCGCCGGTGTTCTTTATCCGTTTATCGGATTATTGCTTAGCCCGATGATCGCCGCAGCGGCGATGAGCTTCAGCTCGGTTTCGGTTATTGCTAATTCACTCAGGCTGCGAACGTACACGCTCGATTAAGTTCAAGTCCGAGTGCAATTCTCCACAGATGCCGCGAGAAATTTCGCAGAAAAGGGCGCCCCGAACCATTAAAAACTTGGCAAACGGTGGGCACGACTGTTGCGGATGCAAGTGAGTGAGTACTATGTGGAACTCGTTTGGTCCAGAGGACGGTAATGAAGGTTGACTCCTATTATCAGTTTTGAATAGAGTGTCGGAGGCATGAAGAAGCGGCTTGCATCCTTATTCCTCTTGCTAGTGCTGGTAGGTACCACTTTCGCCGGCGTGCCCCTGCATTTCGGCGACAGTGAGTGCAGCATGCATGGCATGATGGATTGCTGCAAGACCGCCCTGATGGCAAACGACAGTCCTGAAGTTGCCGCGGCCAAACTCTGCTGCGCTGTGGCCTGCCCAACAAACGGTTCCACCTCTCCATCCAACGTTGCGCGTGTGAGACCACCTGCGTCTGTACGGATTCCCACTTATATAGTGACTCCTCAACCGTGGACGACTGCGGACGTGCAGTTCGAGCGAAGTCAGTATTCCCATGGTCCACCGGGGTCTCCACCAGCCTACCTTCTGAATCTCGCATTTCTGATCTAATTCTCCGAAGGCCGTAGTGTGTTCGCCTGTTAGTCCAGTCCCGGGTTGGACTGAGAAAAGGGTTCACTAAACGTGTATCCGCGCAGGGACGTGGTGTCGAAGAATTAAGGAGGTACCGCAGTGGATACCGATGCCGGACCAACGGTCATTCCGTTGGCCCGGCTCAACAACTACGTTCATCTTGCGGAGGAGACTATGAAGAAATTTGTGACCTCATTAACTCTACTGGCGTTTGTAACGATCTTCGCTGCCTGTGGTTCATCGCAGGACGGGGGCTCAACTGGGAAGGTAATAAAGAGTGCAACAGCTGGGAATGGTCTAACCGTTTCGCTCGCTACTCCAGACGGAGTGCTCAAACATGGGAATAGTCAGTTCACTCTTACCTTCGCTGACTCGACGGACAAGCCAGTAGATGTTGGTGCAGTTGCTTTGACCTTTCACATGCCCCAGATGGGCACGATGGCCGAGATGAACGATGCAGCCACGTTCACAACTACAGCAACACCGGGCGTTTACGATGGTAAGGCTCAAATAGAAGTCGCTGGCGAATGGCAAGTGAAGATTACATACGATGGTCCAAAGGGGCGCGGTCAGGCATCGTTTCCTGTGACTGCTCAATAGCGGGCGTAACCACTTCGTAGGCTCTGTTGCTCAGCGAATGATTCACCGACTCATCGAGTTTAGCTTACGGAACCGCGGCATCATTGTCGTGGTGTACCTAGGCTTGGCCGCTGCCGGTTATTGGGCACTTCTCCGCACACCAATAGACGCCATTCCTGACCTTTCAGACAACCAGGTGATCGTCTTTACCGATTGGCCCGGTCGGTCGCCGCAGGAAGTGGAAGACCAAGTGACCTATCCTTTGGTCACTAATCTTCAGGGACTGCCTGGCGTGCGTGTTGTGCGCGCGAGTTCCGCGTTCAGCTTCTCAATGATCAACGTCATCTTTGAAGACAACGTGGATCTTTATTGGGCCAGGACTCGAGTACTGGAACGGCTGAATCTCGTTACGAAGCAATTGCCTGAAGGCGTCGTTCCCACGCTTGGACCTGATGCGACCGGCGTGGGCCAGATCTTTTGGTACACGCTCGAAAGCAGTGGCGTGAATCCCCGAGACCTCAGGACCTTACAAGACTGGTATGTCCGTTATCAGTTGAATTCCGTTCCTGGCGTCGCAGAGGTTGCCAGCGTCGGCGGTTACGTGCAGCAGTACCAAGTTGATGTCGATCCACACAAGTTACGCGGCTACGGAATCCCTCTTTCCGTTGTTGTCGAAGCGGTAAAGCGGTCCAACAATAACGTCGGCGGTAATGTAGTTGAGCAGGCGGGTCAATGGGCCGTGGTTCGCGGTGTTGGGCTAATCGAATCGACGGCAGACGTGGAGAACATTGTCATTGGCGCGCGAAACGGTATTCCGATCTACGTGCAAAATGTTGCAGACGTAAAGCTGGGCAACGCCTTTCGGACAGGTGCGCTGGACAAGAACGGTAAAGAAGCCGTTGGTGGAGTAGTGATCGCGCGTTATGGCGTAAACACGCTTGAAGTCATCGACGCTGTTAAGGAAAAGATCAAGGCACTCCAGGCAGGCTTGCCGCAAGGAGTGCAGATCGTTCCTTTTTACGATCGAACACAGCTCATCAACCGCGCCACATCAACTCTGAAACGAGCATTAATTGAGGAGTTGATACTCGTAACACTGGCCCACATCGTATTCCTCGCTCATTTCCGCTCGATTCTCATCGTCACAATCCCGCTCCCGTTGGCAGTGTTGCTTTCATTCCTCTTCATGAAGGCAATGGGCATCAGCTCAAACCTTATGTCGCTTTCAGGAATCGCGATTGCGATTGGTGTGCTGGTTGACGCCGGAATTGTGGTTACAGAGAACGCCTTTCGTTTTCTCGAGAACAGCAGAGTCGATCCTAAAGATCGACGGCGAGTTTGGGATACGGTCCTCGACTCCACGAAGCTGGTCGGTCGACCCGTCTTCTTCTCAATGGCCATTATTATCCTGGCCTTTATCCCCGTATTCGCTTTGACGGGGCAGGAGGGCAAGCTCTTTCACCCACTCGCATTCACCAAGACATTTGCCATGATCGGAGCGACGGTCATCGCAGTAACACTTGTACCGGTCTTGTGCACATTTCTATTGGGCGGCAAGTTCCATTCTGAACAATCCAATCCGGTAATGCGATTTCTGCAAGCGCTCTATCGCCCCGCGCTTCGGTTCGCTCTCAATCACCGTGTGATCACCATTTCGATTGCTGCGCTACTCTTCCTCGGCGCCTTAATTCTTACTCTCGGTATCGGAAAGGAATTCATGCCGCTGCTGAATGAAGGCGATCTGATGTACATGCCAGTGACTGATCCTGCGATCTCGATTGATGAGGCATTGAGGATCACCAGTAGGCAGGACGAGATCCTCAAGAGCTTTCCGGAGATTGAATGGGCAGTAGGAAAATCAGGTCGTGCGGAGACCTCTACAGATCCTGCGCCAGTAAACATGAACGAAACGATTGTCCACTTGAAGTCGCCCGAACAGTGGCGGCCAGGAATGACACGCGAGCGGCTCATCGCTGAAATGGACGAGAAATTGCGAATGCCTGGCGTCACAAATATCTGGACGCAGCCGATCATCAATCGAATCGACATGTTGACAACAGGCATTCGATCACAGGTCGGCGTCAAGATCTTTGGGAACGACCTGAAGGCACTTGAAGAACTCTCACGAAAAGTAGCTGAAGTTGTGAAAAGTGTTCCGGGAGCAGTTGATGTTTATCCCGAACAGATCAGTGGTGCACCTTACGTTGACATAAAGATCGACCGGACCGCGGCGGCTCGTTACGGCATTGACGTTGGGATGATTCAGGATGTCATTGAAAAGGGCATCGGCGAATCCAACCTCACCGTCACTATCGAGGGAAGAAGACGATTTCCGGTTCGCGTCCGCTACGCACCGCAGTTCAGAGGCAGTCCTGAGGCGTTGGGCCAGATTCCCATTACTGCTCCCACTGGGGCGCCTATTCCTCTGGCTCAGCTTGCTGAGATTAGAACTGTGGAAGGTCCGTCAATGATCTCAAGTGAGAACGGTCTATTGCGCGGAACTGTTCTTTTGAATGTTCGCGGTCGCGACGTTGGAAGCTTTGTGGATCAAGCCAGAGTTGCGCTGGCCCAACAGGTGCAACTACCCACTGGTTACTACATCGCTTGGAGCGGACAGTACGAAAATCAACAACGCGCGCGCCAACGGCTTCTGATCGTGATTCCGATCGTTCTCCTGGTGATATTCGGACTTCTTTACATCACCTATCACTCCGTTCTCGAGGCCGCGCACGTGTTGATGGCGGTGCCTTTTGCACTCACCGGCGGCATCTATCTGCTCTGGCTGCTAGGGTACAACTTCTCGGTCGCGGTATGGGTTGGATTCATCGCCCTCTTCGGCACTGCTGTTCAGACAGGCGTGGTGATGGTTATCTATCTCAATGAAGCGGTCGAACGTAGACGGAGAGAAACGGGACGACTGACGCGCGAGTCTTTGCAGGAAGCAGTTATGGAAGGCGCGTTGTTGAGACTCCGTCCGAAAGTCATGACGGTATCAACAGTCGTGGCCGGGCTGTTGCCAATCATGTGGAGCACGAGTTCAGGTTCTGAGGTGATGAAGCCGCTGGCGACGCCGGTTCTCGGAGGAATGGTGTCGAGTCTGCTGCACGTTTTGATCGTGACGCCAGCAATTTTTTATTCGATTCACGCGCGTCGATTGAGGAAGCATGGAACAGCGAACAAGGCTGATTTGATGCGTGCTGATGAAACCACTGGAACACCTTCTGCTGAATTGGATGAAAGTGAGCCGGTGCTCAAAGAAAGTTAAGGGGTTAGCAATGCTTATACGATCGCTCTTGGTAATTGTGTTAGGTCTTCAGGCAACTTGGTTTGAGTCAAGCACTTTAGGTCAAGACACACTTCCGCCTCCAAACCAGGCAGCCACGCTTTCCCGCTATTTCGATCCAAAGAGTGGAATGGCTGCGGACGAAGCGGTGGTCTACGCGTTGGCGCACAACCTTGATTTATTAGCAATTCGTAAAGAAGTAGACGCGGCCCGAGCCTTGGTCAAGCAGGCAGCTTTGCGTGCGAATCCGATGATTGATATTGAGCGCAAGGAACAACTCAATGGTTCGGACAACCAAACGATGGTTGGCGCCACGTTGCCGTTGGAATTGGGTGGTCGCCGATCGGCACGAATATTGGTGGCGCAGCGTGAGCTCGAAATGAAAGAACGGTTGTTGGCGGATCGCGAACGTTTGTTGGCCGCCGAAGTAAAAATGAAGTTCGGACAGGGTCTGGGCGAATTGTTAAAGCTCGCGTTCACTGAAAACCTCTTGACGACGACGGACCGTGGCTATCGGCTCGTTGCCGCACGTGTTACGGAAGGCCGAGCAGCACCTTTGGAACAGAATATGGTTCTGGTGGAAGTAAACAGGATCAAATCGGTGCGCGAAACGGAAGAGGGTAAGGTTCAGATCAGTCTACTTGAATTGCGAAATTTAATTGGAATGACGCCTGAAGAGCCGCTGCGATTGCGGGGAGATCTTAATCCCACCGTAGAACCGCTACCGTCTGTTGCAGCGGTGACCGAAGTTGCGCTCAGAGAACGCCCGGATGTGGGAGCGGCAAGAGCAGCAGAGGCACTCGCCGAAGCACAAATTCAGGAGGCACGAAGCACAGGACGTTTCGCTGCGAGTATCAGTGCCAGGTATGAACTGATGAATTTTGGTTTTCCGCAAAAGGGCTTTGACGATGCAGGACGGCTTGTGCCAATCAACGGAAGATTCCATTCCGTCGCGGTGGGCCTCAACGTTTACTTGCCAGTACGTAATCGTAACCAGGGAGCAATCGAAGCGGCAGTCGCCGAGAAAGAAGCAGCGACGAAGCGGCGAGAATTCATTGAACTGACTGTTCGGCGCGAGATTGCCGCGAGCTTTGCACGCTACGGGCAGTCGATGCGCGCCACCGAGATTTATCGAGTGGGCGTCAGAGATCAGGCCAATGCAAATCTATCGGTTGTGCGACAGACCTACGAGCTAGGTTCAAAAACGTTGCTCGACTTTATTGCCGAGCAGCGGCGGTTTATCGAAGTCGAGACCGGTTTCATCGATTCGCTGTTAGACACTTATCTGGCTCGCGTCGAAATTGAACGCGCGACCGCCTCTCCTGAGTTGATTAGGAAATGAGTGACGACAGAGAAAAGAAGGAGAACACTGCCGTGAAGTCCCCAACGGCTGGTGAGACTACCGGCCCTGAATCGTCTCAGCACGCAAGACCGCGGCGGTCCAATCGGGCGGCTATCGTTCTGGTTGTTGCTGCGGTCGCTGTTGCCGCGATAGTGATTATTGGTTGGATATTGCTACGCTCCCGTTCAAGTGGAGCTGGTAGACCCGTGCCAGCTCCCCGTAACATATCGGCGGAACACTCGCCATCACCAACCACAGCCGAATCAACCGTGACCGTCGCGCCGGAAGTAATCGAGCGCGCAGGGATTAAAGTTGATCTGGTAGGGGAGCAGCCCTCAACCGAGCCGTCGACCTCGGCAGCAACTACTGGAATAGTCCAAGCGAACGCGTACCGTGCGACTCCAGTTGTGTCCCTCGTCGGCGGTATTGTGCGCACAGTCAGTGCCGAGTTGGGCCAAAGCGTTGCTCGCGGTCAAACGATGGCTGTTGTTTCCAGCGATGAACTGGCGCAAGCTCAATCGCAATATCTGACCGCGCAGGCTGATCTCGAAGAACATCACAAGCATCATGCCCGAACGATGAAGCTCGTAGAGATCGGAGCTGCCAGCAAAGAGGAATTAGAGCAAGCGACTACCAAACTCAGATCTGCGGAATCAGAAGTAGCGTCGCAGCGCCAGCGGCTGTTGCTTTTAGGTCTTTCCTCGCAGCAGATTAATTCGCTGCGATCCTCCGCTCAAGTGCGTTCAGAAGTTAGTCTATCGGCTCCGGTTTCAGGCACTGTAATCGCCCGCTCTGTAAATCCTGGCGAAGTGATTCAGGCAGACAAAGAGATCCTCAAAGTCGCGGATCTCTCGAGCGTTTGGGTGATTGGTCAGGTGTATGAGAAGGATCTCGGACGCATAAGAGTCGGGAGCGGAGCCACCGTTACAACGGAAGCTTACCCTGGCAGAATCTTTCGCGGTAAGGTTAGTTATGTCGACCCTAGTCTCGATCCCGCAACGCGAACAGCGCAAGTCCGTATCGAGTTAGCTAATCCGGGTCAGATGTTCAAGATTGGAATGTACGTTAACGTGGCGTTTGCGACTCTAGGTGGGGCAGAATCGACTGTACCTGTAGTGCCTTCGAATGCGGTGCAGAACATCAATAATCGACAGGTGGTTTTTGTGGCAACAAATGATCCTAATGTGTTTGCGATGCGCCCAGTCCGGCTCGGACCGGAAACGAATGGTTTGTTTCCAGTGCTGGAAGGGTTATCAGTTGGAGAGCGTGTCGTAACGGAAGGCAGCTTTTTACTTCGTGCGGAGTGGCTCAAATCTCATCCTAACCCCACTAGAACCAAAACAACGAACTAGCACGAAAGCGGGCGCTCCAGCGACGACTCCTTCCAGAGCGCCCGCTCAATGAACACCTGACTCGGTTAGAAACCACTCTGCGACGGTTTCATCTCACACGAATCACTGCAACAACAGCAGCCATTCTTCATGTCATGATTCTTCATGTCATGGTTCGTCATTTCATGATTCTTCATGTCATGTTTGGCTGTCGTGTTGCCGGCCACTTGACCCGCGCAACAGTTATGGTTGGCCGGCGCGTTCTTCGGATCCTGCCGTTCCGTCATGTTGCAAGAGTCGCTACAGCAACCGCATCCCGCTTCACTCGCGTGATTTTTGGCATCGTGCTTCATGTTTACGTCGCACGAATCGCCACAGCAGTGTTTCGTTGAGCCGGTCTTTTCGCCTTCCTTCATGTCGCACGAATCGCCGTGACAACAACACGAGTCCATCGCACAACATGAATCAGCTTGTTTCTTTTGTTCGGTCGTTTGCTGGGTTGTTTGCGCAAGGCTGATGGCAAACACAACGAAAAGCAGCCCGATCAATAAAGGTAGGATTACATTTCTACGGGGTTTCATAGGTTTTTCTCCTGAATCAAGAGACTAATGCCCAGTGCCGGCAATCGTGCCGACACGTTTCCTGCGACGCAGACAAAACAGTGTCTACGCCAGGCAGATCTCTAGATCAGAAAGACACAACAGCGAATATAGGTGGGACCGCGGTTGAAGAGATTTAATCTGTTAACACCAATATGAGCCGGCAGTGTAGCGCTGTCAAAAGACTGAAGCTCTTCACTTTTCGTCATAGCGACGTTTGAGCTGTCAGTATGTGCCTTGCTCACAATCGCCGAAGCATTCACTGCCATTGGACAGCTTTCCATCGCGCGTGAGGGGACGGCGCTTAATTGAATCTGGGCGTTTGCATTTGAGGCGACTGTGTTTGTGCTACGAGTGTGTTGTTTCCCGGCACAGCAGTCGTGTGAATGCGAGGCGCAAGAATCATCGGCAGCGACAATCGTTTCGACGACGGAGTCGGTCCTGGAGGTTATGGCAGCCTTTGCTTGTTTGCTGCAACCGAGAAGACATCCGGCTCCAGCCATCCATGCTGAAACGCTGACGGCCAGGAACAATCGCAAGAGCTTTATGAAGGGGACCAGCACTATCTGACTGAAGTGTACGCCTTAAAACTAAAGCATGTCGAGTTGTCCAGTTAATTGAGTGTGTCCTAATTTGTTCGGGGCCTCCCTCCGTGGGCGCCCCATCTGCCCAGCGTACAAGCTAGAACACTACCGTTTATCGAACCACATGACGCATCTGCTAGACTGACAATATGGGCAGAATCTTTTTTGTTGGTCTAGGAGGATTTGTCGGCACGTTGGCTAGGTATTGGCTCTCAGGCCTAATCGCCCGCCGCTATGGCGAAACCTTCCCGTTCGGCACTCTCGCAGTGAATGCTCTCGGTTGTTTCGTAATCGGTTTTCTCTTTTTCTTCTTCTATGAGCGTTCATTGACAAGCCCAACCTTCAGGACTGTCGTGTTAATTGGCCTCTTAGGTGGCTTCACCACTTTTTCCTCATACGGATTACAAACCTTCACTCTGCTTAGAGACGGGGAACTATTGATGGCGATAGCGAACGTAGCTGCGTCTAATGTTCTCTGTTTAGTCCTCGTTTGGCTGGGTTACAGTTTGGCAAAGGTGATCTAGTTATGACTATTCCCGTAGAAGGTTATCTGCTCAGAATTTTTGTCGGTGAGAGCGACAAGGTTGGACATAAACCGCTGTACGAGGTGATTGTCTTGAAAGCGCGCGAGGCTGGACTGGCAGGCGCTACCGTACTGCGCGGCGTAATGGGTTTCGGAAGAAACAGTGTGCTACACACAGCTAAGATTCTACGCTTGTCTGAAGACCTCCCGATGGTTATCGAGATTGTAGATAGTTTGGAAAAAGTAGAGGCATTCTTACCCGAGTTAGACCGTATGATCACGGATGGTCTCGTCACGCTTGAACGGGTAAAAGTTCTTCACTACAAATCGTCCGTTTCGCAATCCTGAATCAACAACCCCGTTGAAAAGCGTCCCGGCACAACTGCACGGAAATTGTCATGATTTCCCATCACTTCTGAAACGGCCCTGTTGTTAGCCTAAATACAAAAGGTCAGTGGGGGAACGCGAAATGAATATCGATAAATCGAAGATCAAGACGCAGGATGACTTGGACGAGCCGGCGCCGATTGATCAAGTAGAAGAACGGGTCGAAGCGGAAATGCAGCAGCTGGAGCGCGCAGCTAAGCGAGACGTAGCTGAGGGATTGAGGACGGCTGATCCATCGCGTAGAAATCCAGAAGAAAACGACTAGACGAGTTACGTCAAAAAGCGATCACTAACCTTTGAGCGCGTCGGTAACAGCCTGCCGCAGCGCTGAGGGCGTGTTTTGCGGACTGAAACCGACGAAGCGCTTCAAGACTCGGCCATCGCGTGCAATGAGGAAGCTCTGCGGTATGTTCCCATTCTGTCCCATCAACGTCATTTCTAGATCAGTTGTCGCCCAGCCCACGGCGTAGCTCATATCGAAGTTACGCACGAAGTCGCGAACGCTCGCCGCCGAAGTGTCCGGATTCTCGGTGGATAAACCTACGACTTCAAAACCTTCCTTTTGAAACTCTCTGTGTAATTTCACGAGCTCAGGAATCTCCAACCGACATGGCCCACACCACGTCGCCCAAAGATTGACGAGTAGTACTTTGCCGGAGTAGTCCGATAGTTTTAGAGACTCCCGATTGACCGATTTCAATTGCGCATCCAGCAAATTTGGAGGGAGAGTGTTGCCCGGTCGATTCGCAGCAGCTGGAGCCGTCGACGTTGTTGGCGGCTCGGTTGAGTTGCAACTGGAAATGCCGAACACAGCAACAAGCCCCATCACAATCAAAGTGGAAACCACACGAAGTGGCGTCCAAAACTTTCGCTTATCAGTTTTAACCGGTCTTTTCAAAGCCATATTCCATTTCCTACTACTTTTTACCGAACCTGAACGACTGGAGGATCACAGGCATCTGACCTCGTTCGCCAACATCCTCTACGCTGGACAATTCCCCTGCAAGAGACGTCGTAAGCATCGTGAGAGTTGCTCCGGTAGCGTCGCCTTCATTTCCGGTTGGTAAGAATACTACCCGTCCCCAAAGTTGAATGTCACCTTTCTCGGTCCCCTTAGACAGACCCTTCCAACGAAACTCGTATGCATCCATCTTATTAATCTTGGTGGGTCCTTCAGAAACTTTCTCGTACTGGGGATAGACCTTCGAGAGGCTGGTGCTGAACTCTTCCGCACGTTTCGAGAAATTAGGCAAGTCATTAACAAAGGTTCCGGCACTCGTATACCAGCCAACAGAAAAACTTTCCTGAGTAAAGTCGGGCGGCAGATGTCGTTCAACGCGAGCGAAATTGGCCGCACCTGGAATCCCTGCTTTCGGGTCCTTCGCCCAACCTTCCGGATAGTAGAAGGAGAAGTCGAAATAATGCTCCGCCAATTTTCCGTCAAGATTATCTTTTGAATTCACAAACTGGATGGTACCGGGCGGTGGGACGTATTCCTCGACCGGTGCCTGCGACGGCTGTACCGCGGGACTTGGTGCTGTTTCGCTGGCGCTGTTTTTATTTGTCTGAACG
>DATBSH010000169.1:0-13463 GCA_036559885.1 Pyrinomonadaceae bacterium
TCAGGCGCAAAATGACCTCGTAAAGTGCAACAGTTCTTAGGCCTAACCAAATGTTTTGGAGGCCTGCCTTGATAGCAACCGTCGTGATAATTCAGGAGGTAGAGATGACGTTAGATGTTTTGTCAAATCCTTGCTCAACGAACGACGATGCAGCCCCGATACTTCCGGGAATTCTTGGCCGCAGCTTCGCGCTGCGTCGGGTGTTGCGACTCGTGGAATTGGTTGCCGCGAGTGACTCCACTGTGCTGTTGCTCGGAGAGACCGGCACAGGCAAAGAACTGATTGCGCGAGCAATTCACGAACGTAGTCAGCGACAGAGGCAAGCGTTTGTGACGTTGAATTGTGCTGCAATTCCGAGTTCGCTATTCGAAAGTGAACTCTTCGGCCACGAGCGCGGTGCTTTTACGGGAGCGAACATGCAACGCGCGGGACGTCTTGAGTTGGCGGATCGGGGAACTCTGTTTCTCGATGAAGTCGGAGACATGCCGCTGGAACTCCAACCAAAACTCTTACGCACCTTACAGGAGCACACTTACGAACGATTAGGTAGCGCGCGCACAAAGAGTGTTGATGTCAGACTGGTGGCCGCTACCAATTGCGATCTGGAACAGATGATGCAAGACAAAAAGTTTCGCAGGGATCTGTACTATCGTTTGAATGTGTTTCCGATTCGCATTCCGCCTTTGCGTGAACGTCGCGAAGACATTCCCTTGTTGGTCGAACATTTCACTCATAAGTACGCTCGCCAAATGGGTAAGCAGATCGATACGATTCCCGAGGCGACGATCCAGAAGCTGCAGCGTTGGTCCTGGCCGGGGAATGTGCGGGAGTTGGAGAATTTGATCGAACGATCAGTGATACTTACGGACAACAACGTACTTGCGGTTACATTACCGAAAAAGATGGCTGAAGCAATAGATGCAGCGAGTGTTGTCGGCGACTTCGAAGAACAGGAGCGAATCGTCCGGATACTTCAGGAAACCAAAGGCCGCATCAGTGGACCAAACGGAGCGGCCCTTCGACTGGGTGTTAAGCGGAGCACCTTGCTCGACCGCATGAGGAAATTTGGCATTAATCCCCGAGACGTCAAGATCAAATATGGGATGTCTGACGAGGCGCCTCCCAAGGCGCGTTATGTGTTCGCGTAAATGGTCAACACTGGATTCCATTGATCCGGACTCCGCACCGAACCGTGCCGGAATTGTCAGTCTTTTGCCGATCGCAAGAACTTACTTGTCCGACACTTCTCAAATCAAAGAATTACCCCATCGCAAACAAAGGCACTTAACAGAATATTCAGGGCTGGCAAGCGGGTAGGAAGTGGCAAGCATCTTGCTTTCCTAAATTGCGAACGAGTTCCCTAACTCGGAGGTTTGAAAGATTTTCAGGTGAGCGCAGCTAAATGAAAGGTTTGTGCTCGAGGTTGGTGGGCTTTTTGCAACAGCGCGCGCGGAGTCCACCAGACTCAAATCTGCAGGTGATGTCATGAAGACTTTAATAAAAGTAGTGAAACGACGAGGCGAAGACAAGAGACATAACACTGCGACTCCGGCTCCAGAAAAGCCACAGTTAACAACTGAGATGATCATCAAGAACTGGATCATCGAGTCGCGTGAACGTCGACAAGCTTCGCTGAGTCAGCTTCAGAGTTCCATCAGGTGGGAAGAGCTCAGAGGTTGTGCACGTGGCTAGCGAGGTCCAAACCAACTCCCAATCGCGTGACCCGAGAGACATTGCCTGCGCCGAACTCGCCCGATGGCGACGCCGGCTGGGGCCCCTCACGCCTGAACAGGAAGTATTAATTGAAAATCTGGTGATAACTACCGCTAATAAAATCTCGTCACTGAGTGGACGAGTTATGCAATCGTTGCTTCGAGTGTCTCCCAAGGAAACTTAGCGATCGAATCACAAACACTCCGCTGGCTAGCCTTCGTCGAAGTAAATCTTCATTGGCTTCATGAGTGTGATCAGGATGATCGCCAGTGCGGCAACCAAAGCGATCGCCATGTAGCAGTCGCTATAGGCCAGCGCATAAGCTTGTAGTCTGACCTGTCCACCAAGCACGACAACTGCCTGTTGTTGTGCCTGTTCCGCGCCAACAGAATTTGGGAAAACGCCGTGCGTGAGAGAAGCTACACGTTCGGACACTAACCAATCTCCCCCGTCGAGATGAAGACCGATCATGTTCGAGTGAAATCGCTCGCGCACTGATATTAGCTTCTGCATCATGGCGCTGCCAGCCTCTCCCCCAAGGAGCCTGACCGAATGTATGAAAGCTGAGTACGTCAGTATGTTCATGGGGCTGGATAGCGCGCCTGATTCAAACGAATTCTGCACAATTGAACCAACGAGTGCAGTGAAAGCCAGGGGAAGCCCGCAACCAAGCACAATCTGCGAAATAAAAAAATTATCGCCGGACCACGAGCTGGTTAGCTGAGCATTCAACAAACAGGCTCCTGCAACGATCGCAAAGCCTGATGCGAGCACGAGTCTGTTGTCGACGCGACGCATCAACCGCGCTGCAATGATTCCCGATAGGACTAGTGACGGAATCAGCCAGAGCAGGACTCGTCCTGTCTGGAGTGGACGGTACTGCTGAGTCACACCAAGAACAGCTGGCAGCAGAAGAGCAATCGCCAGCATCACGAAACGAAAAGAGAAGAGAGATGCCGCCAGGAGTGCGGTGTTGCGATTTACCAGAAAGATGGGATTCACCAGAGGATTCGGCGAAAGCCATCTGCGAATCACGGTCACCACAAGCAAGAAAGCTCCGCTGAGCAGCAGCGCGACAATGACACCGGAGTTTAACCAGTCCAGTCGTTCGCCCTGGTCGAGTGCGCCGTAAATCAAACTCAAAGCAAGACTGCCGTAAAGAAAGCCCCGCCAACTGAGCGCCGGCTTCGGGCCTGAACGTGGCGGGGGCTGGGGAATCGCCAAATAGACGCAGAGCATCATCAACGGCGTCAACACCACGCTCTGCCAGAAGATCCAGTGCCACGATAAGTGCTCGACATACCAGGCTTCGACTGCTGTACCGATGCTGGTTGCGCCAACAATATCGATTGAATACGCGCCAATGGCGTAGATCACGAAGCGGATCGGGAGGGCACGCAGCGCGTAGCTGAGGGTTAGTGGATAAAACGTGCCCGAAGAGAGACCGCTTATCACCTGCAAACAAATCATCACCTTCAAGTTTGGCGAGAACGGCAAGAGTATTGAGCACACAATGAATATGAGTCCCGCATGAAGCAGCACCCGCCTCGCGCCAAGTAATCCGCCAACGAACACGGAGAACGGACCAATAAACATCAGCGCCATGTTATATGACGTTGGAATCCAACTTGCTTCGTCGATTCCCAGTCCCATTGCGCCGCGCAAGTCCGGCAACCCAACACTGATCAAACGACCATTCAGAGTGGCAAGACCGGCGCCGAGGAACACGCCCAATGTGCCGACATACGGATTTTGATCCAGCGACTTAACAAAGGCTCTGAGCCTTGAGACGTCGAAAGCCGCAAATCTATCCAGAGTTTGGCTGAACGTAACGCTCATCACTCACATTTTAGTTCTTGATCTGGTTTTGATTTCGGCAATGACCGACATGCCGGCGCGCAATCGATCTGCGATTGAAGGATCTGGATCGAGCACTATCTTCACCGGAATGCGTTGGACAACCTTCGTGTAGTTGCCAGTGGCGTTGTCGGGTGGCAGCAGGGCGAATTGAGATCCACTGGCCGGCGCGATTTCTTCGACGTGTCCTTTCAACACAACCCCCGGGAAAGTGTCGATAGTGATCTCGGCTGCGTCGCCTTTTCTGACGTTCGTGAGTTGTGTTTCTTTGTAGTTAGCCTGCACCCAGATTGTGTTTTCGACCAGTGATAACACCTGTGTGCCGGGAGAGACCAGTTGGCCCACTCTAACCTTTCGCTCACCAACAATGCCGTCGGTCGGCGCGAGTATTCGAGTGTAATCAAGATTCGTCTGCGCCACTTTCAGCGCTTCCTTTTTCGCGCTGAGATCGGCCAGTAGCTGTTGCTCCTGCGCATCCAGGACCGAACGCTGTTTAATCTGAGCATCGACTTCCGCAGTGCGGCTCATCATTTGAGCTTGCGCGCGTTGTTGTTCAGCCTCGCGTAGAGACACCTGCGCTCGTGCTTTTGAAAACTCTGCGCGGCGGCTTTCAACAAGCGCGCGCGTTTGTGCCAGCTCGGCCTTGCGGCTATCGAGAATTGCGGCGAATCGTTCCTGATCGGCGATCACCTGCTCGAGCCTTTGTTTGGTTGCGGCGCCGAGATCCAGCAGTGCTTCCTGACGCTTTCGCTCCAGCGAGGTTCTTTCTGCGTCAGCCTGTGCGGCCGCTACCCCGGCTTGAGCGTCCGGAATCTTGGCCTCTGCTGCATCAACTGCTGCTTTGGAATTAGCAACGTCTGCCTTTGCCGCCTCGATCGCTGCGCCTGCCTGGGCTATGTCGGCTCTGGCAGCCTGAATCCCTGCTTGCGCTTGCGTGATTCGCGAACCCTGTAGTTCTTTTTGTTTCGCATTGTTCTCCAGCGCTGCTTCGCTTGCCGATACACCGGATTCAGCTTGAGCGACCTGGGCTCTAAAGTCATCGTCCTTCAGTTGTACTAACAGGTCGCCAGCCTTGACTCGTTGATAGTCGGTGACAGCAACTTGCGCTACTGTCCCGGAGACCCGGGTGCTGAGGGGAGTGATGTCCGCACGCAGAATGGCATCATCCGTTTGTTGTGAGCCGCTTCCCACCCACCTTGTCCAACCACCGCTGATACCAAAGAGAATAATCGCAGCTAGCGCCAGCACTGCCACGGGAATCAGCTTTTTGGCCCATCTCTTACTGGTCGACGCGGTTTCTTTGACCGATTGGGTTGCATTCTCGGTAGGCGGGGCCGTGGTTTCTGGTTTAACAGACGGAGCGCTGGTTTCTGGTTTAGCAGACGGCGCCGTGGTTTCTGGTTTAGCGGGAGTCATGCCGTTGCTGCCTGGCTTTGACTCGACTGCTGCTGCGGCTTGTTGCGTTTCTGGCATGTTTACTTGTCCTCCCCCAGGGCTTTTTCAAACTCCGCTTTCGCTGTCCAGAACGCGAGCAACGCCTGTTGGTAATCATGACTTGCTTCGGCCAGTGATGCCTGAGATTGAAGCACGTCTGAAAGCAAAACAGCCTGGAACTGGTAACGACCGGTGCTGACTCTCAGATTCTCTTTCGCTGAATCCTCCGCCAGTTTGGCGACTCGAAGAGACTGACGAGCGAGCTGCAACTTCCGCAACTTATCGCCGACTTCAATAAGTACCTGGTCTTCGGTCTCTTTCAGACCGGTATTGGTCTGCTCGATTGTTTTTTCCTTCGCTGCAAGTTCGTGTTTCTTTCGGCCCCAATCAAAGATTTCCCAGGTCACCGCCACGCCCACATTGGCGAAATTTTTTGGAATCGCGTCACTAAAATTGCGCGCAGTCAAATAGGTGAAACCGGCACTGACATCCGGGATGTACTGCGACCTCTTGATGCGTCGATCGAGTGTTGCCTGTTGGACCAGCAACTGTGCCTGCTGCAACTCTGGCCTCTTCTCTAATGCGATCCTTCTGGCCTCGGTCAAATCAGTTTCAAAAGACACGAATTCGGGGGTACGGGCGACTTCAAACGTGATTCCAACATCGCGACCCAGGAGAACGTTCAATTGCTCTTTCTGTGTGGCCAGCCGGCTGGACAACTCAAGCTCTTCATATTGGACTCGCGCCAATCGCGTTTGGACAGTGAGCTGATCGGCTTTGATCGCGACCTGCTGAACAACGTAATCGCCGGTAATCTTGTCGAGCTCGCGGTAAGACTTTAGGGCCTCCTGCACGCTGGTCAGCCCACTCTGCGTTTGCAGGACTGCGTAATATGCCTTCTTCACCTGGTCAATGGTTTCGTTCTGCTCTTGGCGCAGCTTTGCCTGCGCCATATCACGCGAGAGTCGTTCGAGCTTAATCTGCAATCCGATTCGATATTGCTGAGTTAACGGCTCGATCACGGATGCCCCAATCAAGGCTGTGGGTTTACGCTCAACATTCAGTGAGAAGAAAGGACCCACACCTGGGAACACGGTGTTCGCAAGATTTGGGGCTCTTAGTTCATTCGCCGCGAGATTTCCCGAAAACAACGAATAGGCGTGCAACGAAGGAAGACGCAGAGTTTTCTTAGCAGAGATTTCATCGTCTGACTTTTCGACTGCCAACCGGGCAATCTTGAGCCCATGGTTATCGCGTACTGCCAACGCTATGGCTTGATCTAACGTCAATGTTTCTCCCGGTTGAGACGTTGTTTCCTGCGCAAAAACTCCTCCTGGCCCAGACAGTACGACCAGGACGATCAACCAGCAAAAGGCGCGGCAGGCATTAGCGGATTGTCTTATGACGGAACTCATCACGCCTCACCTGGACAGCAATACTTTTGCCGCAGACGAGCGCTGTGTTAATCAGCTAAATTGTTAAAGGAAATGCTGATTAGGAGATTCAAAAAGCCATCAGAATGTCGGAAACACTGGCACAACTGGAGCGACCAGTCCCGGCAATTCCGGCAAACTTAGTTAGCCAACCTCTTTATGGCTCTTCAATCAGCAAATCATGAGTCCGATCTTTTGGTACATCTGTTGCGCTGGGTGGAACTGCTGCGGGGCAGCGGTGAACGGTTCACCGGAAGGCAAGAACAAACAGCAAACACCTCGAAGGTAAGAAAAAATGAGCAAGTACCCACACGTCGTGATTGTTGGTGCCGGCTTCGGTGGACTAGGAGTCGCCGAACAGTTGGCTCACGTCCCAGTTCAGGTGACTTTAATCGATCGAAACAACTATCACACATTCCAGCCACTGCTTTATCAAGTGGCCACTTCTCTCCTGAACGCAGAAGACGTTGGTGCGCCGGTGAGGAGCATGTTTCGACACCAGCAGAATGTGAACTTCCGTCTCGGAACGGTGACGAGTATCGATGTGCCGGGGCGAAACATCCAGATGGATGGTGACGAAATAACTTTCGACTACCTCGTGCTTGCAGGCGGAACGACGGTTAACTATTTTGGCACTCCTGGAGCAGCCGAACACGCATTCCCACTCTACACATTGATGAATGCGGTAAAACTCCGTAATCAGGTGATGCAACAATTCGAAGCAGCCGATCGAAATCCCGCAGCCATCGATGATGGCGCCCTGACTTTCGTAGTAGTGGGAGCAGGACCTACCGGCGTCGAGACTGCCGGCGCATTATCTGACCTCTTCTATAACTTACTACCACGGGACTATCACCAACTCGCAACCGAAAAGGCTCGGATAATCATCGTTGAGATGGGCAAAGAGGTGTTGGCAGCGTTCCAAGAAAACTTGCGGGAATATGCAAAAGGGGAGCTCCAAGAAAGGGGAGTTGAAGTCCGCCTGGGTGAGGCAGTTGCTGAGGTTGGTCCAACATCAGTGAAACTGAAGTCAGGCGAAGAGATAAAAGCACACACGCTCGTCTGGGCCGCTGGAGTTCAAGCAAGTCCGCTCGCACGCATGCTCGGAATGCCGCAGGGTCGCGGCGGGAGAGTAAAACTCAATCCCGATCTGAGTGTGCCGGAACATCCCGAGGTCTTTGTCGCGGGTGATATGGGTGAAGTCACTTCGGAGGGACAAGTCTTACCGCAACTCGGTTCGGTTGCAATGCAATCGGGAGAACATATCGGACGACAGATCGCGCGCCGGATAGCTGGAGAAGAAACGCAGGCGTTCAAATATTGGGATAAGGGTTTCATGGCGACGATCGGACGGGGCTCAGCCGTGGTCGAGTTTCCAAACAAGCGGACATTGCATGGCCCGCTGGCGTATTTCGCCTGGCTGGGTGTTCACCTGGCATTATTAAGCGGAATGCGAAACCGGATCGAGACGCTGTGGAATTGGGGCTGGTCAGCTCTGACGCACGACCGCGCCGCACGCATTATCATTACCGAAGACCAACAGGCGAAAAGGTTCGACGAGGTAGTAGGATAATCTGTCACCAGTGCGCGGTTAGTTGTCGAGCAGCGTCCCAAGGCGAACAAAGAAAAGGGGTGTCAAATGATCTCGAGAATCAAAATAGTAGTAATCTCCACTGCTTTGTTTATTTGTAACCCGGTGATTCACACTAGCCACGCCCAACAGGCTCCAACTGAGACGCAGGCTGTCCAGGTCATCGGTCTTGCGGGTGTGAAAGAAAAGACAAAGGGAAGGCTAACGCTCGTCAACGGAAGTTTGCGCTTTATTTATGACAGGGGTAATGCTGAAGTGTCCGCTGCGTCCATCCAGGATGTTGTCACGGGTAGAGACAGCCAGCGTGCCATAGGGGGAACGTTGGGAACGCTAACAGTGCTTGCCCCGTTCGGGTCCGGGCGTGCCTTGAGCTTATTTCGCAAAAAGCTTGATACGCTAACGATTCAATATCGTGACTCCGACGGCGGCCTTCACGGCGTCATTTTTACGGTGCCGCTTGGCAAAGCGGAAATCATTAAACAGGAACTCATCTCACACGGAGCCCAGACGAGTATTCCAACACAGCCAGATCCTGGAACGACTACCTCCGACGCTAAGGAGAAGAAACCATGAAGCTTACCCTCAAAACTACAGTATGTTGTTGTCTATTGAGCGCGCTGTCTCTTGCAGGACCGCTCGCGGGCGCGAAGGAAAGCCAAGCGGCCAGGATCAAGGCATCGGCGATCCAGGTCATGATGATTCGGGCGGAGAAGCTAACATTACCCGCAGAATTCCAGGTTTCGCTTTATGAGCAACTGATCAATCAACTTCAGCAGAAGGGTACCTTCTCGCATGTGTATCGAGACGGAGACCGAAATGCTGCTATCGTCCCTGACCTCATCGCGCTTCAATGCACTGTCGTGAGCTTTAAACAGGGGAGTGAGACGATGCGTCAGGTGACAACGGTCGCTGGCGCAACCTCCATAACCCTGCGCTGCCAGTTCAGGGATCGGGGTGGAAACTCGATGTTGGAGCGCGATATAACAGGAAAGGTGCGGTTCGTCGGTGGGAACCTGAGGGCTACTTACGATTTCGCCAAGAAGGCGGCAAGCGCCGCTGGTGAAAAATTTTCTGCCGCTAAATGAAACGGCGCTTCGGGTCACTACCCGAAAATGAAGGGCATGTCGTTTTGCTCCGGAGGAGCGAGATGTAGAAGCGCTGCTCTCTAATCCTACGCTTCACTATTTTCACAACTGGCTTTCATAACGCCGCAGCCATGGGGCAATTTCAGATGGGTGGGCTCCTGCCGCCTATGTGAAACCCACCCACCAAGAGCGCGGCGGGTTGCCCCTGGTCACCAGCGCTCAATTCAACTCGTTAGTAACTGAGTCGATATCTCAATTAGGTTTTGAATTGCGCCCCCGATATCAACTGGTTCGTGAAGAACCTCGAGTCGACGCATAGCAACAAACTGGCCACAGCGATTTTCTGGATTAATCGGTAAATCCTAAGAAGTTGAGCATGAACCATTCGGAGTTGTCGGCTGTCTGTCCGACAGTTATTGGGTTGTGGGCGACATTTCCGCCAGAACTCGATTGAGTTCCTCGGAGTTGGAGATGTTTCTTAAGTTGTCGAATGGAACGTTCGTTGCTCGCTTACGTCCTTATAACTGAGTCACTGCAGACAACTGACTCCGAGGCGAAGAAAGGAAGTAATTCGTTATGAACATCCTGGATTTTCAAAAGATGAAGAACGAAGGTCGTAAGATTTCAATGGTCACCTGTTACGACTATTCAAGCGCCCGAGTTGTTGCTGAGTCGAATATCGACTGCATCCTCGTTGGGGACAGCGTAGCCATGACGATGCACGGGTTCCCCAATACGCTTTCCGCAACAGTAGAGATGATGGCGCTTCACACTGCAGCAGTTGCAAGAGGTGCTTCTTCCAAGTTCATCGTTGCGGACTTACCATTTCTTTCGTATCGAAAGGGACTGAAAGATGCGATGGATGCTGTACACCAGTTAATGAGTGTGGGAGCACACGCAGTTAAGCTCGAAGGTGTTAGTGGACATGAGGAGATTATTCGCCACATGGTCGAATCCGGAGTCCCTGTAATGGGGCATTTGGGACTAACACCACAATCCGTCCATATGTTGGGCGGCATGAAGGTCCAGGCGCGAACAACGGCCACACTTGACATCCTGAGCCGGCAGGCATGCGCGCTTGAAAAAGCGGGATGCTTCGCGTTGGTTCTCGAGTGTGTACCCTCGATCGCAGCTCGAAAGGTGACCGAACTTCTCAAGATTCCGACCATTGGAATTGGTGCTGGGGCAGATGTGAACGGACAAGTTCTGGTCTATCAAGACATGATCGGTCTGAACCGGGGTTTTATGCCTAAGTTTCTGAGAACCTATGCAAACACATTTGACCGTATTCAGATCGCGCTCAATGCCTACGATCGGGACGTTAAGGATGGTAAATTCCCATCTGAAAGCGAGAGCTATCAAGAAAGCTTTTCTGCTGCTGAAACGGTGAAGAACCAAACGCGGATATCGGAAAGAAAGTATCGTCTTACTACCGGAAAGATTCAGCCTCTTACGAAAGCTGGTTGAACATTTAGCTTCAAAGCTCAAGGAATCACGGTCGAAGTCATTATTGATCAGAAGCGACGGCATCTTGGAAGCTTCGAAGTCGGTCGCGTGTTGCCGACTGGGAAGCGCCGCATGATTGGGCCATTCTGCTTCTTCGATCACCTGAGTCCGGTTGATCTGCCACAGGGTCTTGCACGTGAAGCCGATGTCTTACCGCATCCCCACATTGGGCTCTCGACTGTCACGTACTTGTTTGCAGGGGAAATCATGCATCGAGACTCGATCGGGATGGAGCGGCCGATTCGGCCAGGCGAAATGAATTGGATGGTCGCCGGCAGCGGCATTACACATTCCGAACGCTTTGAACGCGCACGTCTTGAAGGCGGACCAATCCATGCAATCCAAACGTGGGCGGCGTTGCCCGATGGCGAGGAAGAAACAGACCCTGCCTTTGCTCACCATGACGGCGAGGATCTGCCGATTCACACTGACGGCGGAGTGTGGCTCCGACTGTTAGCTGGAGAGGTGTTTGGGTTACGTGCCGCAGTAAAGACGCATTCGCCGCTGTTCTACGTGCACGTCGCATTGCAAGCTGGTTCCCGCATCGCGCTTCCTCACGAGCACAAACAGCGAGGTGCTTTTCTTGTGTCTGGAGCAGCTGAAGCCGATGGTCAGTCACTTAAGGCGACACAGCTGGTGGTCTTTAGTCCGAGCGCGGAGGCAGTGGTTGAAGCGACAGCACCAACTGTGTTGATGCTCTTAGGCGGAGCACCAATAGGTGAGCGATTTATCGAGTGGAATTTCGTGTCCTCTTCGCACGAGCGCATCGCTCAAGCAAAAGCGGATTGGAGAGCTGGGCGAATAAAGTTACCGGATCTGGACAACAAGGAGTTTGTACCTGCCTGCCGATCCGTTAGCAACTGCTCAGGCGATGTCCTGAAGAAATGTCCGCAGCTAGATTTCAGGATGAATTTATCGACAAACTCTTACGCTAAATGCTGTAAACAGTCTCAGACTTGGAAATGAACTCGAACGATTCGCTCGCTCGCAGGTATTTAAACGACCGCAGAGTTAAGACAATCGTGGATGCAAAGACAAGAGCGCCGCAAGCCACATGAGCCACCGTGATTCCTATCATTGGATTCAAAGGCTGCGGATCGTTCGGTGATGCTTGTCTGGTAACGTACGCCGTGAGCCCGAGCAGAAGCTGCACTCCCAGAAGAGCCAAAGCAACTGCTGCCGGTCGCGTTAGGAACCGCTGACCGGAATAACGGCGGAGGATGATTGCAGCCGTTGTGCCGAGCAATACTGTGACGACTACGGCGCCTCCGAAATGGGTCAAGAGCAGATCAGTTGGTAGCGGTTTATCCCAGGTTGCTGAATGGCGCAATACGGCACCAATAATTAACTGCAAAAATACGGCCGTGGCCGTCGCCAAACAGAGGTACCTGACAGGCAGGCCGTGACCTTCTTCAACCGTCGCTCTATCTTTCTTCCAGCTGCTGGAAGTAAACACAGCTAAGCTAACTGTGGTACAAAAAAAGAGCTGCGCCAGAGTTGCGTGAGCCGCGGAAACGGTCAGCGGCAACATCAGCTTGACCGTAAGGCCGCCGAGTAGTCCCTGGGAAATTACAGCAAGTAGGGCGACGATGCCGAGCCTGCGGACCCATCTTCGCCTTTCGCTCTTGAAGAGATAAATCGTTAGGACAATAGTGAGCAGTCCAACGACAGTGGCAACCATGCGGTGACCATGTTCCCAAAACAGGTTGCCCACCATTTTGGGGAAGAATTGGCCGTTTGAAAGGGGCCAGTCGGAGGTTGCCAACCCAGCATCATGACTAGTGACGAGCGCACCGGCGACGATTAACAAAAACGTCGCGAACGCGACCAGTAAACAGAACCGATATAGCCCCTTGTTCATTGAAGATCGTACCGTTTGCATGATTCACTCATCAATCGCTAATTCCAAAGTCAGCTATTCATTCGTCGGCGCCTCAAAACTGAAGTATCTCGAACATTACTTCTTCGAGAACGAGAGGCGTGTGCCGTACATCCTGCCCACCCCGTTTGAGAAGCCACCGAAGCTATTGCTCGCCAGATTGTTCTGGAAATCGCGAGGATTGAAGTGATTCGTCAGATTAAAAACCTTCAAACCTAGATTTGCGCGGTACTTCTTGAATCTTCCTGGAAGACTCACTGACTTCAACACCTGCAAATCGAGTGACGTAAAGGTTGGAAAACGACCGGCGCGATTACGAGGACCCACGAAGTTGCGATCTTCATCAATTATTGAGTAAGGAAATCCGTTTCTGACTTCCAGAATCGGTGAGACAGTAAGACGGTATTTGACGTGGAACTCGCCACGGAAAAGAAAACGGTTCGGAGCGTCCCAGGGCAGGAGCGTGCGTTCATTCGCCTGAATGATGGGATTCTCAAAATTACCGTAATAAGAATTAAAGTCGTTCACATCTCCCCTGGCAGAAGAGCGTACATACGAGGCTACAAACTCGTCCCGCTCGCGAAACTTATATCTCGCGGTGACCTCAAGTTCTCGATAGCGTGAACTTCCCGAATTGTCCAAACCAATAATGCTCTGCTGCGGTTGGACCTCAAGGGGGTTCAAGACAAACTCGCGCTTGCCCTGTCTCTGCTGGTAGCCCACTCGCACAAACAAGTTATTGATCCACTCGCGATCAACCTCAATATTCCAGTTGACGCTACGCGGCGTTTGAAGCCTTCCCCCCGTCAGTTCATAACGCTGTAGTTGCGGAAATCCGACTATCTCCTGCCCGTCTGGTCTAAAGTCGGTTACGATTCGATCTTGTAACTGAGTGAATGTCGCAACGTTTAGATCTATATCGTCGTAGAACAAACCTATGCCACCGCGAACTACAGTGCGGCCGT
>DATBSH010000170.1:0-10304 GCA_036559885.1 Pyrinomonadaceae bacterium
TCATTCCTGTCTTCTCGCTCACCGGACAGGAAGGAAAATTGTTTCACCCACTCGCGTTCACGAAGACGTTCGCCATGTTTGGCGCAACGATCATCGCCGTCACACTGGTGCCCGTGTTATGCACCTATCTCCTGGGAGGTAAGTTTCACTCCGAGCAGTCAAACCCGGTGATGCGTGTTCTACACGCCATCTATCGGCCTGCACTTTTGCTGGCTTTGCGTCATCGCCTGATCACGGTTTCGATCGCGCTACTGCTATTCACTGGCGCGATCATTCTGGCGACTGGAATCGGCAAGGAATTCATGCCTCCGCTCAACGAGGGCGATGTCATGTACATGCCGGTAACGGACCCGGCGATCTCCGTCGATGAGGCGCTGCGAATCTTAAGCAAGCAAGACGAGATCTTGAAGAGTTTTCCCGAAGTCGAATCTAGCGTGGGGAAAGCCGGACGCGCTGACACCTCGACTGACCCCGCTCCCGTAAACATGAACGAAACAATCGTTCATTTGAAGTCTACCGAACAATGGCGAGTTGGCATGACGCGGGAGAAGCTCATCTCTGAGATGAACGAAAAGCTGACTATGCCCGGTGTGACAAATATCTGGACGCAGCCTATTCAGAACCGCATCGACATGCTTTCCACCGGAATCCGCTCGCAGGTGGGTCTGAAAATCTTCGGCAATGACTTGAAGGAACTTGAAGAACTGTCAAGAAGAGTCGCTGAAGTAGTGAAGACAGTGCCGGGAGCGGTCGATGTTTATCCTGAGCAGATCAGCGGCGCACCTTACATCGACATTCGTATCAACAGGCCGGCAGCCGCACGTTATGGCATCGATGTCGGAACTATTCAGGATGCTATCGAAAAAGGAATTGGCGAGACGAACCTAACCGTCACGATCGAGGGGCGAAGGCGCTTTCCCGTGCGGGTTCGCTATGCACAACAGTTTCGGAGCAGCCCTGAAGCGTTGGGCGAAATTCCCGTCGCTTCACCATCGGGCTCATCCATTCCGTTGGCACAACTAGCGGAGATTCGCAGCGTTGAAGGACCAACGATGATCTCCAGCGAAAACGGGCTGTTACGGGGAACGGTATTGCTCAACGTGCGCGGTCGCGATGTAGGGAGCTTCGTTGACGAAGCCAAGCCAAAGCTTGCAGCCCAGGTGCAATTGCCTCCCGGCTATTACATGGACTGGAGTGGTCAATATGAGAACCAGCAACGCGCGCGCCAGCGTCTGATGATCGTCGTACCAATAGTGCTGGTAATCATCTTTGGTCTTCTCTACCTGACCTATAACTCCGTTTTGGAAGCAGCTCATGTACTGCTTGCTGTCCCGTTCGCGTTAACTGGCGGTGTCTACCTGCTTTGGACACTTGGCTACAACTTCTCAGTTGCCGTCTGGGTAGGATTCATCGCGTTGTTCGGCACTGCGGTCCAGACCGGCGTTGTGATGGTTATCTATCTCGAGGAAGCCGTTGAAAGAAAGCGGAAAGAAGTCGGCGCACTAACTCGCACGACTCTGATGGCAGCAGTGACCGAAGGCGCATTACTTCGTTTGCGACCGAAAGTCATGACCGTCTCGACCGTTATTGCCGGTTTGCTTCCGATCATGTGGAGCACCAGCGCCGGTTCGGAAGTAATGAAGCCGCTTGCCACGCCGGTTCTGGGCGGGATGGTCTCAAGTCTTTTGCATGTCTTGATCGTGACGCCAGTGATCTTTTTCTGGCTGCGTGAACGGCAGTTAAAGAAACAAGGTATTGAGAGAACAAGCAGCGACATGGCCGAGGAATTCAGATACGAGACAAGTGGGAAGACGTCAGACAAAGATCCAATGCCACTGTCTGACATTGAGAAAGAAGGTAGTAGTGATGAATAGGCTCTGCATTTTACGAGTAGTTATGGCCGTCGTTTTAACACTGGCCCAGGTGGTGATTGGAGGCGTCGCCGCGCTGGCTCAATCAATTACGAACGAGCCTGAAAGTAGTTTCTCTGAGGCAAGTGTGAATTTGGTTCCAACCTCAAGGGTTACCCGATATGCGGACCCACAGGTGGGCCTGACAGTGGATCAGGCGGTGGCCTATGCGCTGGAACACAACGGCGAGTTGTTAGCCGCACGCAAAGACATCGATGCAGCAAGCGCCCTCGTTAAGCAAGCGGCACTACGAGCAAATCCTAAAGTGGACGCAAGTCTATCGAAGACTGTCACCGGTACAGACAACAACATGACTGTCAACGGTATGTTGCCGCTGGAACTAGGCGGGCGCCGTCCGGCCCGGATCAGGGTAGCCGAACGCGAACTCGAAATGCGGCGGCAAGACGTTGCCAATCGCGAAAGGATGTTAGCTGCCGATGTGCGAGCCAAGTTCGGCGACGCCCTGGCAGCAATTCTTAAACTTGGCCTTGATGAAGATCTGATTGCCACGAGTCAACGGAGCTATAGCCTGGTCGCCGCGCGAGTCACTCAAGGAGGCACTGCTCCACTCGAACAGAACATGGTGCTGGTGGAACTCAATCGCCTGCGTTCGATGCGAGAAACCGCTGAAGGTAAGACTCAAATAGAAATGCTGCAGTTGCGTAACCTCATTGGCATGACGCCAGACGAACCACTTCAGCTACGCGGGGATTTCAATGACGTGATTGGTCCCCTTTCACCCCTCGCCGAGGCCATCGATCGCGCACTATCCGAGCGACCCGATCTGAAACTTGCGAAAGCTGCTGAGAGTTTCGCGGAAGCTCGCATCGACCAGGCGCGTGCTGAGGGAAGATTGGATGCGAGTTTGATCGCAGGCTATCAACGAATGGACTTCGGTTATCCGCTGAACGGGATTAACGATGCTGGTCAATTAAGGCCGATTCAGGGCACCTTTCACTACTTCACTGTCGGCGTCTCTTTAGACCTGCCCGTGCGGAATAAGAACCAGGGAGCCATCGAGGCAGCCGTCGCGGAAGCGGAAGGAGCAAAGCAACGGCGTGAGTTTCTCGAACTTACGGTGCGGCGTGAAGTAGCGTCTGCTTATGCGCAATACAACAGCGCCTCACGTGCGGCCGAAATTTTCCGCGTCGGTGTGAAGGATCAGGCCAACGCTAATCTCGACATCGTTCGGCAAACGTATGAGCTGGGATCAAAAACCCTTATTGACTACCTGGGTGAGCAAAGACGCTTTATTGACTTGCAGAACGGATACATCGACGCGCTACTTGATACATATAAGGCACGCGTTGAAATTGAACGCGCCGTTGCTTCACCGATGCCAACCAGTCAGCAGGTGACACAAAGATGAACGAGCCAAATGAAACCAACAAAGAATCCGCGAGCGCTACTAGCGTTAATAGCCAGAAGCGTAATAAAAAGACCGCGATTGTGGCAGTCGTTGCGGTCGTTGCTATTGCCGCTATCACGTTTCTTCTCTGGCTATTCATTCCACGGGGGAGCGGTGGACGGCCTGTACCCGCGCCGCGCACCATCGGTCCGGATCAAACAACTAACCAAGCTAGTAGCCCCCAAGCCGAATCGACGCTCACAATAGATCCAGAGCAAGCTCAGCGTGCAGGCATCAAGATCGAAACGGTGGGCGAGCGTGCCTCGATTGAGACAACCGGCCAACAAACAACCGGCGTAGTACAGGCAAACTCCTATCGCGAAACTCCCGTGATGTCTCTTGTCGGGGGCATTGTGCGTAGCGTCGGGCCGGAACTCGGACAGAATGTGCGCAAAGGCCAAACAGTTGCGGTTGTGTCGAGCAATGATCTTGCCGACGCTCAAACGAAATATCTTGCTGCATTCGCGGAGTTAGACGAGCACCACAAGCATCACGCGCGTACCGAAAAGCTGGTAGCGATTGGCGCGGCCAGCCGCGAAGAGTTGGAGATGGCAACCAGCAAGCTGAAAGCAGCCGAGTCAGACGTGGCCAATCTACGCCAACGCCTTTTCCTTCTCGGTCTGAGTTCTCAGCGCGTTAGTGCCTTGCGTTCGACATCACAGGTCAGTTCGGAAGTCGGCTTGCCCGCACCTGCTTCCGGCACGGTGACAAGCCGCACCGTTAATCCAGGCGAGGTCATCGAAGCCAACAAAGAACTATTGCGAGTAACTGACCTCTCTAGTGTGTGGGTAGTCGCGCAAGTCTATGAAAAGGATCTTGGCAAGATTCATATCGGCAGCGGGGCCAGCATCACGACGGACGCGTATCCCGGTCGCATCTTTCGGGGCCGTATTTCTTACGTTGATCCAAAGGTTGATACTCAAACACGAACCGCTCAGGCACGCATCGAATTAGCCAATCCTGGGCAGCTACTAAAGATTGGCATGTACGTGAACGTGGGTTTCGGCACGCTCAGTGGAGCGGAATCGACCGTCCCTCTAGTACCTGTCGCGGCAGTCCAGAATGTCGGGACTCAACAGGTTGTTTTTGTCGCCACGAGTGATCCTAACGTCTTTGCGATGCGTGCGGTGAACCTTGGCCCGGAGAGTAATAACTACTATCCAGTTCTGGAAGGACTCAACGTTGGCGATCGGATTGTTACGCAAGGCAGTTTCATGCTGCGGGCTGAATGGTTGAAGTCACATCCGCATCAAAGTGAACATAGAAAGAGTGGGATTGCGTTCGAGAGGATAGGCAGCCTTCCAGCTTGACTTCGCTTTGCTCACAGACGAACGTTTCGCAGCCTGAGGGCATTCACAATCACTGAAACGGAACTGAAACTCATTGCAGCTGCCGCAATCATCGGACTGAGCAGAATTCCGAAGAACGGATAGAGAACTCCTGCCCCAACCGGAACGCCAAGCGAATTGTAGATAAACGCGAAGAAAAGATTCTGTTTGATGTTGCTCATCGTCAATCGGCTTAAAACTCGGGCACGGACGATGCCGCGCAGGTCACCTTTCACCAGAGTAATGTCTGCGCTCAGCATCGCGACATCGGTTCCGGTTCCCATTGCGATACCAACGTCAGCTTGTGCTAACGCAGGAGCATCGTTTATGCCGTCACCAGCCATCGCTACGAATCGTCCCTCGCCTTGAAGCTTTTTCACGACCTCGATTTTTTGATCAGGAAGCACCTCTGCTAGAACGTCATCAATATTGAGTTTCTTCGCCACTGCGCCGGCCGTTGTGTGGCTGTCGCCCGTGAGCATGACAATTCGAATGCCTTCATCGTGAAGTTGTCTGATCGCTTCCGGCGTGCTTTCTTTGATCGGATCGGCGACGCCGATTAAGCCCGCTGCTTTGTTGTCGGTTATCACGAACATGACTGTCTGACCGTTCGCACGTAGACTCTCCGCCTTGGTTGCAAGCTCTACCGCATCGATTTTCAAATCCTTGAGAAGAGCGCGATTGCCGAGGGCAATCTGATGACCATCAATCTCTCCACTGATTCCCTTCCCTGTCAGAGAATCAAACGCCGTTGCCTTTGCCAGCTCAATGCCGCGCTCTTGCGCGCCGGCTACAATTGCGGCTGCCAATGGATGCTCACTTCCTCGCTCCAGACTGGCAGCCAATCTCAGCAACGTCTGTTCATCAACTGCTTCGGTCGTTACCACACTAACGAGTTTCGGTTTACCCTCTGTGAGCGTTCCCGTTTTATCAACGACCAGCGTGTCCACTTTGCGCATGATCTCGATGGCTTCCGCATTCTTGAAAAGCACGCCGTTTTGCGCTGCTCTTCCTGTTGCCACCATGATCGACATCGGAGTCGCCAAACCGAGCGCGCACGGACAGGCGATGATCAGGACAGCAACTGCATTTACGAATCCGTGCGCCATGCGTGGTTCCGGTCCCCAGATACTCCAAAGAATGAAAGTGATTGCGGCAATTGCAACAACCGCCGGAACGAAGTATGCAGATACGACGTCCGCGAGTTTTTGAATGGGTGCGCGACTGCGCTGGGCCTCGGCGACCATCTGAACTATCTGCGCCAACAATGTTTCAGCGCCAACGCGTTCTGCGCGCATCACAAAAGAACCGGTGCCATTCACCGTCGCACCAATCACCCGGTCGCCCGCACGCTTCTCGACAGGAATCGGCTCTCCTGTCACCATCGATTCATCTACCGAGCTTGACCCTTCTATGAGAACTCCATCGACCGGCACCTTTTCTCCCGGGCGCACGCGCAAGCGGTCGTTCGGCTGCACCTGATCAAGAGGCACGTCTTCTTCTGTGTCATTGTCCCGCACGCGACGCGCAGTTTTGGGAGCGAGACCAAGGAGGGCTTTGATCGCGGCGCCAGTCTGGCTACGCGCGCGTAATTCGAGCACCTGTCCCAGCAAGACGAGAGTCGTGATCACTGCTGCGGCTTCGAAGTACACGGGGACTTCACCGGAAGCATCGCGAAAAGACGGCGGAAAACTCTCAGGGACCAGCTTTGCAATAACGCTGAAAACATAAGCGACGGCTACACCCAGGCCGATCAGCGTGAACATGTTCAAGCTGCGATTTACGATTGACTGCCAGCCGCGCACGAAGAAGGGCCATCCGCCCCACAGCACAACTGGCGTAGCTAGAACAAATTGAATCCAGCCGAGCGTTCGCATTGAAACAGCTCGTTCAAGGAGGTTCCCCGGAATAAACTCGCTCATTGCTATTAAAAGCAAGGGAATAGTCAGAACGACGCTCACCCAGAATCGCCGCGTCATCTCCACCAATTCGGGATTCTTCTCATCGTCGAGTGAAGCGGTGCGCGGTTCGAGCGCCATGCCGCAGATGGGGCAGTCGCCGGGTTTGTCACGGACAATCTGCGGGTGCATCGGGCACGTGTACTCAATCTTCTGCACTGCAACCACGGGCGCAACGGGCTCGAGCGCCATTCCACACTTCGGACACGCTCCTGGCTTGCTCTGCCGAATCTCCGGATGCATCGGACACGTATAGACAGTGGACGCTACCTCAGTGGCTCTGGTCACCTTCACTGCTTCGCTGAGCGATCCTCGGGTTGGCGCTTTCAAGAACTGTTCAGGACTCTTACTGAACTTATCCAAACAGCTCTTGCTGCAAAAGTAGTAAGTCTTTCCCTGATATTCGATTGAGCCAGCAGCCGACTCTGGCGCTACCTTCATTCCACAAACAGGATCAATTGTCACTGCCTTTGATTCCAAGGTTCGCATGTTCACCATACTACATGTTCTCATTTCGTTAATGCTTGTTCGGCATCTTGTCGTCGGTTGTCTTCATGTTCCCATGCATTCCGTGCATGCTTTGCATATCCATTTTGCCCGGCCGAATGCGGAAGAAGAGTTTCCACGACACCGGATTACTGCCGTAGATGGGATCGAGAATTGACGGCTTGGAGTAGAAGGTCAGATCGCCACCAATTGCCAATGAAACCTTGTCCGTATTCCAAATATCGCGAGCGCCGCCGAAGGTATAAGCTCCGATCCTAAATGACGGATGGTCGTCGGTTATGCCGAGCAGTGTGCGGTCGCTGGGGCGCAGCAGTTCATTTTTATCCACCAACTCAAGTCGCGTATAGAGATAATTTTTGTCAAGGAAATTCACGGTTGATTCAGCGGTGTAGCCGTTAAGGTTGTGAATCTCGCCCGGACTGCTTGCGTGGTTCCTGCCCCAAACAAACGCAGACGCCCAGTTACCACGATGAAAAGGCTTGTTGTATTGAAGTGATGCCGTCGTGCGACGGATGTCGACATCCGGCTCCTGTCCTTCAGGGCTGCGCAAGAAACCGTGACTGATCTGGAAGGTCCAATTGCTGTTGGGCATGATTGAAAGACGCGCCGATCGCGAATTCCATTTATGCGAATCGAAGTCATATCGATTTTCATCGGGCTCGCGCCCGTTAAAGATCGAGCCTTCCAACTTCAGCCAGCGATAAGTGAACCCGGTTGTTAGAACACCGAAAGATATGTGCGTGGAGTCCTGTAGGTGATGTGACAGGGTTGCGGACGGATTCTCCGACGCCGACATCCGATGCATGAAGGCTACGGGTCCAAGAGCTGGCTCGCCCGGGTAACCGAAATACGTGAACCAGGTTCCATGTTCACCCACGGGAACTGTGTACTGGGCAGACAACTCCATGAACAGGTCGTGTGGATGCTGACGATCAATTAACGGCTGTCCTTTGTATGTCTCACCGGTTTGAAATAGCAACGGTGAACCTCCCGGTGGAAATGTAAATGGCTCGGCGCTGAACATTCCCCGAAGCTGCAACGTCCCTTTGCCGAGTTTGTGAAATGCCATCGGCATGAACCAATTTCCCGATTCAAATTTCGTCACTCCGCGCGGCCCGCCTTGCCGGTTCACACCCGCGACGAGGTTGAAATGAAACATCAGTAGCCAATCACCGGCTACTTTGTGGTACATATGCATAGGCGCTGACGAAGGCTGCCATGAAGTTCCTGATCCCATTGCACCCATCGACATAATGTTGGTGTCGCTCGATCCCACGCGAATACCCATGTCATTACCCATCATCACCATCAGCGGACCCATATTCATGTTCATGCCGCCCGTGTCCATACCTGCCATATGATCCATCGGGCTTGCGGACGGACTTGCTGATGGCATCGGCATGTTCATGTCCATTTTGTGCTGCGGAGAAGCCTGTGGGTTTGGCGACGACGGCACGTGCATACCGGGCATATCCATTTTGGGAGATGCTCCCGGTGAGGGAGAGGGCATCGGCATGTTCATCTCCATCTTCTGCTCGGGAGAAGCCTGGGGATTTGGCGAAGCAGTCGGCATCTGCATCCCCGGCATGTTCATGTGCGTTTGGTGGCCAGAAGGCTGTGAGGCCGCCGGCACTGTTACCTTTGTATCAGGCGCCGCTTTGGTCTTAGGCGTGTTCATCCCCGGCATACTCATTCCGGGCATGTTGCTCATCTGATGTCTCTTTGCAGATCGTTTCCTTCTTGCTGGCTTCCGTTTCTTCTTGCTCGCTGTTCTGCGTTCGGTCTTTGCTTTTGGCTTGGACATTTTCATCCCAGGCATGTTGCTCATATCGTGACCTTGAGCCATACCTTCAGTGCCTAACGAAATTATGAGACCGGTAAATACGAGGGCGCATATTGCTATCTTTCCGATCAAAGCACCCGGATCTAACCTCTTCATGACTCCCCCTTTAGAACTTCTTTGCTTTACAAGCAGGATGACGATGACGCGCACGTGTAGGCACACGTCCGCGCAAACGGGTTTGCGACGATTCCTTATGGGGTTTTAGATTCGAAAGACGTTAATCAGAACGTGGCGGGGGGACGAATTGCCCGGTGGCCCATGTTCCCTCTGGAGAATAGGAACGAGCCAAGCGGAAGGCAAAGAGATCGCAAGGTCTGGTGACGGTGCACTAGTATCGATCAATGTCTTAGTTGGATCGACTGCAACGATGCTGGCGACACCTGATGCCGGTTGCGAATGCATCCAACAATGCCCACATGTTTCGGTGGGAAAAGTAATCGCAACCTGTTCAGCGGAGAATTTAGTTCCGACCTCTATTGGCCAAGTTGTAAGTATCGCGCTATCTGAAGTCTGTACAGCGGGCCCGCTTTCCACCTCCTTCTCATCCATTTGCATGTCGCCCATTTCCATGTCAGCCATTTCCTGGTGACATGATGACTTTTCGTCCACTCGCTGGATTTGCCGAGGCTGCTGTTTGCTTTCGCAGTTGCCGTTGGATAAGTAACGCGGACAGAAAGCGGCGGAAATCACGTTTCCCCACGCACTAATGAGAAACGCGACAGTCAGCAGAATTATTGGAAAGCTGCGCTTTGACATCAACTGAACGACTATTATGCCCCCGAGTTACTAAATACCATAGCGGAGCCCGATGCTGGAGGCCAAATTTGGTCACCACACACAGAATCGTCTTTCTGTGCAACCTCCGTGTTCTGTGTCTCCCTGGTGGATACCGTCAGAAGTCACTCACCGCAGAGACACTGAGAACACGGGGGTTGCACAGCGCGACTCAGGCCGCAACCAAATGGCACGCTGGCGCCGGAGGAGCCGAATGTTTATAGATACCGAGATGAATTCGCCACTCGCGCTCCAGCGGAGCGCAAAGTTTCTTTGGGATGAGTTGCCAGATCGGTTGTTTCGCTCCCCCGGAGCGAGGAAAGGCTTGTGGACCTTGCATTCTATAAACATTACGTCCTTACGGGACGACGCAGCTGGTTAGAAAACTTGTCAAAAAAAGAAGGTTGTCGGTTTACTACACAGAGAACACCACGTGTTACCGAACTCCAGCCATTGACCTGACTATCGGCTAACCTCAAACGAATCGCCTGTCTTGTGCTCCTTAATCTGAAACCGCAGAAACTTGTAGATTGCCGATAATGCCCTGCTGTTACTTGTCGAAATGTGAATCGAGGC
>DATBSH010000171.1:0-17375 GCA_036559885.1 Pyrinomonadaceae bacterium
TTATTACAGTTTTACCGAACGACGGAAACTTTGGTTCTGGCCGTCGGAGAACCTCTCTCATTGAACCAGGCTACCTGCTCCTGAACCAGATCAACCTCAAGAATATAATCGCCGGGTGAGGTAGGCGCTCTGACAAGCAGCGGCAGTTCGAGCTCCTCCCCTGGTTTCATGTCTCTAGAGATACCGAGTCGGCCATCCATTTCGCTCAATAGCTTTCCGCTTGGGTCAAGCCATCTATCTCCTATCGCGAGGTAAAACTTGTTGTCGTTGCGATTGTTAGTTTCTCCGCCTCGTGCCCACCACAAGACGTCGCTCGTGTTCTTGATCTTGACGTTCACGGTTTCCTGCTGGCCGGCACGTAGCTTCGAAGGAGGATCGATGATTGCAATCTGGGCGCGAAACCCGCGGTCGGGAAGTGGGCCCGGCGTTTTACTAGACACGGGCGGTGTGGGATTCGAGATATTCACGTTGGTGGTTGGATTACGTTTAGAACACGCTGCACCAGCCAGGAGAAGCGCAAGTAATCCAGTGATCAGAAACGACTTCATGTCTAAAACTACTCCCTCTTATGAAGAGTCAGAATTCAAAAACTAAGGTTCAACGCGGACGCGGAGTCTCAGTGGCTTAGCGCCTCTTTCGTAAAACCACGACACGCCTTCGTGGACCATATCGATTTCAAGTATGTACTCGCCTGTTGTCTGTGGCGCTTTCACATTGAGTGGCAGTTCAATTTCTTTTCCTGGCAACAAGTCGTTCGGCATACCTGTCCGCCCATCGAGCTGGTTGATTTCAACTGCGCCGTCGGCACTGAGCCAACGGTCGCCGATATTCACCTGGTATCGTCCTTCTTTGTTTCCCACTGCGGGCCAGGTTGAGTAACCTAAATTCTTAACCTTAAACCGAATGGTGGCTTTCTGCCCAGCCCTCATTGAACTCGGCGCATCGAGAGCGGTTATCTGTTCCCTGTAGTCATAGTCGGGAAAAGCGGCATTCATCCATGAAGATTGAAACTTCTGACGTGCTTCTCCTTGCGGTCGCAGCACTTCGATAAGCACCATGCCGATTCGCTGATTGGGCGAAAAAAACGGAACCTGAACTGGTGTAATGCGTCCCATCCCTAGTCCACGCGCGGCGATCGCTTGCCTCGAGGTTTCGATATATTCCGGGAGACACAGCGAGAACATCGTATCTCCAGGCAACTGTTCCACGGTGTTAACGAATTGCCTTCGCGATTCCCGTGTAAAGAAGTACTCAGGCTGGCGCGCGGCGATTATCGGGACGCCAGGTTTGAGCAAGACTTCAAAACCGGTCGATTGCGGACAGGTCTCCATCCAGACGTGCACTCCATCGAAAAGCGCAAGCTCTTCGCTGTTGAAATAGTCTCTAATGCTACGATCGCGCAACATGAATCTCGCCTCGCGCGCGTAAGCTCCCGGATTCGCAATCAAAGTGGTTCTACCACCCCATTCCTTTTGTCGGGCGTACGAGCAGGCAAGGAGTACCTGGGAGATAAGAGCAACACAAAACAGAGAGGCTAGTGCAGTTTGCCACGAAAGCTTTGACTCGGCTTTCTGTAGTAAGACGGCGGTAACTGCAAACGTTGTGACGCCGGCGAGTAGATCCTGGTAAAGTCCGTAGCGGCTATAACCCAAGCCAGCTGCGCTCCAAAGCAAGGAGCTTGTTAAGAGGATAAAGCAGACTGTGCGGAGTGATCGGTTGCGCCAAGCAAGCAACAGACCAATCAAGGCAGCAATGAAGCCAAGCGATAGGCGGCCAGAATAAACTCCTAGCTCCGAATTGCGTTCAGGTTTGAACCAGACAATCACGGGCCAGATGAGGGTTTCCCAAAAGCCATTGGGTCCCCAACGCGCGTCCCAGCCACCGTGCGTGGGCCAGTAAGGCGAGCTGAAGAATCTGTTCGCGAGTGGAAAAATGGGATTACCAGTGCGGCTGTATATATAAATAGTGAACGGCAGCAGCGGTGCGACGAATCCCAATAACATCTTTAGCGCTGTCAATCCCAACTGCCTTGGTGACAGCCGCAGCGGACCTAGCATCATGCGGTAAACCACGATCGCGAGGATTGGCAGAACGGCGGCCAAGTTCGTGAACTTGAATGCCGTGCTGGCGCCAAGAAGGATCGCCACATGTACAGGGTTTGATTGACGGTTCTCGAGGTCACCCGCGCTCAATGTGAATAGAGTTGCGTAAAATAGAAGTGGCAGGGCGAGGAGGTCAACCATATAAGTACTAATCTCAAATAGCGCATTCTCAGTGATTAATGTGAGCAAAACACAAGCCGATCGCACCCATGCCTGCCGAATAAATGACGCTAGGATCCAATTTAGAATCAGTCCGACCCAGAGTAACGCGAAAAAGTTAATGATCGTGCCTAGCCTAAAGCCCAGCAACAGGCGACTAATGCCAGTGAGAGTATCGGCAATTGGGTTGAAAGAACTAACTGTCGGAAAGAAATCAAGAGGATAGAAAAGAGTGCCATGTAACGATCGCTCAGCGTGCAAAAGGTGATAGCTAAGCACGTCAAACGATCGATCTGGAAAAGCTGCTCGCATCAGATATGCCAAACACAAAGGGAGTGCTACCACCAGCCAAAAACTCCAACCCGGCTTCTCGACTACTAATTGCCTGGTCGAGATATACAAACAGGAGAGCGCAATCGCGACGAGTGCGCTTAGCGCCCAAGCAACACGATTGTGGTTTAGGATCCAGAAGTATTGTCTGACAAAGGCGAGGATGTAGAGGAACAACAGGAGATCGATCCACTGAACGTTATGTTGAACGACTCTAATAAAGCGTGTGATTGCCAGCGGCCGCGCTGTGTTCATTTGGTAGCCCGCAGCTGCGGATACTGGAGCTGGATCTAAAGACATGCACTAACTCTTACGGCCGATAGCGATCAGCGAAAGACCAACTGGGGGAGGCAACAATCGCTCAACTACTTCTGCCGTTGGTGCGACGTAGCGATCGAATATGTTTATTTGTTTTCCCGATTCTTCGTGTCTCTTAATTATTCGATTATTCCAAAACCAGCCAGCCATCCCGATTAGGTTCATGTAGAACGAACGCTCGATAGTAAAGCCCGCTTGATTCATTCTGGGAAGTAGGTCTTTGCGAGTGTATCTCCGGTAATGTCCCAATGACTTATCAACCGTACCATGCAGAAATTGGAAAGCCGGTACCAGAAGAACTAATCGGCCATTTACCACCAACTGCCGGTGCATTTCGGACACGGCCTTGAAATCATCTTCAATGTGTTCCAAAACATTCAGACAGACGACTGTGTCAAACCGGTATGCTTTCAAACTCGACTCGAAATTGCCCGATGCATCCAGCAAGATTGGTGGGACCTTTAATCGACCATCGAAACGTGAGGTCAGGTAATCAATACAGGGCGGATAGTTATCAGTAGCGACGACTAATTCGCGATCAAGTAGCAACTCAGTAAAATTGCCTATACCCGCGCCAATCTCGAGAATCCTTTGTCCGATATAACGAGCCAAACGTCGATACATCCAATTGCGATAATTTTTCGCCGCGGTCATCGTTTCCAGATCGGAGATCAAGATTCTGTCATAGCTCATCCCGAGTACTCCCGACTCTGGTTGGGGCGACGGATAGATCCGCTTCTCCTCTTACTGCTAACGTGTGCTCGATCTCCTGGAAGCGACGCACGATGGTATGTAGTATCAAGCCTACAACCATAGAAAGCATTCCAGTAAGTCCTAATGCGATAGCCAATACTGCGACTGAGAGACTAGTTAGCACGCCTGTTCTAGCGACGTTTATTACAACCATGATGCCGGGTAAAAGCGCGAGGAGAACGAGAACCAAACCCACACTTCCAAAGAAAGTGAGAGGTTTGTAATCCCGAAACAAAGCAAGAATGGTATTTAGGATAATGAAACCATCGCGAAAAAACTTTATCTTTGAATTGCTGCCAGCAGGTCTTGAGGTCAAAGTGGTGGGAATTTCCACGATTCTAAACCCGCGCGCTACAGCCTTAATAGTCAGTTCGGTTTCAATCTCGAATCCACCACCGAACAGGGGCACAGCTTTGACGAATTTCCGGTTGAATGCGCGATAGCCCGAAAGGATATCAGTCAGACGCACACCGAAGATCGAATTGAGAATTGCCAACGCAAGCTTGTTTCCCCACCGGTTCAATTGCCGGAATTCACTGCGCGTTTCCGATTGCAAGCGCGAACCAACCACCATATCGGCTTCGTCAGAGAGAATCGGTCCTATTAGACGATGAACAGCCTGGGCGGGATAGGTTGCATCGCCATCTACCATAATGTACACGTCGGCTTCGACGCGCCGAAACATTGTCTGAACGACGAATCCTTTGCCTTGTCGCGGTTCGCGTAAGACGTGAGCCCCGGCTTGGGTCGCGAACTCTGCGGTGCGATCCGAAGAGTTATTGTCGAACACATAGATTTGTGCCTCCGGCAATTCGGCGTGAAACGCCCTGATCGTTTCGGTAATCGTGACTTCTTCGTTGTAGCAGGGAATTAGGATAGCTATCTTGAGCGGGATGACGCGGGTCTCGGTTTTACTTCTTTGAGTTGCTTCACTTGTTGACATCACGTGGCCAGACCACCAAAATTCACGACTCTGAAAACAAGATCCGAAGCGAACCACTTGCGAGGCTACGGCTTAAGTGGAGTGCCCGAAATCTCCAAACTTCACTTGCTGAAATCTTGTCGGTAAGTTGGTACAAAAGGACGGCCAAAACTAACATTTCGCCAACTAGAATGCCAACTCCGAATTCGATTGACCTCTATCAAAACGTAGGTGCGTTGAGAAAGCCGCTATTCCAATCATTTCACAAAGCGTTGCAACGCCCGTTGCTGCGGGAACTTTTGATAATTCTCGCTTTCTTCGCTCTCACTTCTGCCCTGACATGGCCATACATCTCCAGAATGAAGGACGCGGTGTCAGGCCGTAATGATCCCTATCTCATCGCCTGGACGCTTTGGTGGGATTACCACGCCACCTTCAACGATCCCCTGAATCTATTTCATCCGCCGATCTTCTATCCTTACCGGTATGCGCTCGCGTTCAGTGAGCATTGCTACGGGATAGCGTTAGTTATGTTTCCGCTGTTTGCGTTGGGTCTGCGCCCCCTAACGGTTCACAGCGTTGCGATTTTCCTCGGCTTTGTATTCTCTGGGTATGCAGCGTTTCGCTTGGCACGCACACTTACCCAATCATCGAGCATCGCCTGGATTGCCGGCATTATCTTCGCCTTCATTCCTTATCGCTTCAACATGCTGGGTCAGTTGATGTACCTGTTTTCGGTGTGGATACCGTTGCTTTTTGAAGCGCTCATCTTGTTCCTGCGCGGGCGCAGCAACAAACAAGCGCTGTGGCTGGGCGTCACATTTTTCATGCTGGGCTTGTCGACGGTGTCGTGGTTCTTGTTGTCGACGATACCGTTCGCCGCGATCGCTGCAATTTTAATGACACGCCACCGGCTCTGGCGCGAACGGGAAATATGGCGGCGCGGTGCGATTGCGCTCGGCATCGCGTCATTGGCATTAATGCCCTTCCTGCTCCCCTACTTCATGGCGTCGAGGTTGTACGGCTTTAAGCGTCGGGTGGACGAAGTGAAAGCGCATTCCGCTTTGCCGATCCACTGGCTGGTAGCCGATGGTCGAAGCAAGTTTTGGGGTGGCATGGGCGGAAGTTTTCCGGATGCGTGGAAATTCCAAATGTTCCCTGGCGTTTTGCCCCTGCTGTTTCCGCTCGCCGAGTTCTTCCTGATTGGTCATCCGAAGATTGTCGCTCCGACTGATGATGATAGGACTCGAAATTTGAATTGGATCCAGGCGCTGGATGCACTGATTGTTATCTGCTTTTTTGTTTCAGTATTGGCATTAGGGTTCGATGGCAGCGAAGCGTTTGGAAAGTTTTTCCGTTATGTAACGTCTGAACGTGTTCTTTCATTGCTTTCAATTGCTGTGTTAACTCGATTGTGTCTTGCCTATCCAAGAGTATTGCGCCGTGGTGAAGGGCGTAACCTAATTGAAACGATTCAGTCGCAGCGACGCAGTGATGCGTTTTGGGTTGGTTTGACCCTGACGATCATCGGTTTTTTGTATTCGCTAGGCTACAACACGTTTTTCTATCGAATACTTTATGACCTAATGCCCGGGTTCAAGAGCATGCGCGCACCGATGCGGGGCGCGATCTTCGCCTACCTGGGTTTGTCGATACTTGCAGGCCTCGGTGTCAAGCGCATAGCACAGAGGGTTCGATGGCACTGGTTAAAACCGACGACTATTTATGTGATCGCTTGCCTTATGCTGCTCGTTGAGCTGAATGGTGCGCCCTTGTATTTCATAAGGGGTGAAGTTTATCCCGACCAACTTACATTGCGTTTGAAAGACACGCCGATGAGCGGAGGCATTGCCTATCTTCCGATGACTCTCGATTTGAATCATCAGTACACGTTGCGACAGGCAGACCATCTGAAGCCGCTAATTACTGCCACTTCGAGCTTCAATCCGCCTGACGCAGAGGCGATTGAAAGGATGACAGCTTCAGGCGCGATACCCGAGAAACTGATGGACCTGTTGGAAAAGATTCCAGCATCGTATTTGGTGGTCATGAACAGATTAGTTCCCCCTGAGCGTCGTTCCGATTTCGCTGTATTTGTTGCGACGCAAGTATCACGCGGACGTCTCCGTTTCGTTAATCGGTTCGATGAGGCTAACGACCTTTATGCCGTGACAGCGACAGAACCACAAGCGAAGAGCGAGCGCGCTCTTCCGGAAGAGCTGAACCTTCGCGATTGGAGTTCGCTTGTCGAACGAAATCCGCTGGAGATCTTGAGTAAGCAGAATTGGAGTGAGACGATCTATCGCGTGCACATCGTCAGCTTTGGAAAGTTGCCTCGCTATGCTGATTTCATGAAGGACGTCAAAAGCGTTGGCAATGGAGTCCTTCCTGGTTTCGAACGCCAGGAATTGAATTTCAGAGAATCACTTCGCCAATTCACCGAAGAGTTCACCAGGCGTCCGCAGTTTACGATCGTATATCGAGATCTAAGTGACGCTCAGTTCGTGGACCGACTGTTGGCTAATGCGGGACTACAGCTCGATCAATCTGAGCACGATCGGCTCGTAGATAAGCTGGCGAGACACCAAGACACACGTGCAGGTGTGCTACTGGAAATCGTTAACAATCCGTACTTCGTGGAGAAGGAACATACCAAGGCGATAGTGCTACTGCACTATTTCGCCTTTCTCCGTCGAAATCCTGAAGACCCGCCTGACCATAATCTGGATGGCTTCAACTTTTGGGTGGACGACGTGGCTCGGAATGGCAGCACGGAAAAGATCTATTCCGCATTTAAACAGTCCATCGAGTATGAACGCTTAAACCAGTCGCGTTGAGTAACCGGTTACTAGTTCAGCGTGGGGTAGCTATGGTGCTACGTCGATGCAATCAGAAACCCCGACTTGTTTGATTGAGTCAATCGATGAGGAACGTAAGCGGCCTCCATCTGCCGAGAAGATACGAAATGAGCCTAACCCCATCCTTTGCAAGCGGAACTTGATCGAAGTCAGGAGCACACCGACTCCGTATCGGACGCTACGTACGAAATTAATTGAAGACGCCTCATCGAAATACTTCGTCGGACAAGAGATTTCTCCGATCCTGTAGTTAAAGAAAACGATTTGCGCCAGCATCTCATTGTCGAACAGGAAGTCGTCCGTATTTTCCTCCAGGGGAAGAGATTCCAATACTTGCCGCGAGAATCCCCGATAGCCTGTGTGATATTCGGAGAGTTTTTGACCGATTAACAGGTTCTGAAACGCTGTGAGGAACCGATTAGAGATGTACTTGTAAAGTGGCATCCCGCCTTCTAGAGCCCCATTCCCCAGGATTCGGGAAGCAATCACTGCATCGTATACGTCGAACGCGATCATTCCTGCGAGGGGCAACACAAGCTTTGGAGAGTACTGATAGTCGGGGTGGACCATGACCACGATGTCAGCCCCGCGTTTTAATGCCTCTTCGTAGCACGTTTTCTGGTTCCGGCCATACCCCATGTTCTTTTCGTGGCAAATAGTCGTGACACCCAGACTTCGTGACAGTGCAGCGGTACTGTCTGCGCTCGCGTCATCCACCAAAATCAGCTCATCGATAGTGTCCAGCGGAAGTTCCTGACACGTACGTTCGAGTGTCTTCGCAGCATTGTACGCAGGCATCACGACGATCAGTTTTCTACCGTTGATCATAGCCGCAGTCTCCGCATGGACAGTGTCAAGTCACGGGGTGTACAGCTGACCAGTGTTGTTTCAGGGACTTACATTAAACTTGGTCAGACTACGAAGGCAATGAATAACTAAGGATCTGATACCGTTACGCGCCGCCAAAAACTGGACGAGAATTTTGGGTCAACGAAATGGGCGAACTCCTGCCACTGCGGAAAGTATCTTTGAAAAGACTGTGCAGACATACGCGCATCCTTCGCAGGATAGACGGCGCCTTTCGCATTCAATGTGATTTCGTCTAACTCCTCTAACAGGTTCAGTGTTGCCAATCCGCGATTGGGGAAATCCAGCGTAAGCGTAATTCCGGATCTCGGAAACGACATCATGCCAGGAGATTTTGCCTCACCGAAGGCCTTCAACACGGCGAGCGTTGCTGGCAAGCCCGCACGCAACGTGCGGCGGACAATTTCTTCAATCGCGTCACGTTCGCTGTGATCGACGACACACTGATATTGGAAAAAGCCTCTCTGGCCGTAGACCCGATTCCAATCAGCGAGCGCATCCAGTGGAAACAGGAATGGATGGTAATCCGTAACCCCGTTTTTTGGTTGCAGTGACTGAAGCTGGTAATAGAGTCTATTCAACGTTCGAATACTAAGCCGATTGAGAAGAACATTAGGAATCGCAAACGGCCAGCGTACGCGGCGCTGCGCTTTTTCTTTGTCGGAGCGGATTTCATTACCCGTAAATTTCCCACGCGTGAAAATTCCTCGTCCGGGTCTTCCACTGTCGAGCCAGGCTACCGTGTAATCCCACTCTCGATCAGATGTTTCAGCGATGGAGAAGCACTCCGCAAGAGTGTGAAACGGTACTCGTTCGAAGGTTATTAGCGATCCACTGATTGGATTTAATTTCAGCTCGACCCAGGTGATTAGACCTGTAAGGCCCATACCAGCGATCGTCGCGCTATAAAGTTCTGAGTTTTCCGTCGTCGAGCAAACAATGCGTTCGCCTGTTGACCGCAAAAGTTCGAACTGCCTGATGTGACAACCGAACGTGCCGACGCGGTGATGATTCTTTCCGTGAACGTCATTCGCAATTGCCCCGCCAACCGTCACACATTGCGTTCCGGGAACAACGGGTAGGAACCAACCTTCGGGAACTATCAATTCCAGAATTGTTGATAACGTCGTGCCCGCTTCACAACGCAAAACGCCGTGGTCCGGATCGAACGCGAGTATTTTCGCCAGACCCGTTGTGTCAATCAAAATCCCCCCTTCGTTGAGGCAGGAATCACCATAACTGCGACCCCGACCATAAGCGAGCACCTGCTCCTGGTACGCGTCGAACGGAAAGCCGAGGCTGCTTCCGGTAATACTCACAATTTTTTGATGAAGGGCTCGAGGATAGCGGCCCCAGGACTGGTATGCGTTGCGTTTGCTATTCACGACAGCGTTGCAGCGACTATTACCACAGCCACAAACAATCCAACTACATAACTTGGACCGTCTTTCACCGTAAACAGAATCGGATCTTCATCCATTTCGCCTCGTTGGGCCAACAACCACACGCGTGTAATCCAATAAAGCAAGCAAGGTCCAATTAACCAAAGCACCGTCGGACGATGATAAAGGACGACGACTTCGCGGCTATTGATGTAGAGAACCAGGACCAACACGGAAAGATAGCCACTAGCGGAGCCGAAGCTTTTTAAAAACTCTGCGTCTCGCATCGAGTAGCTGCGCCTGGAAGTTTCTGATCTGCCCAGTTCTTTCAAGCTCTGTAACTCAGCATATCGCTTGACGAACGCCAGGCTGAGAAACAGAAACATGGAAAACGCCAGCAGCCACGGTGAGACGGGAATATGAGCCGCGAAACCGCCAGAGAGAACACGTAATGCATACAAACCGGCAAGCAGAAGTACGTCAACAATTAAAATCCGTTTTAGGTAAATGGAATAGGCGGTGGTAAGTGCGAAGTACAGTAGAAGCGACACGCCGAAAGCAGGTGGCAGAATCGTGAACGCGACTGCGAAGCTTGAGATCAGCAAAACAGGGATCAGAAACCAAAGAAATTTTGGGCCTAGCGCCCCGGAAGCGAGTGGCCGAAATCGTTTCCTCGGATGCAGCCGATCGGCTTCCAAATCCAAACGATCATTGAGCAGGTAAACTCCGGAGACGCAAAGACACCAGGCGATGAAGGCGTAAAAGGTTAGTAGCAGAGCACGTCCGTCAAAGATCTTATGAGCCATTACGAGTGGCACGAACACGAGCACATTCTTTGTCCACTGATGTACGCGCAGCGCGTCAGCCAAATGCACGTACCGGCTCGCGCCTTTAGCGATTCGCTCCGTCGACTCTACTTTGTGCAGCGGTTTCGAAAGACCCATGTCTATGAGGTGATGATCCAGACCATATTCTCACTCTTAGCGTTAGATCGGAACCCTGAGTTTCCGATTCAACACGGCTTTGCCCTCAAAAGTGCGGAAACTCCGATGCCCGACGGGAATGGTAATAAGCATCTGTTTCTTAGCCTGCGCAGCGGGCGTAAGTATATAGCCTGGGGCGTGAGCCCCAGGAATGGTGGTTTTCAAATGCGAGCCCGCGTAAGCGGGCGAAAGACCTCGAGAAACAAAGAGCTGTCGCCCGTTTGCACGGGCTGCTGAAGGTCCGGTCCGATTGTCCTGGGGCTTACGCCCCAGGCTATATGCCTTCGCCTGCTTCGCAGGCTAAATACAGATCCTTCATCCCACTATCTACCTGGCATGATGTTTTTGACTTTTGAGGCAAGGTCACTCAACACGGATGGTTGCTGTCAAGGTCTTGGAACCTTTCAAGCCAAACCATGTCGCTCCTTCCTGTACGACGTCGACTTCCAGCTTATACGTGCCAGGCGAGCTTGGCGCGTTAATCGTAACAGGTACTTCGACTGCATCACCGGGAGTTAAGTCGTAGAGAAAGATGCTGCGACCATCGTCATTCACTACGATCCTGTTTCTGTCATCGAGCCAGTGATTGCCCACCAGCAGACGGTATGTACCATCAATGCGTCCAAGGGCGGGCCATGTCACATCGCTAGCGTTTCGAACGGTAACATAAACAGTCTCCTTAAGCCCTTGTCGAAGGACTGCGGGAGGTGATTGCGACCAGCGTAGCTCGGCCCTTAAGGCTTCAGCAGGGAGCGCGCTATCAGCCCGCGTTATTGTCGGTTGCTTACTACCTTGTGCGGTACCTTTGAGTACTTCGATCAGCGCCAGGTGAATGCGCGTATGTTCTGAAAAATAGGGCACTACGATCTGACGCATCGCTCCTGTTTTTAGGCCTGCACGTTTTATATGCTCGAGCGAAACTTCCAGATTCTCCGTAAACGACAATGCGAACATCCTCTTGTCATCACTTGCAGCAAGCGTTTGCGCGAATTGCCGTCTCGACACTTCGGTGTCGAAGAACTCCGGCATGTAAACACATAACGCCGGAAGGTCGTTCTTGAGAGAAACCTGGATTCCACTTTCAAGCGCGCTGCTTTCAACCCATACCTCAGCTGGCTGAATCGACTCGCGTTCCTTCGGAGGCAGAAAACGTGCAAGTGAGTAGTCGCGGAAAACAAACCTCGCGTCGTTGATGTACCCTTTGAAATCGTCGAAGACGGTGGGTCGCGATCCCCATTGAAAGCGATAAGCATATAAACACGACACGACCGACTGAATAACCAATATCCCTATTACAAACACCTGGGCGGTTAGTCCCAGAAGACGTTGATGCGAACTGGCCTTTTCCGAAAGGTTCGACAAAAGACAAACAGCTGCGAGGCCTCCCATCAGTTCAAGGTACAACGCGTATCGCGGCATACCTGAGATTGAGCTCCACAAAACAGCACCAACAACCACCAAAAATGAGATGAGCCATATTCGATCGCCTTTTCGCTTCACTACCAGTCCTGCCACAGCCGCGATGAATGCAATTGAAAGTCGACCAGCGTGCCGGCCCAGGTCGCCCGCAATGTGTTCAATTCTGAACGGCACCAGGATTGGCCATGCAACAATCTCCCACCATCTCATGTTGGCAAACCGGGGATCGTCCACCACAGGTCCCCAACGGATCCCGCCATAATCACTCGTAGGCCAGAACGGAGAACGAAAGACTTTATTGTAGAGCGGAAAAATAGGGTTTCCGGTTTGCAGGTAGATGTATAGCGTGTAGGGAAGAAGCGGAACGAGGAACGAAACAACAAACAATAGAGCAGTTTGTGCAACGTCGCGTCGCGACTTAGCTTTGATCCACCGATAACCGTAAATCAGGATGATGGGCAATGCGAACGCAAGGTTGATCAATTTGACAGCGACGGCGGCGCCGAGCATTAAGGCAATTTGAATCGTTCGTTGATGTGATTCTGGTCGACCATCAAGGGCGAGACGAGCTGACTCAAGTAAGAGAGGTAACGCGAGCAAATCAACCATGTAGTTGTTAATGGTGAACAGCGCGTTTTCTGTTAGTAGCAGTAACAATACTGCTATCCAGCGCCACCAGTCCCTTTTGATATAGGGAACCAGGAGTTGGTCAAGAATCCTCCCAACCCAAAGCAGCACGAAGAAGTTCAGAATAGTGCCAAGACGATAACCAAGCAGATGACGAGCAATCCCGGTCAACATGTCAGGCGCCGGATTGAATGGAAATCGGACCGGAAAGAAATCACCAGGGCGGAAAGGGAATCCCCGCAGTGCTCGCTCGGCATTGATTAGACGGTAATCCAGGATATCGAAAGAGGTGTCGGGGAAGGCGGCACGCAAACCGTAGAAGAGAAGCAGCGGCACTGCAATCACGAACCAGAACTGAACACGGCTTTTCTCTTCAGTGTGTTCCTTTGTATGGAGATGAAGGCCCCAGATCGCTAGAGAGACGATTAGTGTCAATGCCCATGCAATTAGGTTATGTCCGACAATCCAAAAATATTGGCGGACAAAAACGACGACGTAGAGAAGGATGAGTACGTCGCTCATCTCCACGTCGTACACAATCGCATGCCAACGGGGGTGCTTCAGGGATTGTTCGTTTGTTGAAGTTTGGCGCGCTTGCGTCACTCGTTGACTTTCGCTGGTGAAACTCGGCTGCGGTTGATCAGGTACCCGCAGAAATGAGTTGGTCCACGACGTTGTTCCAGGACAGATTGATCTGCATTATCTTCTCGCGCGCCGAGACACCCATCTGTTTCGTGCGGTGCTTGTCGAGGTAGAGGCGGTCAAGCGCGTCGGCAACAGCTATAGGCTCAGGGTCGACGATTAAACCATCACGTTCATTTTCGATGAACTCTGTTGGACCACCGGAATCGCGCGTGATAATGATGGGCTTTGCCGAAAGCATTCCCTCAAGTGTGACGTAGCCGTAGTCCTCATCAAAAGGCAAATAACAAACTGCCAGGGAGTTCGCGTACCATTCAACCATGTCCGTGCGTGAAATAAAGCCAAGCAACTTCACGCGATCAGCGACGTCGATTCGTTTTATCAACGAGCGATAAAACTCAAGGTTGTGTGACCCGCCGGCAAAAACGATCTGGACCGGACTACGAGTAAACTGAAGGGCTTCAATAAGTAGTTCCTGACGTTTTTGCGGCTCAAGCCTGCTGGGATAAAAAACATACTCGCCGAAATCACCCGTCTTCAGCTGATCAATTGTGGGAGGCGGATGATAAAGAGGACGGCTTTCAATTTGATTATAACGTCTCAGTCGATCCGCAACCGTCTTTGAGTTTGCAAAAACTTTTCGCGCCTGCGGAATGAATCTGTTGTCGCAATCGCGGATCCATTCACGGACACGCACACCTTCGGGATAAGTTGACAGATCGTCGTACTTTGTTCCCCAAAGGTTATATGCCGAGCGATGTTGGTGCATTATCCATAAGACCTTGTTTGGATGGGCAACAAGGTAGCACGGAAATTTCATAGCAATGACGAGATCTACAGTCTTCCCATTTGACTCGGTCAGGTCGAGCAGTCGCCACGCGAGAGCGCCTCGCATAATCTCGTCAGGCGGATACCATTTAAATGGCAGCCGCACGATCTCCGCGGAATAACCAGCGTCTGTTAAAGCCCGCTGCAGACCGTCTACGTGATACTCAGCACCGCCGCTTGTAAAGGGCACCTGTGTAGTGCAGATCAATACATTCCGTATCATCACACGATGGTACAAACGCTATCGCTTCTTTTAGGGATAAATCTCGATGTTGCAGACCGCCACCGACAACTCACGATCATCCCGCGCCTCGTCATTTGGACGCGGCTGCCACGCTCTATCGGCACGAATCTCGAGGACGTATGTTTCTGACTCGGACGGTAAATCTTCTGGCACTGGGATTCGGAGATTCAACCACGAATACCGGTACAAAGTGAACGCCGCAAGCCTGACGCCATTCAGAAGAATTTCGATGCCGAGCGGACGCGACGACAGGTCAGGCATATGAGTGGTCATGTCAAGAACCAGCTGCGTCAGTGTTGCAGTCTGAAACGTTATCCGTCCGCGCCTACTCATCCACCTCGCAACCGGAGGTAAAACGTTTGGTTCATACCACCCGTCGTCGAATACAGCGTTGCTGTTTCGATCAATACAGATTGGTCCAATACCGTGCTCTATTTCTGGCGATGAAAACAGTGCTCGTCGATCACGGTGTGCATTGTAAAAACTTTCCAGAGGTGCGTCTGATGCCTTTACGAGTACGTACAAGCCTTCGGGCGGCAAGTGAATACTGAGGTCCGAGACCTTCTGGAATACGTAACCCATCGCCATATCGAAAGCTCGACGCTCTTTGAACGAGAGGTCGCGAAGGTAGTCAACAAAGTCAGCTTCAAACGTCAAACCATACTTATCCGCCTGTTTAAGAAACTCTTCGCTACTCAGGCACAGCGCATAACGCGGTTCCCAGGCTACATGTTGAAAAAAGCGTTGGAATCGCGCGGCGTGCTCGTGCTCTTCTTCGAGTCCGACGTGTCCATCGATTTCCACGAACTGTCGGAGCTCTTCTGGCGACATCTCGCTATATGATTTCTGTGATTGCCGGTCTATGCTCTCAATGCCGTGCATCGTTACGCCACCAGGACGCAAGACTCGTTTAATCTCCGCCAGCACTTTGTCTTTATCTTCTAAGTCGATATGGCCGAGCACATCCAAACTGACAACGTAGTCGAAGCTTGCGTCCGGAAAAGGAAGTTGCGAAAGCTGCCCGCTAAAGGCGAGATCGTATCCGTTCCGCTTAGCCGCGAGCGCACATTCAGCAGATAGATCGACTCCAACAAGCGTCACTCCTTTGCGTTTTAGTAACGCGAGCATGCCTGCGCCACAACCGACATCCAATACTGACGAACCGGCTTGAACGTTATCGTAGACCCACATCGTTCGGGCAAACCGCATGTCGAACCGATCGAGAGTCTTAAAGTAGCGCGCGTCGAGCACCTCGTCCGAAAGAAATTTGGTACGGTAGAACTCCCCAGTATCGACTATGCCGGCGCGTCTGTAGGTGTTTGTCATGTTCTCGACGCACCTTTTTTTAGTTGTTCAAGACGCGTTTGGATTTCACGTCTATTACGGTCAGCAAGCGTGGCTATCTCGCTGATCTCCAGTGCGAGCTGCTTGAAACTAACACGTTGTTCCTGGGTCAGATTGTCGCTTCGCTCGCGCACCTCTTTCGTTAAGTCGGAGAGTAGTGCCGTCAGCGACTCAAATCGTTCTTGTTGCGCAATGATCTGTTGTGCTTGAGACTCCAACTGCTTTTCGATTTGTTGCTGTAGTTCCTTCTGTCGGAGTTCAGTCTCTTTACGGTGTATGTCGATCTGAGCCTGACTCTTCTGCAACTCCGCCTCTGTTCTTCTTGCGATCGTCTCCCTTTCGGCCTGCATTTCTTGCCGAACGTTCTCGAGCTGTAGCGTTAGGTTTGAGAGCACGGTCAAGGTTTCGCTGAGAGCGTGATGAACAGCGGCGTTGAAATTGACTTGCTCCCAGGCATACCAACGCGTTGAGCGTTTGAAGAATCTTTTGATCCAGAGTTCGAGTCGCGCAATGGCGCCACTACGGTTGCTAAAGACTGGGGGCAATCTATCCCATGCGCGTCCAGTGGTTGTCAGATAGGATTCAATTCGACCAAGCGACGTTTTAGCTGACGGTTCGCTTGCTATTGTTATCGGTCTTTCCTCCGCGAGAGTTTCCGTAGAAACTTGCGACAGCGATGCGTTCTGTTCGGCGCGAACACGATCAGCTATCTCGCGCAAAATGTCTTCAACTTCGTCGACCATACTCGACAGTTTCTTCTGGTGATTCAGATACGGCGGCTGAAGAGAGATCTTTAAAGTAACGGCGAACTGACGCGGTAGCGTTCAGATTAGCAACGCCTTCCGTACGCTGCATGCTCGTCACACGAAAGAATAAAACGCCATCCATCCAATCGTACGCGTGCTCTTCACGACTGTGAACGGCAAACGACATAGAATACTGATCTACTCCAAGCCAGCAATTAAATGTAAAGGTGGCTTCCACAGCTTGACCCCGAGGCACGACCCCGAATTCTATATCCTGTTCCTTCGTGTTTGTGCCGTATGCGTGAATGCCATGACGGTTACAAATCAAAAAGCCAATGACTGGTTCGGTTACTTCACGAGTAAAGAGTGCGACGATTCGCACTGTTACTTTTTCTCCGCTTTCCACAATCTGTACAGGTTGATTTGCCACATCTGTCATTTCAGCCGCAACGATCTCAGCACTACCGTCGCCGTGACGGTAACTGTAACTAAGCGGCACTGCTGGTTCTTTCAACACCAAATCCGGCTGCGTTGAGCAAGTATCAGCTTCGTACGCTTCCTCTCGTTCCATGATGATTCGTTGATAGCGATTCAACACATCTACCGGTTTTCCGTCAGCAATCATCCGTCCGGCATTTAGAAGGATCGCGCGCGAGCAAAGCGCGCGTACAGCGGCAGCGTCGTGCGAGACAATCAAGATAGTTGTGCCACGGTCTTGCAGTTCCTGGATTCGCCTGAGACAGCGATGCTGGAATGCCGCGTCACCAACGGCTAGCGCTTCGTCGATTACTAGTATGTCGGGTTCGACACTTGCGGCGATCGCAAAAGCGAGGCGCACGTACATTCCGCTC
>DATBSH010000172.1:0-21759 GCA_036559885.1 Pyrinomonadaceae bacterium
AAAGTTCTACTTGCCGGCCTCCTTCTAAACGCGAGCTAACGACGAACTAGGTCTGCGGATTGTCGAGTTTGATTAGCGCAAAACCGGCGCCTTGCGGGTCCGTGAGAATCGCAAAGCGACCAACTCCTGGGATATCGTCCGCAGGTTTACATATTTTAGCTCCCAACTCCGTGGCTTTCTGAACCTTTGCATCGCAATCGTCAACAGCGAAATACACGAGCCAATTGGAAGGTATGTTTCCCATATCTGGAGTGATTTGTAGCATGCCGCCGTTCGGCCGATCTCCATTGATTAGCATGGTGTATTCAATCGGCCCGAAATTCTGCTTGTCGAGGCGCCAACCGAAGACCGAAGAGTAGAAATCGCCAGCCTTCTTCGTATCAGTCGTCATGAGTTCATTCCAGGTGAAGGAGCCTGGCACATTAACCAGACCTGCCCCTTTATGATCCTTCGGCTGCCAGAGTGCGAAAACAGCTCCTGTCGGATCCTGGATAATCGCCATACGTCCAAAGGTAGACACATCAAATGCATCCTTGAGGATCGTACCGCCAGCAGCCCGAGCTTTTTCCACTGTTTCATCTGCATCGGCGACGGATACGTAGCTGGCCCAATTCGGCGGGACTCCCTGGGTTTTTTGATCAGGCATCAACTCATAAGATGCGCCCACATCTTTCCCGTTGAGCTTGAACATAGTGTAAACCATGCCTGGTCCCATCGGGTTGTCGACATAATCCCAGCCGAATAGCTGAGTATAAAAGCTCTTTGCTGCCTCGCCATTGCTTGTGCCGAGTTCGACCCAACAGAATGTTCCCGGCTTATATTCAACAGCTTCCTGCATACGTGCTTCAGTCATGTTCTTCAGTTCTCCTTCTTCCAGCGTTTACATCGCGATCGGGTCGCGAGATCGTCATTAAAAGGATCCTGACCGTAAGTCAGGTGGGGAGATACATTTTTGAAGTGCCAGAGGCGCGGACTGCGACGTTACGGACTGATCGGATGTCCGATGCCATCAATCGCTTAACAAACCAATCCTCTTTGGGAAGTCGGTAATCTACCACGCATGTCGTTATTGAGTGAAATACAAACGCTAATGGTTGCGGCAAAGTTTCACCAGAACGACTTCACAATGGGTTTTGCCTGAGGTCTGGTCTGGATTGTTCTCTCATAAGGAGGGCATAAATTGTGGGTAAGAGGATTTTGAAGGGAAATCGGGCGCCATTTCATGTTTTAGTTACGACTTGAGGCGCGCTAACCAGATTTATCGGGTATAGGAATAAGCTGCCGCCGCATCGAAAGCGCAAATTAGACACGCAAAAAAACGAAATGCGCTACCTCCAGCAAGCTGAAAGCAGCGCAATCCGTTTTTCCTAAAGACAGCCGAAGCTGTCTCTAGGATGGTAGCAAGAGCATGTACACACTCAAGCTACCGAATTTGTATCCCGAGTATCAACTGGCGGTCAGTTCGATATCCGGTCAGCACTCGAATTGTTTTCACAAGTCTCGCATTCTTGCGAACGCGGTGCCGTTAGGTTTTTGTTTTGGTGGCTTTTCCTCCACCGCCGGTTACGATCCGGCAACGAAGCTCAACTTACGCTGAGCTGCTTCGCCCCCTCCGGCGGGTCCTCTCCAAAGGGTACCATTCGTTTTTATCCGAATGGCTCGAGAAAGTCTCGCAACCTTCTCTAGCTGAACCTTTCGGTTCCGACTAAGGCGTCATAGAATCAACAGCCGCCTGTTTCTTCTCTCGTTCGGACGTCACCGCACCGATTGCCGTCCTTTTGTCGGTCTCGAAGGCCGTAACCTTCGTGACGGGAAGATTTATACTCCTGTCGGTCTTCTAGATCAAATTTTTGCGTGTTTTATTTTTTCGGGTTGCGGGAAAATTTTTTGGCAGTTGGACCAGCCTGGAAACAAGCCTCCCAGCCTGAAGAACTTAGCGGTTTGAAATAACAGCTACTTTTTTATTTTGCCGATTGCCGATCGAATACGACTCCGTACATCATTCAATTGTTCGTCGTCGTTATATTTCGTGCGTGGCCAAAAAAAGCCTTTCAAACCATCCTTCTTACGACGCGGAACAACGTGTACATGTAGATGAGGCACACTTTGACTAACACGATTGTTCATCGCTACAAAAGTACCTTCAGCGTCCATCGCAGTTTCAACGCCACGACAGATCATCTGAATATTTGAGAAAAAGTCTTTGAGCAGTTGAGGCGGCAGATCGGGCAATGTCTCTAGATGTTCTCTCGGAATAACGAGTGTGTGCCCGTGGAACAACGGTCGATTGTCTAGAAATGCCACAGTCGCTTCATCTTCAAAGACGATTGGCGCTTCGAGACCTCCCGAAACAATTTTGCAAAAAACACACGCTGCATCAGCCTTCAAATCTGCACGCCCACCTGTTCTCTGGATACGTCAATTCGGTTGTCCCAAGACTTCGTCAAAACCGGGTCTGACAAAGGCAAGCGCATCTGGAAATTCCTTTTCCGCGTGCCGCCGAAGCCGTTCCAATTGCAAAATCAGCGGCTTAATGGATTCGGCTCTCTCCGGAACAGCGAGCTGCATCAGGTGCCACGCACTAATGGATCGATCGATTCCCACTAATGCCACCTTGGCGGATCCGTCCGAATCCTTGAACAACGGATCAAAATCCGGATCTTCCATTTCGTCTACCTCGTCGCTACGCGACGATAATGCCCGCATAGTCTTTACGGCGATTTGGTATTGGTACCAATGAATAATGTCAGTCGCATCTTCAAATTGTTGCGACTGTTCATGATCCTCGGCATCGGGCGGCAGATCGCGCACCGTGATGGTTTCCGAGAATTCTCTAAACCACTCCGTTACGGCCTCGGCGTATTTCTTGCCCGCCTTAGCAAGTGTGTGTCTTGCTGCTGCGTCGTGACGCTCGCGATGAGTCTTCACCGCCTCTTCATCTATCTCGGTCAGGTCGACGCCGGCCTCCTGGGCCCATTCGGTGATCATTTCTTTTGTTTCGCGAAAGATCCGGCTGAGTTTTTCCCAAAAGGCCGCGTTCTCAATATCGCGACTTTCCGGTGAATCGTCCGCGTCTTCTTGCTCCGTCGCATACAGCAAACATCGCGTGGTGAAGGGACACCGTTCGCACCAACGGTCGCAGTAGTTGTAGATGCCAGAGATCAGATCTGGATTGGCAGCTAATTCAGTGAGGGTTCTTCTATTCATGATGTGTCTCCTGAAAATGAGGATTTAAGGTGGCGGCATTGTAATGTAGGATGGCCCGAAATGACAGGCGATCCAGTCGAAGAATTCGAAAAGATTTTGAAAGTGCTTAAAGACCATGGCGCACTATTGGTTTCAGACAGTGCGTTTCCGAGTCTGACAGGTTTGATAGTCGGCAAATCGGTAAGAGGCTCGTGGTGGTCTCATCCGCTAGCACACACAATCTTTACTGTGAATGAAATGCTCGAGGAGCATCGCGACGTCCTGATAACGAAATTGATCTCCGGAAAAGTAACGTTCCTGCACCGAACCATGTGGACGCACGTCTATGCTGTGGCAACGGCGAGCGAGGATTGGCAGACAAGAAGTCTTTCCAATGCAGCGAAACGGTTACTTAAGAAAGTTAGGAACGAAGGCACCGTTGATACGAGCAACCTGGATTCAGTCCAGGGACTGAAACCCGGTGATGTTGCACGCGAATTGGAGCGGGGATTATTAATTCACGCCACACAGGTTCACACTGACTCAGGAGCTCACGCAAAAATAATTGAGACATGGGACAGCTGGGCCAATCGCGTGGGATTGAAAAATCGAGGAACTGATCCGCAAAAGGCGAAACAGTTTCTCGAAAAGCGTGTGAGAGAGCTGAACGAAAAGTTTGGCGCTCGTGCGCAACTACCATGGCAATGACTGTATTCTCAAAACACATTACATTGTGTCTTGAAAGTTAGACCATAACGTCGTTTGTTGAATGTACTTCAGAGTTTCCATACGACTGAGTTTTCTATTTCTTCTGCTTTCCTGGTCTTGTACGGCCAGCGGGCAGGACCGTCTCGCTCGACCGGCTAAGAAGTCGCTTACCTACGGCTTCGTCAGTCCCAACACTCGCGAAGGATTAAAACTTGAGGATGCAATTAGTGGTCTCGCCTCTCCCGAAGAGGAGCGGTTAATACGACAAGTGAAAAGACTCGGATGTGTTGCTCAGTCCAGAATCATTACTTTGAAAGCAATCGGATCGTGGAGCGATGGGGCTGAACATTCCGTGCTCCTTCGCGCGCAAACCGATGAATCAACTATGCGTTACCTCGTTTCGTTGTTGGGGAGACAGGCCCAGCAAAAGGCCGCACTTTATTTCCACGCGGATTCCGCAGGAGAAGCTGAGATGTACACGCTGAAACCACGTGCCAGCCGCCAAACGTTAGGTGCTCTGGCAAGGCTTCTCGATAAAGCCGGTATTGAGTTTCGGACCTTAGTGCCAACCAGGACCGCGGTTCTTGTTTATGTCGTAGATTTGAAGCGAGAGTTACGTATGAAGGTAATGGCTGCGTCACAAAGGCTGAGGGCGCGCGTGACCTCAAGCCGAGGCGCGGCTCAGTTTATTGGCGATGATTCGAGCAGACAAAAAGCAGCCATTGTGTTTGACAATGAGATTCGCGATTTCGAGTCAAAGCATTCTGCGTTAGTTAATAAATGTGCCGCACAGCTTTAGGAATTGTTTTGACAGGATTCCAGATTTAACAAGAATACGAATTCAAGAGTAGCACTATGAAATCCGAAGAAACCTGTTTCTCTGCATCCGTCAAAGCCGCGCTCGGGCTCTTACCCGTGCCCGGAGGTAAACGCTTTGCCACTCTCTTTGAGCATGGTTCATTGTCAGTCGAGATCTATGCACCTCGCGGAACAGATCCACAACAACCGCACTCTCGCGATGAAGTCTATGTCGTTGCGACCGGAAGTGGTGATTTTGTGTGCGGCGAGGTACGAATGAAATTTGGGCCGGGGGATCTGTTATTCGTAGCTGCGGGCGTGCCGCACCGGTTCGAAGATTTCACCAACGATCTGGCTGTTTGGGTTATTTTCTATGGTCCTGAAGGCGGAGAAACCACAGGAGAAAAGGAATGACGCCACGCCTCCAATCAGCTGCTCCGTGTTTCCCAGTCGCTGACGTAGGTCAGACGATGCGCTGGTATGAAAAGAATCTCGGGTTTACTTCAGATCCCTTTCCAGCAACTGAACCTCACGTCTTCGCCATCCTCATGCGCGATCAGATCGAGATCATGTTGCAACGAATTCCTGAATATCAAAAGCCAGACCTTTATAGCATCAGGCCTGGCGGTGTTTGGGACGCGTATATTCGTATGAAAGGTGTGAAGCAGTTTTATGATGAAGTGCGTAATCATGTACAAATCTTAATGACGCTGAGGAAGCAGCCTTACGGCAACTGGGAGTTCGAGGTGAAAGATCTGAACGGATATGTGCTGGTCTTCAGTGAATTTATAACAGCTGATTAAAGCAAGGAGCGAAGGGCTGGGTGTTATGCGCCCCTTCCTTCGCTCTTTCCGCCTTGCTCTACCTTACCGCTGTCTTATACGTCTAATACTCACACTGAGCGCTGTTAGACCTGTACCCAGAAGCACCACTGACATCGGTTCAGGAATCCCAAAATTGTACGTGATACTTCGAAAGACGAAGAGTGGCGTGCCCTCGCTATTAACCTCAGTGGACAGGAGCTCAAGCTCCGCAAATCCACTGCCGGTTAAGTCAACAGTAAAGACGGCAGGGTTGTTAGCGCAGCTCACTGGGCACCCAAGCAAATGCCCCGAAAATGTAAACGGAATCTGCGTTATAGTGACGATCCCTGAGCCGAACGGCACGACGAAAGGAGTACCGGTGAAGGTAATCGTACCGCCGAATCCCAACGGATTGGGGAAGAACACTCCGTTGATTTTGGCAGCCCCTACACCCAGGGCCGAGCCGGGAAACTGGCCGTTTACACTGATAACGTCACCGGTGGCGCAAGGGTGGCAGGCCATTTGAGGCGTTACATTTCCAAGGCTGCCTCCCGTTCCCGCCACAGCGAAGTCCATGCCTTGAAAGCTGAAATTCGGACCGCCGGCAAATCCGCTCACCGTAAGAGAGCCGGTGGTTATTTCTATTGGATCTGCCTTTATAGTTGACGGTGAAAACGCGGCAAGCAACAGCAGAATGCAAAGGCCGGAAAGAATCTTTGACATAGCGCCCCTATGAATACACCTAAACCCGGTCGGGTCGAGGTATTGATTTTGAGAGTTGAGGCGCGATTATCACACAAAACAGAAAATGCGCTTTTCACAAATTCCTCAAGAAAATAAGATCAGACTGGTTTGACAGCCTTTCTGAACTGCGGCAGAGGCAGCGCATTCAAGACCTCGCCTTTTCTAACCCATCCTCTTCGCGCCATCGCAACACCATACTTGACGTTGTGCAATGCGCGAGTCGAGTGGGCATCAACTGAGATTACAAATTTGATCTTGCGCTTACGTGCTTCCCTGACCCATCTCGGCTCCATGTCCAACCGAAAAGGATCGCCGTTGATTTCCACTGCTGCATTCGATTCAGCAATGACATCAAGAATATGCAACATGTCACAATCAAATGGTGGGCGACTCTGAATCAGCCGGCCTTGAGCGTGTCCCCAGATCTTGAATACCGGTTGTTGCATGGCAGTGACGACACGGCGAGTCATCTTTTCGGAATCCATCTTATAACGTGAATGAACACTTGCGACGATAACATCGAACATCTCAAGAACTTTGTCGGGATAATCAAGCGCTCCGTTCGCAAGTATGTCCGACTCAGTGCCGCGCAGTAGCTTCACCTTCACCTTTTCCTGAACCTGGTCAATCTCTTCCCACTGTCGCTGCAAACGATCCAGTTCAACGCCGCCCGCATAAAACGCTGTAGGAGAATGATCAGTGATGGTGATGTAGTCCATCCCCATCGCTTCAGCTGCCAACGCCATCTCCTCAATGGAATGTTTGCCATCGGAGTAGGTAGTGTGACAGTGCACCATGCCGCGAATATCTGAAATCTCGATAAGATCCAACGGGAGCTTATTCTTTAGAGCAGCCTCTATCTCCCCGGTATCCTCGCGCAGTTCCGGTGTGATGTACGGCAGACCGAGTTCGTGATAAATCTCCGCATCGCCATCAACTTCCGACAGCTCAACCTGACGAGTCTTGCCACGTCTCTTCGTAGCGGATCCCTCGCTAAGGAGCTTCGCTATTTTAGAAACGTGGGCGGTCGATCCTGTTTCGGCAAAAAGCGTAGCGGCGAACTCGTCAGGCGGAACGGCAACCAGCGAAACCCTGCTGCCCTCTGCGAAAACCACTGTCGCACGATTCTGAGAATGATTCTCAGTTTGTACGATTAAAGGAAATCGTAAGAAGTGTTGTAGTAATAGACCCGGCTCGTTTGTGCTGGCAACTAATTTGATGGTTCCAACCGTTTCATTCCATCTGCGAAGTGAACCCGCAAAACTCAACTTCTTCAATCCGCGCGCAGTGGATAGATAGTTCTGTACTTGTTCCGCAGTACCAAGCGCCCGATGCAGGTGAAGTCGCTTTGGCTTTCGACTCCGCTTCGCGTGATCGCTCAGCGTCTCGAGCAACTTGCTTTCGGTCTTTTGACCGAATCCTTTGAGTGCCCTTATCCTGCCTGCCTCTGCTGCGCCTTTTAATTCTTCGATAGAACTTATTCCGAGACCTTCATGCAACTGCTTTATCTTGGCGACACTCAATCCCGGCACGCCTGACAGCTCAATGATGCCAGGCGGAAACTCCTGTCGCAGCGCTTTCAGAACTGAGGATTCACCCGTGAGATAGAGCTGCTTGATCTGTGTAGCGAGCGCGTTACCAATTCCCGGCAAGGTCGTCAGACGATCTTCTTCAACCAGATCGCCGAGGTCTCCGGAGACACCAGCGATCGAGCGGGCGCCGGCGTTATAAGCACGCGCTTTGAACTTGTTCGTCCCACCCTTCAACTCCATCAACGCCGCTATCTCTTGCAATGCTGCGGCAATCGCGAACTTGTCGAGTTGTTTATTCTGCTTTGCCATTTGCAAATTGATTTCGCTACCAGTTTCGCTTTTCAAGAGCTCATTTGTAAAACAAGACCTAACTGCGCAGCGTTTTGTAGATGGGGCTTGAAGAATCCACCAACTGCCGAGAGTGTGTAAAAACTCAACTTCTCATTCTCCCCAGGCTTCAGCCTGGGGTCAGACGAAGTTTCATGAAGCGCTAACCGTTTCAACGGTTTTCCACGACCAGCCGAATTGCCGGAGTTTTGGAAACCGTTAAAACGGTTATCCGAAATTAGCCTAACACTGATCCCCAGGCTGAAGGCTGGGGAGAATGAGAAGTTGAGTTTTGACACAGTCTCTGCCGTTGGTGGTATTTTGATCGACGTAGCTAACGAAACAATTCACTCCTAATCGAGTGATCTTCTTAACCTCTTCCTCTCTACGGCTCGCCAAATGCACTCGTTGTCCCTTTCCTATGTGTTCATCGACTGACTTCACTATAATCCCTACATACCAAAAGATTTCATCAAGGGAGCGTTCACTATGCTGATTGCGTCTATTAATCCCGCTACTGGAGAAACTCTCAAAACGTTCGAAGCGCATTCTGATCGGCAGATCGAAGAAAAGCTTCAAATAGCTACCAACACTTTTCGCTCTTATCGACTCACGAGCTTCGAAGAACGCTCTCAAAAGATGTTCCGCGTTGGTGACATCCTCGATAAAGAGAAGCGCGAATTCGCAAAGATGATGACCACTGAGATGGGCAAACCCATCAAAGCAGCAATAGGTGAGGCCGAGAAGTGCGCCTGGGTATGTCGTTATTACGCTGAGACCGCGCAAAGGCACCTGGCAGATCAGTTCGTGGAGACTGACGCGAAGCGCAGCTTTGTGCGTTTCCAACCACTCGGCCCGGTGCTGGCAGTGATGCCGTGGAATTTTCCCATGTGGCAGGTTTTTCGTTTCGCAGCGCCGGCCTTGATGGCCGGCAATGTTGGTCTACTGAAGCACGCTTCGAATGTGCCTCAATGTGCGCTCGCGATTGAGGAGATATTTCGACGCGCAGAGTTTCCGTCCGGCGCGTTCCAAACTCTTCTGATCGGTGCAGACAAGGTTGAGCGAATCCTCCAGGACGATCGGGTAGCAGCGGCAACGTTAACGGGAAGTGAACCCGCAGGCAGCAGCGTCGCCTCAATCGCCGGCAAACACATCAAGAAAACCGTGCTCGAACTTGGTGGCAGTGATCCTTTCATAGTTATGCCATCTGCAAACCTCGATAAGGCAGTGACTACAGCTGTGAAGGCCCGAACAATAAACAACGGCCAGTCGTGTATTGCCGCAAAGAGGTTCATCGTTGCTGCAGACATTTACGACGAATTTGAAAAGCGGTTTGTCGAGGAAATGAAGGCGTTGCGAGTTGGTGATCCTTTGGAAGAGTCGACTGAGATTGGACCGCTGGCAACTCCTCAGATCCTTAAGGATCTTGAGCGGCAGGTTAATGATGCCGTCGTTCAGGGCGCACGTTTGCTGACTGGTGGCCGAAGGCTGCAGCGACCGGGCAATTACTACGAGCCAACTGTGCTCGTCGACGTCAATCCCTCAGCGCCCGTTTCATGTGAAGAGATTTTTGGACCAGTGGCCATGCTGTTCCGCGTTAACGATGCAAGCGATGCGATTCACCTCGCAAACTCGACGAGTTTTGGTCTCGGTTCAGCCGCATGGACAAATGATGAGCAAGAGCAAGCTCGTTTCATTAACGAGCTCGAGGCTGGCTGCGTTTTCATCAACGGCATGGTAGCGTCTGATCCACGCTTGCCATTCGGTGGTATCAAGCACTCAGGTTACGGTCGCGAGCTGGCCGAATTCGGGATACACGAATTTGTTAATATCAAAACCGTATGGATCAGTCAGTAACTAATCACGACCACTACCCGTTTGCGGATGTAACTCTCGCGCGCCGTCTCGAGCGGGCTGAAGCCAAGGCTAATGTCGACTTTGTCGAAGGGCGAGCTAAGGCGTTTCCGGATAAAGGCGCAACCTGGAGCCAGATTGCAGGCACGTACGCAATGTTCGATGGCCGGGCCTCTCCGATTACTCAAACGTTTGGCATCGGGATGTTTCAGCCTCTGACTGAGCGCGAACTGCACACTATTGAGAAGTTTTTTTTGGATCGGCACGCCCCCGTCTGTCATGAGATGTGTCCGCTTGCCGATTCATCTGTGCTTCCGTTGCTGAATGATCGCGGCTATCAACCAATCGAATTTACGAGCGTTCTTTATCGACCTATCTCTGCTCAATCAAGTCTGCCGATCTCAACGAACAAGAATATTGTTGTCCGGTTAAGCACACCGAGTGAGCGCGAGTCGTGGTCAGAAACTGCCTTCAGAGGCTGGAGCGACTTCGGTGAACTAGCCGGCTTCCTGTTAGAGCTCGGGAAGGTAAATGCGCAACGAGAAAACGCGCTCTGTTTTGTGGCGGAACTGAATGGTCAGTCTATCGCAACCGCTTTGATGAGCATCGTCGATGGTGTTGCCTTGTTGGCAGGCGCGAGTACAATCCCCGAAGCGCGCAAACAAGGCGCGCAACTCGCATTACTCGAAAGCAGATTGCGTTACGCTGCCGATCACGGATGCGATATTGCGATGATGGGCGCTCTTCCTGGATCGGCGTCGCAGCGCAACGCGGAACGACATCACTTTCGCATTGCCTATACGCGTGTGAAGTGGCAACTCATGAACACATCTCTCGCAAGTTTCAGCTAACCAGTTAACCTTAAGGACAAAAGACGTGGAAGACTTTGAGAAGTTGGGTGCTTTCTATCTCGGCAGTCCGTACGACTTACGAGAAAGAAAGCGCAAGGAAGGACTGCTGCTTTACGACTCCAAGGATCTCGTGACCCATGCCGTCTGTGTGGGCATGACCGGCAGCGGCAAAACGGGTTTGTGCATTGCTCTCTTGGAAGAAGCGGCAATTGACGGGATACCGGCGATTGTTATCGATCCCAAGGGCGATCTGTCCAACTTACTGCTGACCTTTCCGGAGCTTAGACCGCAGGATTTTGAGCCGTGGATAAATCAGGACGACGCACAAAAGAAAAATTTGTCACCTGCCGATTACGCCGCTCAGCAGGCTGAATTTTGGAAAAAAGGACTTGCTGAATGGGGACAAGATGGCAACCGAATCAAAAAGTTGCGTGATGCGGCTGACTTTCGTGTTTATACGCCTGGCAGCACGGCAGGGATTCCTGTTTCGATTCTCAAGTCGTTTGCTGCACCACCGCAGGCTCTGCGAGACGAAGCTGAACTTCTCGCTGAGAGGGTAAACACCACTGTTACGAGTTTGCTTGGCCTCATCGGCATTGAAGCGGATCCGATTAAGAGTCGCGAACACATCCTGATCTCTAACATTCTCACTAAACAATGGATCGCCGGCACAGATCTCGACGTGGCGACGATGATTCAACAGATTCAGTCACCGCCGTTAACAAAGGTCGGTGTGATGGATCTCGAATCGTTCTTTCCTGCAACTGAACGTTTCGAATTAGCGATGCGGCTGAACAATCTTCTCGCCGCGCCCACTTTCGCCGGATGGATGGACGGCGAACCGCTCGACATTGGGCAGATACTCCATACGCCGGAGGGAAAACCACGCATCGCCATCTTTTCGATTGCTCACCTGGACGATGCACAGCGGATGTTTTTCGTTTCTCTTCTGTTGAATCAGGTGCTCGGCTGGATGCGAACACAGTCTGGAACGACTAGCTTGCGGGCCATCCTCTACATGGACGAAATCTTTGGGTATTTTCCGCCGGTCGCAAATCCGCCGTCCAAACTTCCCTTGCTTACTTTGCTGAAACAGGGACGCGCGTTCGGTCTCGGTGTAGTACTCGCCACACAGAATCCGGTCGACCTCGATTACAAAGGTCTGTCTAACACTGGCACTTGGTTTATTGGTCGGTTGCAAACCGAACGCGACAAGGCTCGGGTGTTGGAAGGACTAGAAGGAGCAGCGGCAGGAACCGGACAGAAGTTCGACCGACAAGAGATGGAACAGATCCTGGCCGGGCTCAGCAATCGAATCTTTGTCTTGAATAATAGTCATGATGACGCGCTTGAAGTGTTTGAGAGTCGCTGGGCCATGTCGTATTTGCGTGGACCGCTGACGCGAGTGCAAATCAAACAGCTGATGGATTTGCAGAAATCTCAGATGGCGAGCACTGTCGCTTCGCCTGCTCCTGCTCCACCGCCAGCCGTTTCTATGCCTCAACTCGGCGAACCGGCAAAAGTCAGTCAGCGTCCAGTGCTGCCGTCCGACATCACCCAGTACTTTGTGCCCGTTAGATCGCCGCTCGGTAATACCGAACGGCTCACGTATGTGCCGATGGTGCTGGCTGCAGCGGAGATTCACTACAGCGACTCAAAATCCATCGATACAACTCAGCAACTTACTCTGCTGGCCTCTGTTTCTACCGGGGCAGTTGCTTTGGATTGGGAACAAGCATCGCCGACTGATTTACCAGCCGAGGAACTAGAGAACAAAGGCGTAGGGAGCGCACAGTACTCCGATATTCCAAGCGCTGTCATCAAAGCAAAGAACTATGAAACATGGCGCAAAGAGCTGGCAACATGGATATATCGCAACCACCGGCTGGAGCTGTTTGAGAGTCCGAGCCTGGAAGTCGCATCTAATCCCGGGGAATCGGAACGTGATTTTCGTGTGAGGCTGCAGCAGTTCGCTCGAGAAGAACGCGACAAAGCGGTCGAGAAGCTTCGGCAACGCTATGCTCCAAAGATCGCAAGGCTTGAAGAGAAGAAGCGACGTGCTGAACAAGCGGCGCAACGTGAAGCTGAACAGGCTAAGAGTCAAAAATACCAAACGGCTATTTCGTTTGGCGCCACTCTGCTTTCTTCGTTCATGGGTCGGAAAGCGGTAAGTTTGACTACGTTGGGCCGAGCGACGACGGCCGCGCGTGGTGTTAGTCGCTCGATGAAAGAAGCTGAAGATGTGACGCGTGCACAGGAAAGCGTTGCCACTGTCGACCAACAACTGCTCGATCTGGATGGTGAGTTTAAGGCTGAGTCTCAAGCGCTCGAGCGATCGATTGATCCACAAACAGAAGCCTTGGAAAAGACTAGTCTCAAACCTAAGAAGACAGACATCACGGTGAAGTTATTGACGTTTGTCTGGGCACCTTATTCGCAGACTGCGGACGGCCAAACGAGACCGGCTTGGGAATAGACTGTTAAGCATGTCCGTCATGGTCCAAACCCTTTTTAAACTCTGATCGGACATCCGAGTCCCATTTACATTTGAAGTCACTCTGCGTTACAACATTCCGCCGATGAAAAAGTTGGCCCTTAAGTACGGTCTGATCATAACGGTCGCCGTGATGGCGTGGGTGATCATTGCGCATCTGCTGGTGCCCAATCCTCAATCACTCGTGTTGAGGTTCGGCACACCGGCTTTTTTCAACATTGTGCAGTTTGTCTGCATCTATCTCGGCGTCGCTGAGTTTCGAAGGCAATTAGGCGAGCGAGCGACTTTCAAGCAGTTACTAAAACTTGGTGTTTGGATCTCTTTCGTTTATGCGGTTGGAGCGTCGCTCTTTTTCGTCGGCGTGCTAATAGTAGTGGGAACCAAATGGATGGCGGGTGAACCTGGGGCGCAGCAACTACCAATAACACTTCTGGCCATACAGGCTTTCACAGGTCTATTCCTCGGAACCATGCTATTTGGCTTGCTCTATTCCACCCTTATCGCCTTTGTCATGGCAAAGCGGTTAACGCGCTCGGCGTGATAAGGGCTAAGGGCAAAGAACAACGCACCTCCTGTGCTCTTTGCGCTTGCCGCTTTGCTCTAAGGCACCAGCACTACCTTACCGATATTCCTTCTCTCTTCCAGATACCGGTGTGCAGCGCCGGCTTCTTCGAAACGAAAGGCGCGATCAACATGCGGATTGATCCAACCTTCTTCGACACCGCCCAAAATCGCTTTCATCCAGCCGGCCACCTTCTCCGGTTCGTGCCACAAATGACCAAGATTCAAGCCAAACACTCCCCGGTTCTTGTTCAGCAATGCGATTGGATGAAACCGCGGCATTTGGAGAGCCGCCTTAACCATTTTTAGTTTTCCGCTAACACCAGTTGCAGACGCTGTAGATACCCCGAACATTCCCAAGCGCCCAGTGTGCCTGAGAGCCGCATAACTCTTCTTCCAGTGTGCGCCGCCAATGGGATCCAGAATTAGATCTACACCGCGCTCTTTAGTCAGCTCTTTCAACCTGGCAGACCAGTCTTCGTTTCTGTAATCAATTGGATGATCCAACCCACGTTCTTTTAGAAACTGGTGCTTTGACGGACTGGCAGTGCCATACGTGACGGCTCCGATCTTCTTCGCGATGTCTAACGCCGCCAATCCAACTCCACCTCCAGCGTTATGGATCAAGACTGACTCGCCCTCATGCAGTGATCCCATGACGACCAGGAGCGCGTAGGCAGTCAGATAGTTCACCGGTAACGCCGCGGCCTGTTCGAACGTAAATCTCTCGGGTTTTTCAAACATTTGCCTTGCTTTAACAACGACAAGATCTGATTGCCCGCCGAAGCGTGTCATGGCCACGACTGCTTTTCTAAGTAACTGTTGGTCGACACCCTTGCCGACTTGCTCGATTACTCCGCTTATCTCGTAGCCCATCACGCAAGGTTTCGGTGGGCTGTCGGGGTATAAGCCCTGACGTGACAGTATGTCGGCGAAATTCAAACCGGACGCCTTCACCCGTATCAAGACCTCACCGTCCCCAGGTTTCGGATCAGGCTTCTCTTCCACCTTGAGGACGTCGACATCGCCTGTTGTAGTGGTGACGACTTGTCTCACTTAAGAATGTGCTCGAAAGGGATTAAAAATTACAAGACTGAGAAGTCTAAACTGAAAGGCGCAATTTGAGGAGAGGAAATACGCAGGACACGGAACGCTTACTTTTTCTGTATCCTGCAATTCTGGAATCCTGTTAAGCTTTTTCCCCATGAGCGTCTGGCCTTCCCTGCTGGAAAGCGCTATCTACTCACCTTCTCCGCACAACGTCCAACCTTGGCGCGTTCGGATTCTCAATGACACCGAAGCCGACCTTTTCATCGACTCGGCGCGAACTTTGCCGAAAGAAGATCCCACAGGAAGTTTCATTATCCTCACAATGGGGATGTTCATTGAGGCCTTGCGTCTGCTAGCCGCTCATCGCGGATTACGCCTTGAACACACTGAACACCATGAGCCAGCCTGGTACGCGCGGGAGATCGTCACCGTCAGCGAGCAAACATTTCTTCCATTTGCTCGGATGCGCCTGGTCCAAGATTCCAGCATTCGTACACCTTTCAATCCTGACACCTTCCTCAAGCGACGGACTTCGAGAATTTCACTCAAGGCCGAACCTATACCAAAAAACGTTTCTGAAGATCTGCGCGCACTTGCGAGTGATTGGCAGCAGCGCTACGAACAAATAACAGATCCGAAGACAATTGAACGAATATTGGCCAAGAACACTGACGCACTATTCGAAGATCTAAACAATACTGACTATCACGACGAAATCGTTACGTGGTTCCGCTTCACAGATAAAGCGTCGAAAAAACATCGTGACGGTCTCGATTACCGATGCATGAACACTTCACGCACGGCGTTCTGGGCCTCAGCAAAGTTGCCGTGGCTGCTGCAAACACCAATATCTCGACAGATTCTAGCTAAGGTTTATCGGTCGCAACTGGGTCGCATCCCAACGATCGGGTTTTTGGCGGGAGATTTCTGGGAGCCGGAGAGCGCTTTCAAGACGGGGAGTTTTCTAATGCAGTTTTGGCTGGCACTGACGAAGCATAATCTTTATATCCACCCGTACGGCAATATGGTCACGAACAAACAAGCGTCCCAGTGGCTGCATGCTGAGACTGGAGTGCCCAACATCTGGCTGGTATTCAAAATCGGTTACTCCGATGAACCGCCAAAGAGTTACCGCCGTTCGCTTGAGGAGATAATGCTTGCTTAAACGCATTCTCCTAAAACCGACGCTTTGGCTGTTGTGGCTTTTAAGGATCTTCATCAGCATCGACCGTCGCACTTACATGTTACTGAGCGTTGGTCCGATACAACCGTTGCTTGCTCGGATCGGAATGATGCGTGCCCATGCAGTGTTTCTGAAGGCGAAAGACTGCTGTCCTGCGTACCAAAACTTCCTGACCGCCGAAGGATACAAAAACTCAATTGCCTGGAAACTGGACCGGCTGCCAGTGATGACGAAAGAGAACTATGTGAAGAAGTTTAGTATTGAAGAGCGTTGTTACCACGGACGGATTCCCGCCGCTGGAGTAGTGATCGATGAATCCTCCGGCTCGTCGGGCCTGCCAAATAATTGGGTTCGCAGTGCCGAGGAACGTGAAGACGTCAAACACATTCTCCAACTAAATTACCAGCTAATCTATCGCGATACGGGCTGCATACTGCTGAACTGTTTTGCGCTTGGACCGTGGGCCACGGGCATGAACGTGTCTATGTCGCTGGTGGATGTTGGGATTCTCAAGTCCATTGGGCCAGATCAGAAGAAGCTTGAGAACACGCTGCAAATGTTCGGTCGAGATTACCGTTACCTCGTGTTCGGCTATCCGCCCTTTATAAAGTCGTTTGTAGATTCGACGACACTGGATCTGACGCAATATCGAATGGATCTCATTGTCGGCGGTGAAGGCATCTCCGAAAGCTTGCGGACGTATCTTTTGCAATATTTCAAAACCGTCGTTTCGTCATATGGTGCGTCTGATCTGGAAATCAACATTGGGGTGGAGACCCCCTTGACGATCGAGCTGAGACGATTGTGTTTGGAGGATCGGAAGTTGTGTCAGGACCTTTTTGGCCGCGAAACACCACCAATGATCTTTCAGTACAACGCTCTCGATTACATCGTCGAAACGGTAGAATCGGGCGAACTCCTTTTCACCATCGGGCGGCAGACAAGTGCAGCACCAAAGCTGCGCTACAACCTTAAGGACTTCGGTGGCGTGATGACGTACCGAGACCTCAGGGAAAAGCTGCGACTGCACAACATTGCCATCGAAGATCTGCCGGGACCGCAAAGCCATTTTCCTATTTTGTTCGTCTTTGGGCGGGCTGACTTAACAGTTCCGTTTTATGGAGCAAAGGTTTATCCAACAGATGTCGAAGACATTATCAACGCACATCCCGTCCTTGTAAGACATATCAATTCCTTTCAGTTGTCGAGTTATGAAGACGCACGGATTGATCGGCGTTTGAGAATCCATCTAGAAACTGTGAAGGAATTTACCGGTGAATTGCCTGCGGCTCAGGAGTTGCTGACGATCTTCTTTGATGGTCTATGCGCGGGCAATCAGGATTTCCGTGAAGTGACGAAGATGTTTGATCGGAGCTGTGTAGAGATTGAAGTGCATCCATTTGAAACTGGTCCATTCGCGGGAAGGGATATACGAATTAAGAATAGGTATATCGCTGCAAACTGATCCTCTCATTCTCCCCAGGCTTCAGACTGGGGAGCTGCGCGGCCTTTGAGAGCGTTAACCGTTTTAACGGTTTCGAATTCAAGCAAAAGAGCTGGGTCCAGCGCTTGAAGTAAACCGTTAAAACGGTTCCCAACTAACAAGTCGCCGCTAACCCCACGCTGAAGCGTGGGGAGAATGAGAAGTTGACTTTTGCACCGGTCATTTACAGTCCACCCCATATGTTATCCTCTCGCGCCATGATGAAGCACAACTTGCCGCCAGGATCGATCGTGGCGATATGGATCAGCTTCTGCTTGGTCCTCTTCACAGGCTGTCAGCGTGGTGGCTCAGATTCTTCCAAACAACTAACGCTCGCCGTCAATTCAGGCGTTGAGGGTGATGCGCTCAAACAAGCGGCTCGAGATTATGAAGCGCAAACTGGTGTGCACATTAACATCGCCGAGTTTCCTTATGCGAACTTGTTCGAAAAAGAGTTGATCGATCTCAACTCAGCTACTGGTGCGTACGATCTGATAATGCTCGACGATCCATGGTTCCCACGCTTCGCATACAAACAATTTCTCGCCGAGCTCACACCGATGCTGCAAGTGCGCGGAGTCCAAGTACCTGATCCGGATTTTGTGCAAACCTCGCTTGCTCTCTGTCGCCATCCATATCAAACAGGCACACTCTACGCGCTTCCATACGTCGGCAATTCCCAGTTGTTTTTCTATCGGCACGACCTCCGCTCCGCGTCAGAAAACAAACTCCAAACGAACGTCTAGAGCGTGTGAATCGCGTCGCACGCATGCTCGATATCCTGCCGCTTCTCGACCGGAAACCACGCCAGCTTTCAGGCGGTGAACGCCAACGGGTGGCCCTCGCTCGCGCAATCGTTCGTGAACCGCGCGCATACCTGATGGATGAACCACTATCAAATCTCGACGCCCGGCTGCGGGTACAAATGCGCGGAGAATTAAAGCGACTACAACACGAGCTCGGCACTACAACCGTATACGTCACGCACGATCAGGCTGAAGCGATGACGCTTGCACATCGCGTAGCCGTAATGAAGAAAGGCAAACTCCAACAGTTCGACACGCCGATGAGTGTCTATGATTATCCTGCTAATCGCTTTGTCGCTGAATTTGTAGGCAGCCCGAGCATGAATTTGATCGAAGGTTCGGTCGAGGATTCAGAGAGGTTCGCAAACAAAGAACTTTCGCTCAGGCTTACCAAACAACAGATGCAACGAATGAGCAAAGGTAAGAAGGTGACATTAGGAATTCGGCCGGAGCACATCAGTATCGCAACCAGTCCACAGGAAGATTCCATTGCCGCCACAATTTACGTTACTGAGCAGATGGGAAATGAGACCCTGGTAGTACTTGCGATCGGCGAGTTAAAACTGATGGCCCGTGCTCCCGCCGACTTTCGTATAGAACCAGAAACTCCGGTGTGGACTAGGTTGGATATGAACAACACCCATTTGTTTGATGCGACAAGCGGAGAGAGGATCTAGCGAGCAGAAAAATACCGTCCACGGAAGAGTCTTTGTAATACGGCCTTGCGCCGTGGTCCTCACGCTGGCAGCTAGCCCAGGTTGAAGATCACGAACGTGAGATACCACGCGCTTGTTAGCAGTCTTTATGTAGCTGCAACCGTGAAATACCACGGCGCAAGGCCGTGGCATCGATTCGATTTTTTACACACTCTCTCGCGTTATCGGGACTTTCTAATCCTTGGGCAAGCAGAAAGGCGCAGGCTCTTGACCTGCGCCTCCGCAAAACACACCAGCTAACCTTCAACACTTAAGAAGCAGCCTTCGCGCCGGTGTCAGTTGCTGCTTGTTTATTTGGTTGCGGAGTAATGCGCAGATAAGGTTTTGGCGCACGCCAGCCACCCGGAAACTTCTCCTTCGCAACTTCATCCGAAAGAGACGGAACAATGATCACATCCTCGCCATCCTTCCAGTTGACCGGAGTTGCCACACTGTATTTCGCTGTCAATTGCAGTGAATCGATCACGCGGAGAATCTCGTCGAAGTTTCGCCCAGTGCTCGCCGGATACGTAATCATCAGCTTAATCTTCTTGTCAGGTCCAATTACAAACACTGAACGTACCGTGAACACATCGCTGATTTCCGGATGGATCATGTCGTATAGTTCCGCGATCTTATGATCCGGATCGGCAATCACTGGAAAGTTCAAGGCAGTTCCCTGCGTCTCCTTAATGTCCTCCGCCCATTTCTTATGTGAATCAGTTGGATCCACACTCAAACCGATTACCTTAACTCCCCGCTTCTCGAAATCGGGTTTGCATCTGGCGACATACCCAAGTTCCGTGGTGCAAACGGGGGTGAAATCTTTCGGGTGCGAAAACAAAACGGCCCAACTATCGCCAATCCACTCGTGGAATCGAATCGGGCCTTCGGTTGTGTCTGCGGTGAAATCGGGTGCTATATCGCCTAATCGTAGACTCATGCTATCTCCTTTCGTCCTCAAAACCGTTTATCCCGATCAGAGATCGGGATAAGAAGGGGTAAACCCCTGAATAACTTTTTAGGAATCCACGGGCCTTTTACAACTAATCGCTCAGCCAAGTCAAACCGACAACCAGAGCTTTAACTACTTGCTAGTAAAAGTGCCTCTCCGGCCGTCTTGGTAGCGCTTGAGGTTCGACACAGATAAGAAAGAAGAAGCGAAGTCGATCGAGGTAATTCATAACCGTCAGCTGTGGAACATTGCATCTGGTCGACTTGGAATGCGTTCAACTACAGAACGGGAGCGCAGCGACCGATTTCAGGCCTACGTTGAGTGTTTGTAAGTAGGAAATCGGTCGCTGCGCTCCCGTTCTATAGTTGAACGCACCGCCAGTTCCGTCCAGTTGCGACCCGCGGATCATTCACCACAGAAAGTGACGTCGTTAAGATTTGCGTTCATCTGCGGCTAGTTCTCCTTGTGGTCGTTTCCGATCCGTGAATTAATATCTCTATGCCAAAACGCTGCGATTGGGCCAGGACACCTTTGTCCATTGAATACCACGACCGGGAATGGGGTGTGCCGTTGCATGACGACAGGCGACTGTTTGAGTTCCTGATTCTTGAGGGCGCGCAAGCTGGCCTAAGCTGGGAGACGATTCTTAACAAACGTGAGAACTATCGTAAGGCTTTCTCCGGCTTCGATCCCGTCAAGGTTGCCAAATACAACGACAAAAAAGTGGCTTCGCTAATGCAGGATGCCGGCATCATTCGCAACCGACTGAAGATAGATTCCGCGATCAGTAATGCGAAGGCCTTTCTGCAACTTCAACGCGAACATGGCAGCTTTGATGTTTATGTTTGGAGCTACGTCGACAACAAACCTATCTTTCGCAAGCGAGGTCAACCGGTGCTGCCCCGAACTGAGATCTCCGACGCACTCAGTAACGACTTGCGCAAGCTCGGGTTTCGCTTTGTAGGTTCAACAATCTGTTATGCGTTCATGCAAGCAGTCGGCATGGTGAACGATCACAATCCCAGTTGCTTTCGTTACCGTGAAATCTCAAACCGTTGATTGAATGTGTACTCAGTACCGTTCGCGGTAGCAAATGGTCAGGATTCAAGCGGGACGTCCGGCTATTTGCTCCCGCGAACGGTACTGATGGATTAACTATCATGCAAAAAATAAATATCCAGCAAAAATTGTCTCTGGTTAAAGACTATTGGAATCCGCGTGTTGCGGGTGAACTGAATAACCAACAAGTAAAACTGGTGAAGTTTAAAGGTCCATTCACCTGGCATCACCACGAAGCGGAAGATGAGTTGTTCATGGTCATCAATGGACGATTCAAGATGGAGTATCGTGATGAGTCGGGTACGGAGAAAAGCATCTGGATTGAACCAGGAGAGATGATCATTGTGCCCCGACAAATAGAACACCGGCCGGTTGCGGAGGAAGAGTGTGACGTCCTTCTATTTGAACCCGAGACCACTCTTAACACGGGAAACCAGGATAATGAGTTCACCCGAAGAGAACTGAGCACTATCTAGGTGCTCGTGTGATGGGCATTAAAATCCGACCAACGTTAAGAGTCTGTGTCAAGACTCGGTTTGCCAGGGGAGTCTTTCATTGGTGTTAGTTCGTGTGATTTCGTGGATCGCGCTGCTCGTTAACAAAACGGACGATCCACGAAATTACACGAAATCACACCAACCAAAACCTAACGGTAATCCGAGTGTTTTGA
>DATBSH010000173.1:0-9716 GCA_036559885.1 Pyrinomonadaceae bacterium
ACACGCCATCTGTCTCTATGATGAAAGCACAGGAGCGCGCGAGCATACAGTAGTCAAACACACGCCGGCAGCACTCTCAGATTGGGCCCTGGCTTTGCGCTCTCGTTTTGGCGGCCAGCCGATAGCCGTCTGCCTGGAACAGGCGCGTGGACCACTGATTTATGCGCTTTTGCAGTATGACTTTCTGGTACTCTATCCCATCAACCCGGCCACTCTGGCCAAGTATCGCCAGGCCTTCTCACCAGCGCTAGGGAAAGATGATCCTACTGATGCTGACTACTTGCTGGACCTGCTGCAACATCATCGCCAGCGCCTACAAGCGTGGCACCCGGATGACGTGCAGACCCGCACGCTGCGCTTCTTAGTGGAGCATCGACGCCGGCTGATCAATGACCGGACGCGTACCAGCAACCGCCTGACAGCGCTTTTAAAGGGCTATTTTCCTCAGGTTTTAGACTGGTTTGACGATGTACGTACTTTGCTGGTCTGCGACTTTCTCGAGCGCTGGCCAACCCTCTCAGTCTTGCAGAAGGCCAGGCCGACGACGCTCTTGAAGTTTTTCCGCTCACACCATTCTGTGCGGGCGGCAACCAACCAAAGACGGCTAGCGGAGCTTAAGACCGCCCTTCCGTTGACCAATGATGGCGCCGTGCTAGGCTCCTCGAGCTTGGCAGTGAAAGTGTTAGTGGCCCAGTTGAGAACGACGATCGAGGCAATTGCCGAGTATGACCGGCACATCGAAGCGCTTTGCCAGACTCATGCTGACTACCAGCTATTCGCCGCCCTGCCGGGTGCTGGTGCTGTCTATGCGGCACGCTTGACGGCCGCCCTGGGCAGTGACCGCAGTCGCTGGGCCACAGCCGATCAGTTGTTGCGTTTTTCCGGAGTGGCTCCGGTGATTGAACGGAGCGGCAAGCAGCAGTGGATCCGCTGGCGCTATTTCTGTCCCAAGTTCTTCCGGCAGTCATTCCATGAATACGCGGCGGAGTCGATCCAGCACTCATTCTGGGCCAGAGCTTACTACGCGATGCAGCGCGCCAAGGGGAAAGAACATCACGCCGCAGTGAGAGCTTTGGCTTTCAAGTGGATCCGCATCATCTGGAAATGTTGGCAAACGCGCAGGCCTTACAACGAGGTCATCTATCCGGAAGGCTTGAGGAAGAAAGGGTCGCCGCTGCTTAACTTCGCAGCCAACAACCCGAGTTGAAAATCAAAAACTTCTTGACTTGTCCACCTCAGCTGAGTTGTTAGACCGCTCTTCGCTCAACGGTATAAATTGCCACCGACTATTTATTGGTGAATGACCGTACTTGTTTATAGGCACTCCAATCCATTTCGGCTTGTCCCCGATTAGTTCTTCTGGCTTGAGCTTCACAATCCAGAAAGCATTTCCGCTCTCCTCAGCAATCCCGGTCAATATCTCACGAATCGTCAGATCATGCCCGGAGAAGGTTATATTCTTTTGCCAGAACACATCAGGGTAGCCACCGCCATACCCACCGCCATAACCATTCTTGTACAACTCCGGGTAGAGCATCATGTTGATGCTTGTCCTCAAGGCAGCTTCCGCACCAAACAAAGACTCATCTTTCACACTATAATTTGTAATTCGCAGGTTGAGGAAATTGAAAGGATGAGAGACAACAGCCGGGGGACAGACATACAAGATTCGATCTTCAATTAGTAGCTGATGCTCTGACGATTGGCGTACGATAGCTTCAATAAGATCGAGAACTGATCCCCCCTTGAAGGTAAGCTGGGGCTTAGCTTGTTCCTTTGTTTGCTCAAGCCATTCAATCGCCATCGGAAGCTTGAACCGTCGTGCGACTTCAATTAACTGCTCAGCAGGGAACGAGTTTTGAGGCATGAAGTCGGTTTGCTGCTCAAGCCGCTCCTTAAAAGTCTGTGCGTAGACACAAGGAGAAGAGAAGGTAAAGATCACGAGCAGGGGAAGGCTCAAAAGGTATCGTTGATATTTAGAGTCGCCCATAATTCTCTACTCCTCTTGAGCGGTCTAACGCTGCGGTTGAGCGGCCGCCTATGACTCTGACCTTTAGGAGATCTGCTGATTGGCGGTCCGCTCCAACCGCTTGTTGGATTTCCCCTGCGACAGGTTCACTCTAGCTACGGCTTGCTGCCATCCGCGAGCAGCATCGTCATTCTCCAAATCAGCATGGCAAGCGCAGAACCAGTGATATGCTGCTCTCTCATACTCTTTCCTATCCCAATCAACAGTGCCCTGTAGGTAGTAAAAACCTGAAATCCTTTTGCTTAACCAACGACCCAGCCTGTAATGCCACTTGCGACACATTCTTCTCACTGTGTCCCGTGCAAATCTGTCAACCAGCGCTTCTTGATACTGGTCATTGAACTCCTTCAATTTGAATCGTTCAGTCGGCTCATAAATGAATCCCCTACGCGCAACGATGTGATGTCCGATTTCGTGAGCCAAAGTAAAAGCCACTCTCAAGGTTGCGACAGGCGTAACCCAGAATAAGACTGGCACACCACGGTAGAGGTTACTAGTGTAAAGATTAATGAACCCTGAACGCTTGGCTTTCTTTTTATACTCTCCAAGACACGCGCTATCCTGAAGGTAGAATGGCGGTGGTTTCCGAATAGATTTTTCGGACGGCTGCTCCTCAATTAAGCGAATTAACTCCACCCCTGCCAAATCGAGCGGATTGGCCCATTTCAAGCAGCGTCTTACGTGCCATTCGGTGAGACGCGGAAGGTGTTTGGTTGAGGCTTTAATACGCATCTGTTTCCACGGAGGGAGAAATCCAACGTCAGAGTTGACCGGGCGGCGCGTATCAACGCAACCTTCGCCGCACCATTCAAGTTAACAAACACGCCCCCGCCGCTCCGGTCCAACGAGTTGTTCGACATCGCCGCAGTTAAGCGACGAGTAGTTTACGTCGAAGAGCCCAGTTCAAAGCAAAGAGACATACGAACACAATTGACATCCCCTGCGAAAAACCGAGCCAATCAGATTCGACGCGGTTGAGCAAGAGCGCGTCCACAAAGTATCCGCCGACAACGAGAATGACGAACGATACGATATCCCAAAACGCTGAGCGTCTGTTGCCGACGCCAAGAATCATGACAAGGCTATAAAGAAGCCCGATTACGACCCAGGCGATGATATACAAAAATGAAATCGGCCGATGTTGTAGGGTGAGAGCAAACCACACGAGCGACACAATCAGTAAAATGGGCGCGTGACGCATGAAGAAATTGTCGTGTCGCGTTGGCGTTCGGTTTGCCATTAGAGGATAGATGTCGAACGCTGGCGTTCAGCTGCGGCGCGCGATCATCATGCACGCTAAAGGAATAAGGTTACTTGAGAAGCATTCTATCGCGCCGTCAGCTGCAAGGCTTTGTTAGCCCGCCCTCGCAAGGCAACAAGAAATCATGATTGCCATACAAGATAATTGGAAAGCAATCGCCACCTTCCGTTTTCCTTTCTAATTACCACATGCCATCCCTCTGTAAATATGTCGCCGTACACAATCTCAATGAGCGCCGTCTTGCTGCCTTTATTGAAAGCGACCAGCTTTGCCCAGACATCTTTCTCATTCGGGTGCAAAGCTTCCAACACTAACTTTGCCAAGTCCTGATTCTTCCCATCCAAGTATCTGACTTCCGGAAGAACCGCCACCGGAGAAATCCAATAATTCTCGTCATTCTTCCGACGAAAGGCGTACCACTCTTCTAATGCCGATAAGCCCTGCGGATCGGCCAAATACTTTATGATTGACTGAGCGTTAAGACTTACCTTTTGCTCGGGGTCATAAAGCGCCTGAAGTAGATCCGTCTTTCGAGCTTCGCCTTCTTCAAATAGCTTCTTGAGAATCTTGTCGTCATGGGCACGCTCCATTTTTAGGAGCAGCCTTCGGGTTTCAGGATAGGTTTTCGAATGGGTTTGGGCCGAACCGATAACCTGACCGCTTACAACTACCAGAAGTACGATTGTGAGTCTTAACATCTTCATACTTACAAAACGCGAAGCGGGCTAACGCTAGCCTTCAGCTGCGGCGCGCGATCAGCATCCGAGCTGAGCGGAAAAAGATTACTTAAGAAACATGCTATCGCGCCGTCAGCTGCAAGGCTTTGTTGGGCATGCGGGTTGAAACAATTCGATCAAACCTATTTGCTTCTGCAAATTTACTCCTGACTCTTCTTAAGCGACTTCTCCTCAACCAACTCGAATGAGTCGAGCACTTTTACAACTGAGTCCAATGCGCATTCCAATTTGCTTGGCACAAAGACGCTGACCGTATACATGCGCTGTCCTACCAGATAAAACCTCTGGATGTTTATTCCGCTTCCGTCTTTGATTTTGATTTCACGGCCAGGATGGCCCGCTAACTTCAACTCCAAATCGCCTTCGAGGTGTCCTGCCCCCTTTGACAGAAGCAGGTCTCTTAGATTGTCGAAAATTCTATTGTTATCCGTCGCATTCTCCAGGATTCTATCGCTATCGGAGTAGCTGACCTGATATTGCCCGTGATTGAGAACAAACCATTTATACCTTGTCGTCTCGATGTGTCCCTTCGATCCATCATACGACTCAGGCTTATCCGCTGTCCTTGGAGGCAACCCAATTTTGAATCTACCTTCACTTGATGAGAATGTTTGTGCCGGAATGCTGCTCGCAGGCGAATCTGGGATCGGGGGCAACTCGCCGCATTTGACTGGATCTTGCGCGTTGGCGCAGCCAGTCAAACTGAGGAGAACTGCGGCAACCAGTACGCCTTCAAGAAAACTCAACTAAACCCTCCATACTCCAACGATAAATAAGAACTTGGCTAGCATGCCCAACGCTGGCCTTCAGCTGCGGCGCGCGATTAGCATCCGAGCTGATTGGAAAAAGACTACTTGAGAAGCATGCTATCGCGCCGTCAGCTGCAAGGCTTTGTTCGGTGTCGTGCGCTGCATCACTTTCGTCGGGAAATATCTGATTGTAAGCAAGCTGGCATCGATTTGATTGTCCCAACCATACGCCAACTCAACTGTAGTGGTTGGGAATCTCCAAATCCGCGTTAGGTCGATGAAAACAAAACCATCCGAGGATGTGCGTCTTTCATCGATTCTCTCCAACGGCTTTCCGTATTGACGCTCGAGCAACGATTCGAGGCTATTAAAGATCTTCTCTCGAGGTACCGGAGAGTTTTGCTCATTCAATCGAATCAAGATCTGTGAGAGCTTACTTGTAGCATCACTAATCTGAAAATAGAGGGTGAAGTTTTCACTCTCAAGCTGAAGCTCCGGAATAACATAATCGACGTGCATGCCAAGAAATACTTCGCTCTTGGCCAGTTTCTTAAGCCGTACGCCGAACACTCTTACGATATCCCCATTGGACATTCCCCATCGAGCGCTTTGCCATCCGAACACATCCTTCTGCTGGGAATAGCAAGGAGGGCTCGACCCCAGAAGTAGGCCAAGCAATGTAAGGGTTATCGCTGGCCATTTCACCTGTAGTGTGTTTGGCAACATTCAACAGACACCGAACGCTGGCCTTCAGCTGCGGCGCGCGATCAGCATCCGCGCTGACCTAAAAGAGATACCTTGAGAAACATGCTATCGCGCCGTCAGCTGCAAGGCCTTGTTATACGGCTCATTGACGTAACCATTCAACACCTATTTCCTCGCTGGCGCACCGACTCCAATTTGAATGCGTCCGAAGGCAATGTCCTGATAAAGCATCACACTCATTCGAGCGATAATCAACAGAATCAACAATGTCCCTGCCAGGAAAAATACCGCCCGGCAGAAGGCAAGAACTTTATTCATCATTATGCCGCTCCGTTCGATAGAGACATTCATGAACATGCCATAGTGAATTAGCGCATAGCAGAGTATTGCGAAGACTATTGCAACTATAAGATCAGCATTGTTCTCCGGCGAAAACATCATGAGACCGAAGAACGGCGCGTATAAGATTCCGCAGACGCGCTTGACGATGAGCGTAAGCAAAGAATCGTCCGGCAGACGTAATAGGTCTATTGGCCCTTCGTAAAACGATATTCCAGACCTGATGACTAGAAGGAGATAAATAGGGACGAAGATAGTGTGGAGCAATGATGCCGAAAGGTTTGTGGGGTGAAGATCGGATAGCTGCATGTTCTAAACGTTCGAGACGAATTGCCGCATCGTCAGAGTTGACGCGGCGGCGCGAATCAAAGCACCCTCCGCCGCACTAGGTTACTTACGAAACACGCTCCCGCCGCTCGCGTCCAATGGTACGATGAAAGTACGGACAACAAGTTAAGGCGCGCAACATTTCTGTTCATGATGAGCAGAGCAGGGCGCAGCAGATGTCTCCACCGGGGTATGATGCCCGGCTTTTCCAACGGCTTTTCCAATACCTGTTGAAGGAGGAGACATCTGCATGAACAGATTTTACGTGGGACTCGATTTGGGGTCGAGTTCTTTTCATCAAACGGTCCTCAACCACGAGGGCGCCGTTACCGTGAATCGCAGTTTCACAACCAGCGAAGCGAACTTGCGCGCCGCCTTTGCGGCTCTGCCTGGTGAGCTGCACGTGCATCTGGAAGCCGGCGAGTTGGCCCCCTGGGCCGCAGCTGTCATCGCGCTGCTGATCACGCGCGTGGTGTGCTCGCATCCGCGCGACAACGCCTGGATCGCCAAAGACAACGACAAGTGTGATCGGGTCGACGCGTACAAACTAGCCGACCTGTTACGGCTCAATCGTTTCAAGGAAGTGCATTACGCTCCGGACCAGGCGCGGCGCGACTTCAAACAACTGGTGCAACATTACGATGAACTGACGGCACATCAGGCGCGCTGGAAAACCAAGCTCAAGGCCCGCTTGCGCATCCAGGGAGTCATCGTTACCGGTGAGCGCCTCTTTTCCAGCGCTGGTCGCAAGACGGTCCTGGCCAAGATCGAGTCGCGCGACGTACGCAGCGCCATCAAGCAGCTCTACGAAGTGCTGGACCAGAGCGTGGTGGCGCAACAGCAAGCCCGCCTACTAATGCTGCGGGCGGCGCAAGCTTTTCCGGAGATCAAGCTGCTGCGCACAGTGCCGGGCGTTGGACCAATTGGCGCGTGTCGGTTTAGTGCTTACATTCATACGCCGCAGCGCTTCAGCTCGAAACGGAAACTCTGGAAGTACTGCCGCCTGAGCGTGAGCCATCGTAGTAGCAACGGCAAGCCTTTGCGCCGCCCGAAACTCGACTACTCCGGCTGTGGTCGTCTCAAGGATGTTTCGCGCAAAGCCTTTGATGTGGCCCAGCGACTGGGCACCGACAACGGGTTCAAACGCACTTATCAGCGGGCGCTCGAGACCACCAATGACAAGACGCACGCACGGCTGACGGTGCAACGCAAAATCATTTCGACCTTAAGAGCAATCTGGCTAACGAGGATACATTATCGCGATGAGTTGAGCCGCTAACCGCGGCGACCATTTGCACGCTACTGGAACGCCAGGCCGATGAATCGAGTCAGCAGTGACCGTCGTCGCAGCCAACCACCTGCGGGCCGGTGCGGAGTCTCTAAACTAAATCGTGGACCGAAATGAAAACTCGTTTTCGTTTCGCAGTCCCGTCCAATGGTTAGGCCCGCACCGACTAGCGGTCCCCACGCAGGCAACCTCGTGGGGAACCTTTTCGAAGCCCAATTGGACCATAGGCCGCGCAAATGTGCGTGAGTCTCAAATACCTGACTGGCAGGAAAAGCGAAAAACAAAAACGGTCTATAAGATGGTGCTCAGGCTAACGGCGTGGTGACTCGCAGACAACTCGATGATGCAGCTTGAAACGCCAGCCGGCGTATCGTAAACAGCCCTCGAAGTCATTCACCACTTTGGCGGCAAAGGAGATCTTTGTGCTTGACTTCGACTTTCATACCCGATTTGTTCGGTGGCGCGCCATCGTCGTTCTATTTCGGCAAAACGTGATCCGCCTTCGCGAGCAGCGCAGGCGGCAAGTCCAGGCCCAGGCCCCGGGCAGCAGTCTTGTTAATTGTAAGGTAGTACCGGCCGGGATAGCGGACGGGCAAGTCGCCAGGGCTCGCGCCCTTCAGGATTTTATCAACGTAGCGGGCAGCCTCGCGGTACTGGCCCTCCTGGTTCGGCGCCCACGCCATCAGACCCCCGGCTTCAGTGAAGAAAGCTGATTGGTAGATCGCGGGCAGACGGTGCTTCGCCGCGAAGTTCACGATGAGTTCTTTGTAGCGAAGCGACAACCCACCTTGGAAATTCAAGAGACCATCCATCCTGTCGCTGACGATGGACGCGAGTCCCGCTTCAAGTTCGCTGAGCGTTGTTGCCCGGTAGGGTCTGACCGTCAGGCGGAGCGACTTGGCCGCCTGCTCTGCGTCGGCGAGTTGGGCCTCGTGACCACCGTGCCCTGGCGTCGTCGAGAGCAGCCCAACGCGGGACACCATCGGCGCAGCGGTTTTCAGAAGCCGGAGCCGCTTAGTGGTCACGCCCGGGGGGAGTTCGTCTAAGCCGGTGTAAATCCCACCCGGGCGTTTGAGACTCTTGGCGAAGCCGTTGCTGACGATGCCTGGGGCGGTGGCGATGACCATCGGCATTGCCGGGTTGTTCTTGCGCACTTCGAGCGCGGCCCCTAACCACCCCGCCACGATGAGGTCAAGATTCATGTGGGCGAGCTCGGACGCCTGCGCTGCCGAGTCCGACGAGTTAGGGCCGGGGACGCGTTTCTCGATGACTATGTTTTCTCCTTCGACGTATCCCAGCCTCCGCATCTCCTGCTCGAACGCCTCGACCAACGTTGGTTGACCGCCGCCGAGGAAACCGATGCGCCTGACGCGGCTCGGCTGGACCTGCTGCCCTCGCGCCATCAGCGGGAGCGCGCAACAGAACAGTCCGAGACGACTGATGAACGAACGACGACTGTAGATGCTTGTCATGCTTTCTCCTTCCCCATAAGCCACCGAACGCTGGCCTTCAGCTGCGGCGCGCGCTCAGCATCCTAGCTGAAGGAAACAGACTACTTGAGAAACATGCTATCGCGCCGTCAGCTGCAAGGCTTTATTATGCGCAGGCAGCGACTAGTTTCGTCCCCAGCCGAACCAGATCATCAAGCAGAGGAAATTCACTATAACCATGCGCAGCGTCTATAGGTCGCACGTATTCGAACGCTTTCATCATGTAAAGAACATTTGTCTGCTCAAGCAATCGGAGTTCAGACGGAGAAAGGATTTGCATAGGGGAAGGTAAAGCATCGTACGACGCTTTGAGATCATGTCCGAAGCCCTTCTTGACCTGTTTCTGGGTTTGACTTTCAAGATGCATCGCCTTAAGGGCCAACTCAATAGCCCGGCAGCATAGAAAGTATGGAACGACCGAGAACTTTGGCGGACGAAAACTTTCCTGACAAAGAAGAAAGTCCTCGGCGGCTCGCCGAAATCCGACGGGGGAAAAGTTGATGTGACCCGTCTCTAGTTTGATGGTGTAGTTCATGCGGATTTTCGACGCGCATAACGGTTGAGTTGACGCGGCGGCGCGAATTCACGAACCCATCGCGCGATCGATAATGATGCGAAACACCCTCCCGCCGCTCGCGTCCAACGATTTCGTTATGCCGCCGTTGGAGATAAAGGTTTTCTTTTTGCGTTAGCGAAAATCTTCCTGAAGCAATGCGCGATTTATTCCTACTGCGGCAAGTGCGCCTCTCGACACGGCAAAGGAGATATGTTGCATTGGGTGTATCATATCG
>DATBSH010000174.1:0-9433 GCA_036559885.1 Pyrinomonadaceae bacterium
CTTAAATCTATCTACGCGGAAAGCGGAGAGAAGTGGGGCTACGTATCTCTTGTTGTTGGCCTGGAACGCTGACGAGGAACGGCAAGTAGTTGATCTTGTTGGTAGCGATTACCCGTTTCACATGAATCGCGATGTGCTTTCGCGTTTGCTGAAAGAGCGCACGGTGCTCGTGTTGCCGAATATCTCAGGTTTTCAGCAGAAAGTAGTACTGAGATCTTCATGGATTTGAACGCGAGCTAATAAACATTGCACCCCTCCGGGGTTAAGAAGGTACGAGCAGTTTATGATTGAGGACTTATCAACTCACCATAGCTTCGTCGGTAATCTTTTTGCCAAGCCATCAACTCGTGAAGAATGGTCCCGTTATTGTTTAAGCAACGACCAGGTCGAGTTCTATCGCGAGCATGGCTATCTGGCCGGCGTGAGCATGTTGAATGATGATCAGGTCGAGGCTTTACGCGAAGACGTGCGCGCATTGGTGGATCCCAGTCACCCGGGCAACTACTTGTTCTATGAGTTTAATTCCAACGAATCTGCCGATCCGCAAAAGATTCTTTTTCATGCTTTGGGTGCTTGGCGCATCCTGCCTGGGCTTCACGACCTGCTGTGGAACCCAGCGTTTACGATGGCGGCAGCGCAATTACTCGATGGCGCTGTACGTTTCTGGCACGATCAGATCTTCTACAAACCAGCGCACCACGGCGGCGTTGTGATCTGGCATCAGGACTATTCTTACTGGACCAGAACGCAACCCATGGCCCACCTTTCGTGCTGGATTGGCCTTGATGATTCCACACGTGAAAACGGCTGTGTGCATTACGTGCCGGGCAGTCATCGCTGGAACCTTTTGCCGCGTGAAGATTTCGCCAATGACATGGACGAGATCCTGAAGGCACTAACGCCCGAGCAGAGAGCTGCATTCAAGCCGGTGGCCATTGAATTAAAGAAGGGTGAATGCTCGTTCCATCATCCGTTGATGGTGCATGGTTCCTACGAGAACCGGACCGACAAGGCTCGACGGGCAGTGGTGCTGAACGTCTTTCGAGATGGAGTGGTTTCAGCCTCAAACACAGCGCCACTTGAAGGCGTTCCGCCGGTTCCCGCAGGCGAAAAGTTGCACGGGCAATTCTTTCCGCTGCTTTTTGATCCCCAGAAAGTATTTTGAAGAGTTGATAAAGTCGCACAAGACGCCGAGAAGATGACGATCACTGTCTGGCTTGGTGCGAACACGTATTCCCCTCATCTTTCCATGTCATCGTGCATAAGCATTGACACGATATAGGTCGGTTGTTTGAATCCGCCCGCGCGCATCTTCGTTTAATCATGTGATTCATCAACGAATCACGGTAACTTACTAAGCCCAGCCAGTTCTTTTCAAGTTTCACTCTCGTTGAAACCGGCGAACAGCTTCGCAGACCAAACTGCGCATTACGATAGCTCACAAAACCGTCAATGGACATGGGCTTCGCGCTTTCCATAACCCAGACAGACTGCGACGGCAGTAACGATTAGACAAACCGCTCCCGCGCCGGTGAAGGTCAAAGGCGAGCCCCACTTTGCGGAGGCATGTCCTATGGTTGGGTAGCTGAGCAGCCAGAAAAAATGCGTCAGCGCGAAATGCGCCGCGTACGCGCGGCCGCGCTCTCTTTCGCTCGTATGTTCAGCCAGCAGCGTCGATGAAGGAATGGCGATTAGAGCCTGGCCCGCTCCGTTTAGCATCCACAGAAAACCAAAGACAATAAGCGGCGGCTTCAGGATATCTGGTAAGAGCAACAAACCAAGATCGAGTCCACCTGCTAGTAGCCCGCGCGAAGCCCACTTGTGACGGCGGCCATGAAGCACGGACCGGTCGCGAGCTCCTTTCTCATAACGTCCAGTTGCGCGGCCGAGCGCGATAGCCGTCAGCGACGAGCCAAGACCAACACCCGCCATAACGAAGGCAAAAACAGTCTGTCCTCTGCCCAAAACATCACGCACATAAGAGACAGTGGCTACGATGGCCGCTGCGCCAGCCGTTGCTTCCGCGATACTCAGAGTTAGCGCCTGCCTGAGCGACGGCTCGCGCAGCAGGATGCGTGTTCCGGTGGTAAGGTCTGTCAAAAAGCTTCGAACAGAGATCCTCGGCAGCGATTTCTTGAGGTGCGGCATCGCTACCAGGGCAACGAGCGAGGCTGAAACTAAATAAGTGAAGGCGTCAAACCAAAAGACCCATCGCAATCCAAACAGAGCTACCAGCAGACCTGCCAGTGCAGGAGCAGCTACAGCCTCAACGTCATTCGCTACTCGAGAAAGCGAAAGCGCCTTAACGTACTGCTCGTCCCCGACGATTTCCGGCACGCTCGATTCGAAAGTTGGTGTGAAAAACGCAGTCGCGGCGTTAATCGCAAAGATTAAGGCGTAGATTTGCCAAACCGCCGTGACAAAGGGAAAGAGCGCGAGCAAACCAAAACGAACCAGGTCGGCACAAATTAAAATCTTCTTTCGACTTACCCGATCCGCGATGACTCCGGCGGGTTGAGAGAACAAGAGAAAAGCGAGGATGCGGAGGGTTAGTGCATTGCCGATGACTGCTGTCGCTGAAAGACCACCGGTGAGCTGATAGGCGAACAAGGCTAGCCCGACCGTAGTCACGCCGCTGCCCAGCAACGAGATAATTTGCGCGCTAAACAGTAGGCGAAAGTTTTGATTTCGCCAAAGCGTGCTGGGTGCTCGCGGCTTAGCTTCCATCAGACTGGCCGAAAAATCAGAAGACTCTGCAATCCCATTTTCTAGAAAGTAAAATCGCGAGTCAGTTTGATCTGAAGACTATATGAAGGCCGTTCGAGGCCTACTCCTGTGCTCTGATTGTAGATAATGAAGAAATCGCTATTGGGCCGGTAGATGTAGCGAAGCCGCACGTTGATAACTGAGAGGCGTGCCGCCGAGTTCAGTTGGATTAGCGCAGACGTGAGCAGCTTGCTCGAGAAGTTGTAGTTCAACCGTCCTGAGAACAGACTGGTCGAAAAGTTTCCTTCGCGCAAACGCACCCTGTTGTAACTCTCTGTTAGGTCGAGTAACAGATGAGAGTTGGGTCGCCACGTTACTCCGCCTGAGGTTTCATACCGCTTGCCCGAATAGAAATCCCCCCACTTCTCGCGCCCGGTGAATACGATGCGCTTGCTGAGATCGCTGGTGAATGAAACCTGTGGCCGGTTGAACTGATACGTACCGACCGGAATGGTAATTCCCGGTCGAATCTGAAATGGCTCAGTCAGGACATCGTTCACGGCTTCGACGGGACGGAAGAATAATTCAGACGAGTTCTTGAACACTGTGTCCCACGAAAGTTCTGTCTGCCGGGTGGCGAGCTTCCCTGCGCGATCTGTGTAGTATTCAATTTGTGTTTCAAACTCCATCTGCTGCACGTGCGGAATAAACTTCGGCCTTGGCTTGTAAGCAAATTGTCCAAAGTATTGATGAATGGCGTTGCGTTCGATGAAGCCAACTTCCGGATTGAACTTTGCGCCGACGTCTTCATAGACAGTGATGAAGCGATAAAGATCGTTTTCAAATATCGATTCAAGGCGCGAGGAGCCCGCGCCTGAACGTACACCGGGAGTAGCCGAGCCCATCCAAAAGGCCTTCACCTTGTAGTGGTCGGTGAGATTGAACTCCGCGTCAGCGCCGCCCACGCGATTGTAGCTTTCGCCGCCTGTGGTGGTTGCGCCCTGACGATTGACTAGGATGGCTCCGATATACGATCGCTTGAGAATGTCGCGCTTCACGCGGAGCACCGAGAACTGTTGACGCGGAATGCCGAAACCCGTTGAAGCCTCTCCCAGCTTACGTGTCTGCACCTGTAGGAATCCGATGTTGTATGGACCGACCTTGCCGGTTACTTTCACGCCGTAATCGATCGGCACAGGTTGGCCCCGGTCCGTGAGACCGATGCGCCGCGTGAAGAAGGCTTGGTTCTCTCCCTGCCTCCCAAAGAGAAAAATTCCTGAGTTCTCCAGAAAGAAATCTCGCTTCTCGGGAAAGAAGACTGAGAAGCGACTGAGATTGACGATCTGATCGTCTACCTCCGCCTGACCAAAGTCAGGATTGACGGTGAACTCTGCGGTCAGCGAGGGCGTGATGCCAAGCTTCGCGACTTCGATTCCGATGCGCGCGCGCGCACCGGCATCAAATCCGTTGGCGCCAACTCGCGGAGCGCCCTCGCGCCATTCGCCCGATGCATACGGCTTGATCTCACGCAGGCGACGACGGCGAATCTCTTCCACCCCGCTCAACTCGCCTGCTTGGGAAACTCGTTCGAGACCAAACGAACGCTGCCAACTCGTCCACAGGTTCTCTTCGTTCTTGCGACGAATGACGCGCGAGACATTGAAGCCCCACGATTCGATGCCTTCTTTGAAGCGCAAGGTCGTTAATGGAATCTCGATCTCGACTGTATAACCCTTGTCGTCAATTCGCCCCGCAGAGATCCACGATCCATTCCAGGTAACGTTGATGTCCCGGCCCTCATCTGTGATCAACGCGTCCTGCTGCGTGCCGAGCGGATTGACGATGAAACGAAACGCATTGCGACGATCGTGATAAGTGTCGAGCACAATAGCGATAGTGTCGTCGTTGGAAAAGTCCGCATCGCGCACGAGTTCACGCGCGTTTATATGCTTGGCATCAGGGTCGAAAGCGCGAATGCCGAAGTAGATGTTCTTGTCATTAAAGAGCACCCGCACTTCCGTGCGTTCAGAAGCAGGCACGCCCTCGGTCGGCTGCTGCTGACGAAAATCAGTAGCCGGTTGGGCCAAAGACCAAACGGCTTCATCGAGAAGACCATCTATCTTGATCGTGTCGGTGACACGCACGGCCTGAATTCGGTGGAGAGCTTTGGTCGGCGAAGGTAACTGCGCGGGCTTAGCTGGTGAGGACTGTGCTTTATCTGTTGTTGAGGTCTGCTGTGCCTCGGCGACTGTGAGGAACAGACTCACATTGAGCGCAACGATGAGCGCTCGGAAGCGTTTCAACTGATTATCGAAACGCTTCGATGCGAATGTCATAACTGCTTATCAGTAGGTACTGCGATTCTGAGAACGGGCTTCCCGCCAACATTCTGCAAGGGAAAGTAAACTCTATGTGTGCGCTGGTCAACGGCGACACTGTGCGCGTTGGCGGCAAAGAACCCTTCGCCGATCTTCACCAGACTCTTACCACGCTCGTCGAAGATCGAGATGACGCCGCTCTCAGCAGAAACGTATAAGCGGCTAAAACCCTTATCAAAGGCAAGCACGTCCGGGTCCGCGCCAACCGATTGAATAGCCGTCATTTTCTTCGCTTCAAGATCAAAGACCGCCAGCTTTGCACTCTCCTCGCAGGCCACGAAAGCCAGACGGTGCTCACTGTCAATGTTGAGTCCATGGCTTCCGCTGCAACCGGGCAGAGGGTAACGACCGATTACCTGGTCTTTGTTCGGATCGATCTCGGCTAGTTCATTCTGCCCATGGACGGTGACAAAGATATGCTCGGAGACAGAATCATACTGCGTGTTGCCTGCACCGCCGCCAAGCGCAATGGTCGTCACCACCTGATTGGTCTTGGCGTCAATCACCGTGTCCGTTTTGCCGTGGAGATCAGAAACGTAAATCTTGTTTGCCTTGTTCGCATAAGCAACTCCGTCCGGATAGTCTCCGGCAGGAGCACGCGCGATGACTTGAAGTTTGCTGTCGTCAATGACAGCCAATTCATTCGAACCAGTTGCGGAGGCATAGACCCGGTGAAGTTCGGGAACGGCCAACACACCATGCACTCGCTTTAGATCTTTAACATCGCCAACGATGGTCTGTTTATTTACGTCGAAAACCGTCATCAAATCAGAACCCAGGTGGGCGATGTAAAGACGGCCGTTCTCGCTATCCAGACTCTGATAATCGAGGCGGGTCGTGCCGCCGGTTAGTGGCACATCACTAAGAGTCCTTAAGGGAAGGTTAGCCGTGAGCGCAGCCGCGCCATTACCATCGGTACTCGATACCGAGGATGACGGTGATGCTGAGGCTGCATTCGATTGTTGTTCGCGTTGCTGCGCTGAACAAGCGAGAACGAACAGTGCCGCGCCTATGATTGGCAGAAACCATCTTGACGACGATGACATTAAAGGTCCTTCTCTTCGATATGGCACGCTCTGCATTACTTGATTCATAATTGTACATTCTCTTCGCTTGCTGAATGCGGTAACGGTCGTTACAATCTAATTCCCCTGTTACTTCTGCGTCAATGGCTAAGAACTCGGCACAAAAGCTGGAGTGGCTTCTACTGATCCATCAGTTGCCGCCCAAGCCCTCAAACCTGCGCGTGCGCATTTGGCGCAAGCTGCAGAAGCTGGGCGCGGTAGCGATCAAGAACTCTGTCTACGTGCTTCCGGCCAACGAGAAAACTCACGAAGATTTTCAGTGGCTTAAGCAAGAGATCGAATCTGCGAGCGGCGAAGCGACTACCTTTCAAGCCGCATCAGTGGAAGGTGCAACTGACGAAGAAATCATAGCCACGTTTCACAAAGCCCGTGACGAGGAATTTGCCGCCATCGCGGCAGAACTCGACGGATTATCTGGCGCGGTCAGTCAACAGACTCGGGGCAAGCATCTATCCGTCGGACGACTGGCTACGCACGAATCGGAGCTGGACAAACTGCACTCGCAACTTGAAACAATCATCGCCAATGATTTCTTCAAAGCGGACGGGCGCGCACGCGCGCTTGCTGCTTATGAGCGTTGCCAGAAAGCCATTCGCGCCGCGCACGGTCAACCCGCGAAAGCATCGCGCTCCCTGACGAGATCAGGAACGCTGGATCTGGCCAAGTACCAGGGTCGTCGTTGGATGACACGACGCAACCTGCACATCGACCGACTCGCGTCGGCTTGGCTAATCAAACAATTTATCGATAAGCGCCCGCGCTTTTATTTTGTTGCCGAGGGCGAGACCGTAGAAGGCGCGATCGCCTTTGACATGTATGGCGCTGAATTCACCCATCAAGGTGAGGATTGCACCTTCGAAACGATGTTGAAACGATTCGGCTTGAGCGATAGCAAAGGTCTGCGTGAGATTGCCGAGATTGTTCACGACATTGATCTGAAGGACGACAAGTTTCACCGACTCGAAGCTGTAGGCCTAAACGCGGTCGTGAACGCTTTGAGCGCAGCGTTGCGAAACGATCGCAAGTTGCTGCAACAAACGAGCGCAATCTTTGATGGTCTCCATTCATTATTGAGCGCGACAGAATCGGCAAGGCGAAGCACAAAATCGAAGCGTACGAAGCCCTCCAAGAAGAAGTGAATCGTAGCGAACTGGAAAAGTAATCGAAGTGAATTGTTGATCGTTTGGCTGAAGCGGGACGTTGCTTTGGTGGCAGTTGGGGCGATGGCCGGCGGAGTTATCAATTCACTTGCACGAGCGTTCACCTAGGCTGAATCGGACACGATCTTTACGAGGACATGGGAGGTCGCCAATGAAGTGGGTCACCCGCCAACGAATTCAAGTCAATCGAACCGCGACCTGCTGGCTCATTCAGCGGTTCCTTGATCCTAAGGCCAAGTTTCTTTTTGTGCCGGCGGAAAGTGTGGCTTCAGTTCAGGCGGGGACCGTGGCCACCGGTTTCGACGCTCCAGGCGCGACTTACGCTCACCAGAACGAGCAGGGCTTATGTTCTTTTGCGGCGCTGGTGCGTGAACGGTTGGCGCATGATCCCGTTCTCTTGGAAATGGCCGACATTGTACAGGCGGCGGATATAAAAGGCGAATTGGACAACCATCCCGCTGCTCGCGGACTACAGTTGATCAGCCGAGGATTTCCGCTTTTGACGAAGAATGATTATGAGACCGCAGAGCGTGCCGCATTCATTTATGACGCGCTTTACGCAAGCATCAAGCAAGACCAAGCCCCTAAGTAAACAACCAGGAACAAGACTAGATTGAGAAGAAAGGCAGGAGTGAAGATGAAAAGAGACCGACACATGGCGCGCAGGATATTGGTCGATTTATCTCTAGCGCGTAAGACGCGAAGAGTTTTGCTGAGCCTTGTCGCGTTTGCAGTAGCGACCTTGTTTGTGTTGGTGGCTTGCTCTGCGCCGCAGAATCAGGCGGGACAATCAGCCAGCCAGCAACAAGTAGGCGCAACGGATTGGAAGGCAGTCGAACAGGCGTTGGGTAAAGCGGGATCAATGCAACCAGGCGATGTTTACAAAGTCAGTCTGCCTCGCAGCGATCTAAAGGTCACCGTCTCAGGTGTCGAACTCAAACCAGCCCTTGCTCTTGGCTCGTGGGTCGCATTCAAGAAGACTGGCGACATGACAATGGTGATGGGTGATCTGGTGCTCACCGAGGACGAAGTGACAGCAGTTATGACGAAACTTGAAGAAGGCGGAGTCGAACCAACAGCTTTGCACAACCACGTGCTGCATGAGTCGCCACGCGTGATGTACATGCACATTCATGCGATGGGTGACGGCGTGAAGATCGCCAAGGCCATCCATGATGCGCTCGCGTTGAGCAAGACGCCTTTTGCTGCGCCCGCCGCCGCTGCTCCGACTCAAGACCTCGGAATTGATACGAAGCAAATCGATCAGATCATGGGCCAGAGTGGAAGAATAAATGGAGGAGTCTATCAATTCTCGGTTCCACGCGCCGACAAGATCATGGACAACGACATGGAGATTCCGCCGGCAATGGGACTTGCGCAGCCCATTAACTTTCAGCCGACCGGCGGCGGCAAAGCAGCCATCACCGGCGATTTCGTGCTGCTCGCGAGTGAAGTCAACCCGGTGATCAAGGCGCTCAGAGATAACGGCATCGAAGTTACAGCTTTACACAGTCATATGCTGGTAGATACGCCGCATCTGTTTTTCATGCACTTCTGGGCCAACGACGATCCACAAAAACTGGCTCGCGGTCTGCGCGCTGCACTCGACAAGGTGAACGTGGTAAGGAGCTGAGTGCGTTGTAATCTGGAGGAGTAAGCGCTCGTCTTGTAGTGGCGAGAGTTCTTACAACTGGCCGCAGTCTGATCCATGCGTTCCCAAACCCGCACCCTCTTACGAGGAACGAATTTTAAGTCCGTTATCTGTCTCGAGAGCGTCGGGTAGCGACTCCCAAGGTCTGACGCAAACTAAGCATTCAAAACCTTTGTGCCGGCGGACCGTGGACCAGTTTCGCCAAGCCTTGCCAATCGGTCGAACGGAGGTTCTTAATTCCTTAGCATTTCTAGCTGTTTGCCAGACCTTGGAGGGCCGTAGTTTGAGCGCGTTTCGATCCAGGTCTGGCAAAGTCTGGCAAGGTAGAAATTCGTGAAGCCGCTAAGTTATTGATTCTATGGTAGCGGGGGCGGGATCGAACCGCCGACCTTGGGGTTATGAATCAATGACCCAAGCTACCAAGTTTCATCATAGGCCGTATAACCGAATAAG
>DATBSH010000175.1:0-6906 GCA_036559885.1 Pyrinomonadaceae bacterium
CGAAGTCGTTACTAGATTCCTCTTGTGGGCGATATTCGCTTTCGTTAGCCAAGCCTGGGCGCCTCCTCGAGTAATTGGGTAGCTTATCTTATTTCCTCAACTAAGACATGGCAATATCAAACTTCAGCATACTGTGCTCAAAGTACAGTACTTGAACAGCGTTATTGCGCTGATTTCAGCGGTTCCGACAGAACTAAACGTAATGCTCGTCGTTCTGCATGCGTCAAGTCGGCGCGCAGAAACAGTTGAATATTTGGAGAGAGTCGCCGAACAACATCCTCGACCGGCATATCACTGACTTCAACATCAACCATCTCTTGGGTTTGGTTTTCAATATCAACAGGAATGCCGAGTTGTTCACCAATCTTCAGCAGCACCAAAACCAATGATTGTTTTTTCGCTTTCACACTCAGCAGGTTTTTCGCGTAGGAGACTTTAAGTGGTTGCTCTTCTTCTTTCTTACGCTGCTCGTCAGTTTTCGCCTCAGTACCTTCCTCGGTGTCGCCTTCAACCAGTAAAGATTGACTGGAACCCGTGACTACTGCCGTAACCGGCGGCTCTCCCTGATCCGCCGCGTAAAAGAAAATGCCTAACGGATGTGGCGCCGCACCAGCACCAGTGCGAACCTCGTAATCGATGTAAACTGACGGAGCGAGGAGTTGCATTGCCGGCTCAAGGGTAAGCTCACTAAACTCAGTCGAGATCACTTCTTTTTCCATTGCTGTTCCGAGAAATACCGGAACCTTCAGACGTTTCGAAATGGCATCGGCAATTTCTGACAGCCGGGCTTTATCGGCTTTCAACGAGATATTAAGTATTGGCTGCGATTTGATCGATAGAGTAAACGGCGGCTTAATGGCGGCCTTCGCATCGCCACTCTTCGCCGTTGCTATTTGGGGTTTAGATTCCTGACCCGCTGAACCAGTGGTGACTTGCGCCTGGACCGACCACACCGTTGTAAAGAACATCAAGAGCGACAGCAAAACACATCGCCCAATCAAAAAAGTAAAAAATACCCTCACGTGATTAATACTTTTCATTCCGATTGCTGAGCTGTACCGGCTGCGTCGGGTGACCCTGAGTGATCGAGTTCGTGAAACGTAGCACGCGCGAGGAAGTGAGTCAAATTTTCGATTGCTTGCCTCGCGGGAGTCATGGAACCAAATACTTATCGAGTACTAAAAGGCGTACTGGACGTAACAAGTAGTACGCAAAATGCAACGAGCGCGGCAACTTGAAGTCACTGAAGTCGCGATCGGTTGGCTGCAGCGTGAATGCGAAATACCGGGCACGACTGCGCCAAGTGTTTCTTAGACTAAAGTTGAACCGGAAAAGTTCTGCCGAGGTTGGAGGAACGTGTTGAGTACCACTGAAGAGTCGCGCTTTAACCCTGTCAGCACACCGTTGAAAAAAACTGTCACCTGCGAACTTACATTTCACTTCATCGGGAACAACAGCATTTAGCAGGTCGTTAGCTAAAAACACTCCGAGATAGAACATCCGTTGACAGTCGGTATCGGCTGCTCGTTCCATCAGCCTTTCCCAATCAATTGGCTGGCGTCTAATCAGTTCGGCAACATCGCAAATCCAGGCAAGGCGCGCCCAGGCGTGCTTCGACCCATGTATACACAGCGAAAGCAATAGATCGTCGGGCGATAACGAGTTGACCTTTTGTCCGTTCAATTCAACATCGATCAGTCGGTGCCATAAATCCTTCACAGAAACTGCCGTGGCAAAAAGATCGGAAACCACTTCCCAATGAAGTTCCACGATCATGCGTCCTCGGTCTCGCTGGAGCTGCAGGCTGTGTTGCGTGCGCACTAGAATCGACTGCTGCTCAGCAGTGAGTGGTTGCAGCGTCTCGAAACCAGCGGCTTGCAAAACGTCGCGAGCTCGAAACACGTCCTCTTTTTTGACAATGATGTCGAGGTCAACGTACCGGCGTAGTGATAGATCGTTGTAGGCCAACAAGGCTAGCAACGACCCTTTGAACGGAACCGATTCAATGCCGGCACCAGCCAAAGCGCCAACCAGCTTCGTCAACTCAGACGTCAGCACCACGTTGCGCGCTACGTTCTCGAGATAGTTCTGCTTGAAGTTAGCAAGTAGGTCCGGAGGAACAAGGTCGGCGGCGTGAGTTTGAAGCTGCCGGTAAACAAGAGGAACGACCGAGTGTCGTCGAGCGAGTTGAAACAGGTGCTCCCAATCTATTTCCGAGGACGATAAGCTGCGGACGCGCGAAACCACTGGCGCGTCCGCTTCCGTCCTTGCGCAACAGAGCAGTAACTCTTGCTCCAGACAATTCGTAATCTACACCTCTTTCCGCCTTCGTCTGTTTATTGGCGAGGTGAATTCTGTGCGGTTGTCGTTTGAAGCGCGAAGCGAGAGTCGCTGATCGTAACATCCGCCCGCTCCCAGGCCTTCTTAAATCGTGCCTCAACTAGCGCAGCATCATTGCTTTTGCCCTGGGCCTGTAAAGCTTTCATCAATCCATACAATGACCAACCATTGTTTCGATTGCGTTTCAGATCAGCCCAATAGACCGTCTCTGCTTCGGGCGCCCGACCAGCTTGCAGCAACACTGCGGCGAGTGCCTGGCGCGGTGGATAGTGCCACTCTGCGGGTTCGGTATAGACCAACGCATCTTCCAAGCGTACAGCGCGCTCGAGGTGCGCAATAGCGCTATCGTAACTTTTCTTAGCTGCGTCGATCTCACCGGCAAGTACCTCGGGAGCTATTGATAGCACCGCGAGCTCCGTGTTCGGTGAAAAGAGCGGCTGCTCGAGTACCTTGTCCGTCAGGAGTTCTTTTATTTTTGCAAGTTCCTGATCGGCTTTCTCGAGTTCTCCCTTTCGAACGAAAGCGATGCCGCGCGCGTAGTGCCAAATGCCGCGTGCATACGGACTAAAGGCTGGCGGCTCCGGTTCACGCAACATCTCGTCCCATTTTCCAAAACGAGTCAGCGCGTAGTAGGGCACAACTCGAAATATGGCCATCAGTGTCACTTGTTGCAGAGCTTCGTCTGAGACCTTTGAAGCAGCTTTGCGAGCCGATTCAATCGCGAGTTTGCTCTGACCATCGGCGGTAGCCGCGAACCACAGGAAATGAATGTTGTGAGGGTAATAGCCCATCGGATACAGGCCTTGCGCCTGGCATTGCGCGATGTAGTCTTCATCGGCAGCGATCGCCATTTGATTGCTGCGAGCCGCGTCAGCGTATCGGCCTACTCGTTGATAGATGTGAGCCGGCATATGGACCATATGGCCAGCCGCCGGCATCAAAGTGAATAGACGATCGGCGGGTCCTTCCGCTTTATCGACTTTATCGGTCGCTTCCAACAGGTGAATGTAAAGGTGCAATGCGCCGGGATGCACAGGATTCTTCTCGATTACCTTCTCGATTAACGCAACGACTTCGCCCATTCCTTCGTACGGTTGACCATCACGGGTCCAGTATCCCCAGGGTCTAAGGTCCATCATTGATTCCGCATAAAGTGTGGCGGCGTCGAGATCATCCGGAAAGCTCTGCTGTAGTTTACGCATCGCTGCGGCATAGGCTTGGTCACGCGCATGTCGATCCGCCGCATTGCCCGAGTAGCGTTCAGCGAGAGCATCGATGTAGGCCTGTTCGCGTGGCGAAGCTTTCGACTTCAGCGCCACTGCCTTCTTGATCAATTCGAGAGCAGTGGGCTCAGCGTTAGGGTCCATCGGAGCATTGATGTTTGGACCAAGTACGAGTGCCTGTCCCCAGTAGGCCATAGCCAGGTTGGGATCCAGCCGTGCTGCTTCTCGGAACGCTCTTCCAGCTTCAGCGTGGTTGAAAGCGTATGAGAGATTGAAGCCCTGGTTAATGAAGAGCTGCGCTTCATTGTTTGTTGTAGTTACTGGAAATTTGTGGTTGCCGAGTTTGAGCAGACGGGGAGCAAGCGCTCCACTGGGCGCGGCCCTGTCTACCTCAGCCGATTTGGTGTAGTGAACGTGGCCGGCCGGTTTTGATTCCTGCGCCGACGTTAGCTGTTGAGATAGAACGAAGGTCAACCCAATAATCGTGATGATCACGAGTATTCTTGCTCGAATGATGAAACGGGATAATCTTGGTTGAGTAATGGAACCATTTGATACTGCGTAAATCGGAAAGATTGGGGTCATGGCTGCCTCCTTTGAAAAGCTGTAGACCCGACTGGGTGCGGTAATTACCGCCGGTTCAAAGTCGCCTCAAGCACTCTCAGATTGTTTTGGACATTGATTTTCAGCTGCGCTTGTAGAGTTCGCGCCGAACGTCCGGAGTGGTCATTTTGGCCTGCACACGCGCAAAACAGTATTCCGTCACCCTGTTAACGCGTAATTTAGGGCTGGAAAGGTAAAGGATAGCTCAATTCTTCTATTCATTCACTTTTAGAACGGCCAGGAACGCTTCCTGCGGAATCTCAACGCGTCCCACTTTCTTCATCCGCTTCTTCCCTTCCTTTTGCTTCTCGAGCAGTTTTCGTTTGCGCGTGATGTCGCCGCCGTAACATTTCGCAATGACGTTTTTTCCTAACGCCTTCACCGTCTCACGAGCAATTACCTTGTTGCCGATCGCTGCCTGAATGGGCACTTCAAAGAGCTGCCGTGGGATCAGTTGCTTCATTTTCTCAGCCAGTGCGCGGCCCTTTGGTTGCGCCGTGCTTCTGTGGAGAATCAAAGAAAGCGCGTCCACTGGCTCTCCGGCAACCACCACATCGAGTTTTACCAAATCACTTTCCCAATATCCCGCGAGGTTATAATCCAACGAAGCATATCCACGCGAAACTGATTTCAATCGATCATAGAAATCCAAGACGATCTCATTCAGGGGTAATTCGTAAGTTAGCATCACTCGATTAGACGTAATGTATTCGAAACCCTTTTGCATTCCGCGCTTCTCTTCAAGCAAGGGAAGAATGCCACCCAGATACTCGTCGGGCGTTAGGATAACGGCACGAATCACAGGCTCCTCAACTTTGGCAATGCGCCCTGGGTCGGGCATCTTTGCAGGTGAATCAATTTCTACGAGCTGACCGTCTGTTGTGGTGACAATGTAACGAACGCTTGGCGCGGTTGTAATCAAATCGAGATTGAACTCACGCTCAAGCCGCTCCTGAACAATTTCCATATGCAGCAGGCCGAGAAAGCCGCACCGAAACCCGAAGCCAAGTGCCGCAGATGATTCCGGCTCATAGAAGAATGACGCGTCGTTTAGTCGCAGCTTGTCCAGGGCATCGCGGAGTTCCTCGTACTGGTTGGTGTCGACCGGATAAAGTCCTGCAAACACCATTGGCTTGATCTCCTGGAAACCGGGAAAGGGTTCGCTTGTCGGCCGTGCTGCTTCAGTGACGGTGTCGCCGATCTGCACGTCAGCGACAGCTTTAATCGAAGCTGTAAGGAATCCCACTTCGCCGACGCCTAATGCATCTATTGGTGTCGGACGCGGTCGATTAACGCCAAGCGTCTCAACTTGATAATCACGTCCGGCATTGAAGAACCTAATCTTCATACCCGGCCGAATCACGCCATCAATCACCCGAATCAAAACTATTACGCCGCGATAGGAGTCATACCAGGAATCGAAGATCAAGGCCTTTAGAGGCGCGCTAGGGTTTCCTTTCGGCGGCGGAACATCACGAACAATCGCTTCCAAAACCTCGCCGACGCCTTCACCGGTCTTCGCGCTTGTGAGAATTGCATTGTGGGTCTCAAGACCGATGAAATGCTCGATCTGTTCGACAGCCTTTTCCGGTTCCGCGCCAGGCAAATCAATCTTGTTAATTACTGGAATCAATTCCAGGTTGTTTTCGATTGCCAGATAGGTGTTAGCCAGCGTTTGGGCTTCAACACCCTGCGACGCGTCAACCACCAGAAGCGCGCCTTCGCATGCCGATAATGAGCGGGACACCTCGTAAGAAAAGTCTACGTGGCCTGGCGTATCGATTAAGTTGAGTGTGTAGTTGATGCCGTCTTTGGCTTTGTAATCGAGCCTGACCGCATGTGCTTTGATAGTGATGCCCCGCTCGCGTTCAAGATCCATATCGTCGAGGACCTGATCTTCCATCTCCCGTTCGCTGAGCGCACCTGTGCGTTCGAGCAAGCGATCGGCAAGGGTGGACTTACCGTGATCGATATGGGCGATGATCGAAAAATTGCGGATGCGGGAGGAATCCATTTTAGCGTCTAGTCAAAGCAATATAGGTCCTATAATCTCAATCGTTGATATGGGCCTCCACGTAGGCCCGGGCTTTCTCTTCGTTATTAACTTCCTGGATGAAGTCTGAATTCCTAAACAACCATCCAATATGCTCGCGCGCAAACGCGGCGTAATTCTCGTTTGGAGTTCCATCCGGCCCAGTCAGACCTAGTTTTTTCCATACACGCACCATTGTGTCCGTATCTTTGGTAGCACTTGCAGCATGAAAAAGCTTGTGCTTGTCGTCGTCTGACATCGATGTTGAACCAGTGCTCGACGCAGCTGAATTTTCATTCTCATTCGCGTCGGAATTGAGATTTGCGTTCGAATTCACGTTGAAATTGTAGTTATAGCTTCGGGCTGTGTAAGATCGCGGCGCTCGCCAGAAGAACCACACCAAACATCCCGCTACGATTACAACAATCAATCCGAGACATCCCGCTCCACCGCATCCCAGTGCTATTTTTTGGTTTCGAGTCATTCTTCACCTCTTAGGGTTAGTCACGTTCTTGCATCCAGGAAATACAGCTTGCCAGATGACTTCGCATGGTCTGACGATCAGCGTGATGCATGTCGCCGTGTCCAGGAAGCACCCATTCAAAATCGTACTCAAGCAACTTCTTCATCGACCGAATCTGCTCGGTCCACGAATACCACGCTACGCTGCGAAATGCCGTGAGCGTATTTCTGCTCGGCGACCATGCC
>DATBSH010000176.1:0-8830 GCA_036559885.1 Pyrinomonadaceae bacterium
ATTCTCAATTTTCCGCGTCCTGACACTTTTTCTCGGCGCCACCAGCAAAACAGCCTCTATTTCAACTTGCCATTAGATCGCCAACCAAATGTTAGAGAATTTAGAAACCTTGGGCGCACGATCGTACGTTGAAATCACTCCAAACTAGTCGCAATTGTGAGTTGGTTTCACACCAACCAGTCAAACGTGGCTACTTCTTCCGTGAAAGGAAAGAAATCATGGAACAAAGATTAAATTACTTAGAAATAGCGCCAGGCGCAGTGAAGGCGCTTTACGGTTTGGGCGCTTATTTGGGTCAGACGGGATTGGAGCAGCCGTTGCTCAACCTTGTCTATTTCAGAGTATCGCAGATTAACGGATGCGCATTCTGTCTGGACATGCATTCAAAAGACTTGCGCGCCAGTGGTGAAACCGAGCAGCGACTTTATGTGCTCGAGGCTTGGCGCGAGAGTCCGTTTTATTCAGAGCGTGAACGCGCCGCGCTTGCTTGGGCCGAGGCGGTGACAACGCTGAAGGATAAGGAAGTTTCCGATGAGGTTTACGAGCAGGCGCGCAAGCAATTCAGCGAAGCGGAGTTGGTCAACCTGACGCTGGCCGTCACAACTATCAATACGTGGAACCGGTTGAACATTGCTTTCCGTACTACGCCGGGCAGTTACCAGCCGGCAGTAGCGCACGCCGCATGACCGGTTGCTGAAAGAGAAAGGAAGACGAACTCGTTAGCGAAGTCGTCAGGGCGCTTCGTTGCTGGCTCCGTATTGGTTTGGCTCCCGGAATCTACAAAGCAGCCCAACGACACAGTGTTCGACAAACTGAATTTTGCAGAGGCTCTGGAAGTGTATCGAACACAAAGCCTACCTGAAAGCGTTCCGTTTCTTGGATGCTTTTGCCTCGCAGTCTGTACGGGTTATCCAAATATCCAAACGTTGCGATCCAAGTATCGGTAATCGCGCTCGATCAAAACAAATTCACTGACCGTTCTCACGTTAGGGAATCGCCTTACTCATTCGCTAAGTAATTCTTGCAACGAATCGGCACATCTGTTGCGAATTAAATCCGCAATGTTTCTGCGCGCAAGCGCCGCTGGCCCGTTACTGGAACAGCCCCATTACGATGGGGCAAAGCCCAAACTGCACGTGTGCGTCAGATCACTCGAAATTTCAAGTGACTCAAAATCCGAAAAGGAGTCTTCAATGAAAAATAGTTTCTTTTGTGCTCTTAGGAGACGAAATTTATGGACCGTTGCGTACACCCTCACCTTCGTCGCGCTTTGTTGTTTGCTGGTGCATGGGCAAACTCCGACCGGCGCGCTCGCCGGCACTGTGACAGATCCAAACGGGGCCGTTGTGGCTGGCGCGACCGTCGTCGTTAGGAATGAGGAGACTGGCCAGGAGTTCAACACTCAGACGGCGGACAACGGAACGTTCAACGTTCCAGTGCTCAATACTGGCACCTACACCGTTACCGGATCTCCACCGCCGGTAGTGCCCCGTCAATCTGTCAACATCTGGTAGCTCGTTTGGGGATCAATTGTGCGGGCGAAATGCGTTCCTCACGATTTCCCCGGCAGCTAGCGATCCTGCACATCCCGGCCTCGCGGTCTGTTGGTGAGTATGTGATACGTGACCGTGTCCCATGCGTTGTGAATTCCAACAAAGAGAAGCAGCAGCGTAGAAGCGGCAACCAGGAATAGGGCCACGCGCACATTCGGATGACTCACAAACGCCGCCACAAACAGCATTAAGTACGCTGCACAGGGGAGCAGACAATGAAACAACCAGTCCTCAAATACCGGGAGGTAGGCCGTTTGCACTTTCATGCGGCGCGCCACAACCACGGCGTACAAGATCCCACTGAGGCCCACTAAGCCCCAAATAAGAGACACACTTCCAATCCCTCTCCAGGGAGCACCTAAGACTGCCGAGAGTAACAGCACCACGGCGAAATGAACGACGCTCGGCGTGGCAAACGCCGCACCAGCCTCCTTTAGTTGTACGGGTGGCCTTTGAGCAATCAGTGTTATGACTACGAACTGTAGTCCAATTAGCGCGCCGGCAGAGGAGCCGACGATCACGTAAAAGTTGGCCCAATCGGTGAGTTCTGACACGCTGACTAATCTCTCATCTAAAAACAGAGGTATCTGTTGCTGTAGATTGACGAATAGAGTTTATGTATCTCGTCGCGGGGTCGGTCATTCCTGTGAAGTCACTCGTTATTACGTCAGGCGCACGTCTACTCACAAGCCGGTCCTTCGCTCCAACTCTTCCGGATACCTTGCACCTTCAATCGGGATCTTCGATGCGGCACTCTCAATTTCACGCAGATCATCGCGAGTCAGTTCGGTTGCAACCGCTCCATTGTTCTCCTCGAGCCGATGCAGTTTCGTGGTGCCGGGAATGGGAACAATCCACGGCTTCTGGGCCAGCAGCCACGCAAGCGCGATTTGAGCTGGCGTCGCGTTCTTGCGCTTGGCGATTTCGCGAACCAGATCAACTAACGCCTGATTTGCTTTCCGAGCCTCCGGCGTGAAGCGAGGCACGATATTACGGAAGTCGGACTTGTCGAATGTCGTGGTCTCGTCGATCTTTCCGGTAAGGAAACCTTTACCAAGAGGACTAAAGGGAACAAAACCAATGCCGAGTTCCCCGCATGTTGGTAATACTTCCTCCTCAGGTTTTCTCCACCACAACGAATATTCGTTCTGAAGCGCAGTGACGGGCTGCACCACATGTGCGCGCCGTAGTGTTTGCATACCCGCTTCAGAAAGTCCGAAGTGCTTCACCTTACCTTGCTGAATCAAATCTTTAACAGCTCCCGCCACGTCTTCGATCGGCACATTAGGATCCACTCGATGTTGATAGAAAAGATCAATGCGATCGGTCTTCAGGCGCTTGAGCGAGGCTTCGGCAACTTCCTTGACGTGCGCCGGCCGGCTATCTGTACCGATTTGCTTTCCTTCCGGACCAAATCTGAAGCCAAACTTGGAGGCGACGACGACTTGATCGCGGAAGGGAGCGACAGCTTTGCCGACAACTTCTTCGTTCGTATATGGACCGTAAGCTTCAGCGGTATCGAAGAATGTTACACCGCGTTCGAAAGCGGCACGGATTAACGAGATTGCCGACTGCTCATCTGTGGCAGGACCGTAGCCAAAGCTCAGTCCCATGCAGCCCAGGCCTAAAGCTGAAACTTCCAAGTTGCTTTTTCCGAGTTTACGTTTCTTCATTTTCCCTCCTGGCCGAGTGGCGCGGCCTGATACTGTTCATCAGTGACCTTTTCCAACCATTCAACAACCTTGCCGTCGAGCGCTTCCTGAATGGCAATGTGCGTTATAGCGGTGGTCGGCGTCGCGCCGTGCCAATGCTTCTCGTTCGGCGGGCACCAAGCGACATCGCCCGGTCGAAGTTCTACTTTTGGTTGTCCTTCACTTTGCACCCAGCCAAAGCCGGACGTTACGATCAGCGTCTGACCGAGTGGATGTCTATGCCACGCTGTGCGAGCGCCGGGCTCGAACGTAACACTCGCGCCACGCGCGCGGGCCGGATCCGGTGCCTCAAACAGCGGGTCGATACGCACGCTGCCGGTAAAATACTGATCAGGTCCTTTGCCCGAAGGCTGTGAGCCGTTTCTCTTGATGTTCATAAGCCTTCACTCCCGTTGCGCTTTATAAGGTAGGCCGAATCTTACTCATGATTGTCATGGTCGTCGCACGTGTTCTTGCGCAACCTGTTACGATAATTCGCCAACTAATCTGGCAAACAGTCAGCACCGAAACGCGGAGCGGATGTCCGATACGCTTTAGCTTGTCGTGCCGTGCTGCAGATTCAACTGTCTCCGGGAATTGCACTTGAAAATGCTTGAACCAGTGCGCTGAACCGCCACATATTCCCGAAAGAAGTTGAATATACGGTAAGTCACGACAAGCTAAAGCGTATCGGACATCCGCTCCGCGTTACGGTACTGACTGTTTTGCCACTTAGTTGAGTATTGTGAGACATGGCCAACCGCATAACGTTCAAGACTTTCGTGAGATGTTGTCTCAGGAACCAACATGGCGAAGAATTGCCTTAAAAATCTTACAATGGACACAGGTAGCATAGATCGCTTTTACCCAGATGTAATTCAAGCGGTGGGCCGGCGCCAGAGTGAGGTGAATCCAAACATGGAGTTGCAGGTTAACGGCTTCCGAATGCATTACGACCTCTACGGCGATCCGGCCGGTGAGCCACTGCTTTGGCTGCATGGTTGGAGCGGTACTGGTGAGGACTGGAGATACATTTTTAAAGACCCACCAAGCGGCTTTCAATTGATTGGGCCGGATATGCGAGGGAATGGTGCATCAACCGGTTATGAGGGAACACACTCGTTCCGGCAATCGGCGGTAGACATGTTCGCCCTCTTAGATCATCTCGGCGTCCAGCGTGTTAAGGCGATCGGACTCAGCGGTGGAGGAATTGTCTTGCTCCACATGGCCACACAGCAACCCGACAGAATTAAAGCGATGACAGTCATTAGTGCACCCCCATATTTTCCTGAGCAAGCTCGGATGATTCAGCGGCAGTTCTCATTCGAATCTTTGACTGAACCAGAGAAAGCAGCAATGCGTAAACGGAGTAAGGGTGGTCAGAAACAAATTGACTGGCTCATGCAGCAGACGAGGGAGATGGCAGCTGCTAATGAGGATGTCAACTTTACGCAAGCCACACTCCCCACAGTTACAGCGCGAACTTTGATCGTATTTGGTGATAGTGATCCTTTGTATCCAGTTCGACTAGCAGTTGAGTTGAGGGAATCGATACCGCGTTCAGCGCTCTGGGTGGTGCCAAACGCTGGTCATGGCCCCGTATTCGGACCTCACGCGGAAAACTTCGTCGCCACAGCAACCACATTTCTTAAAGGTTAGCCACGTAAGGAGATGAGTATGAAGAAAGTAATGGTGATCACGATTTCTATAATCATCTTAGCAGCGGCTCACATAAACCTAACTTCTGCTTATCAAACTGACGACAAACAACAACTATTGCGTACGGTGAAAGGCCAGGTCCTGACGTCGACTGAAATGCCTGCCGTCCGACTCAAATTCGACGACAAGTTTAAGTACGCTGGAGGCCAAAGCTTCATTCTCTATGATGTGGCCCGCGCCGAGCAGCATTTCTTTGTGGATAGCGACAAAGATGGACGAGTGAAGCGCCTGTACTGGGTACAGTTTGAGGGTTACCTGCCAAGCAATAACCATACATACAAATATCAAGCTAACAATGTTACTAAGATCGGCACCCTCGACTTCATCGCCGACGCCTTCGCCAGGAAGATCATCGCTGGTCAGAGTCGACCCAACTCCGACGGAAGTCGCGCGCAGTCTTTTTTGGAGAGTAAGGGATATCGGTTGGAAGGCACCGACGCTATGCTTCAACGTTTGGTGCATTTGGTCGACGAGTCGAAGCGTAACGAGCTAATGATCATCTACGTTGAGAACCTGGACGGAACCGGAATTACGGCTGCCGACCTCGCACCGAACGGAAGCGCCGCAGCACGTTGGGAAGAGATGCGAAAAGGACTTCTCGAACGCGCGACTAAAGGAGTCAAGATCTCTTCATAACAAGAGAGATTCTACTATGGGTTACACGTGCGGTATGACCGACAGGCAGAAGCATTGAGGTGGTGACGATGCTCAGGAAAATAATCTCTGTTGTTTTTGTGGCGCTTGCCTTGACGTATACGATTGGTGAGGCGCAGGAGAAATCCCCTTCAGCCCATAACGATGAACTCTACACTCTCGCTCGCACGAATCTGAAAAGTTTCGCCGAAGAAGTTTCCAAAGATGAGAAGTCTGAACTCGGCCGGGCGCACGCCATCGTTCGCTGGCTCGCAACGAACTTCGAATGGAAAGCGACGGATTACCAGAAGCGAACCGTGCAAGAAATCATCGACAGGCGCGGTGGCAATTGCAATGAACTGGCGATGGTTGCGTTGGCCTCGATGAAAGAATTAGGCATCAAGCTACGCCGTGTTCATGAGGTCAACATTTATACAAATACGCCCGAACGCGGCGTTCGTGCCCACGCTATGGTAGCGGAGAAGGGAAACAGTTACTCAGTTTTCGGAAGACATCATAACGATCACGTATGGCTCGAATTGTACGACTCGGCGGCGCGTGAATGGTTTCCCGCCGATCCCTCGAGCGGATTAGTCGGGACCGAAGAATGGATGAAAGGTCGAGTTTGGTTTGGAAAGCGGTCGACGCTCAATCCAATCACCGAAGACATGATCGTTCCGTTCGCAATCTTTGCCGCAGATGAGAATGGCAAGTTCACGATCAATCGAACTCAGCATTACCTCGTCGATGAGTTTGATCGTTTGTACGGCGGGAAGCTGGCTAAACATCCTTCCTGGAAGCAGTGGACGGAGGCGATCGATTTTCTTGATGACAAAGTGGCGGGAGCGTTTGCAGGTACCACGAACCTACATGATTACGAAGTCCAGATCGATGCACTAGCGGCGATTTATGAACAGATGCGCGCCACCTTCCATTAGTGCGCCTCCGTTGGGCGGCGAGGCTCGCTAAAACTGGAAGTATCCGACGATCGGTCATATGGGTCTCAACGTTGTTGCCATCGGACCAACCGTGCTGCCCAACCGCCACCACCCATCATGTGAATCTTCAGTTTCGTGTCTCTGGCGACTACTTGAACCGTTTTCTTGTACTCGCTGCCGTAACGATCTGCGTTGGGTCCGTCTTCAAAGGCAGTGATCTCAAAGCGGCCCTCGGGGAGGAACGAGAGATCGATTTCGAGGTTCCGCGGTGTCCAATCGGTCATGGCTCCAATGTACCAATCGCTTCCATTCCTTCGGGCGATTATTGCGTAATCACCCATCTGTGCGGCGAGTACCTTTGTGTCGTCCCAAACTGTCGGCACAGGCCCAAGGAATTCCATGACTTCGGGCTCGCGAAGGTAATGCGAAGGGCTATCGGCGAGCATTTGTAGCGGGCTTTCGTAAACAACATACATCGCCAGTTGATGACAGCGAGTGCCCAGGCTCATGGGCCGCTCGAATATTGGTGCGAAATATTTTTCATTACCGCTGTTAACCATAGCACCCGGTGTGTAATCCATTGGGCCCAGAAACATTCTGGTGAAGGGCAAGGTTACGTTGTGTTCCGGGTTAGCGAACTTACTCCACTTCGTCTGTTCAAGTCCGCGAACACCTTCGGTAGTGATCAGATTGGGAAATGTTCGAGTCATTGTTGCTGGTCTGATTCCACCATGAAAATCAACAAGCATTTTTCTTTTCGCCGCTTCCTTACACAGCTTGTGGTAGAAGTTGATTACCTTCTGATCGTCCCGCTGCATGAAATCAACCTTCAGTCCCTTGATGCCCCACTTCTCAAACCGTTCCATCGCCGGCAGAAACTGATCGTCAAGTGTTTTCCAAACCATCCAGAGAATAATGCCTACATTCTTCTGCTTACCGTAAGCAACAAGCTCTTCAATGTTCATTTCCGGCACTACATCAAGCACATTGCCGAGTTTGTACCAACCCTCGTCCAGGATTATGTATTCAATGCCGTACTTCGACGCGAAATCGATGTAGTACTTGTACGTACGGGTATCGATACCTGATTTGAAATCAACGCCGTAGATGTTATTGGCGTTATACCAATCCCACGCGACCTTTCCAGGTTTGATCCAGGATGTATCTCGCAGTTCTGATGGCTTCGCGAGGAGATAGACCATCTGGTTGGTTACCAAGGCCGCATCGTTCGCTGCGATTCCGATGATGCGCCAGGGGAACGTTCGTGTTCCTTTGGTTACAGCAATGTACTCTGCTGCCTCGGTGACTCTTATGTTGCGGTCACGACCACGATCAGCGCTTGCTTCTTCTTTAAGTGGATAAGGTGGAAACACTGCGGTCAGGCTGTTGTTCGCGTTGCCGTGAAGCCAAAGGCCGGGATAGTCGTCGACATCCGATTCCCCGAAAATTACCTTGACGTGATTGGGCCCAGCCACAACGGCCGGCAAACTTGCCAACGAATTAGCGGCTATTTCATTAAGCGATAGTTGTACAAACTCGCGCTCGTTGTGTGAAAAGAAACTATCTTCTTTCGGGTAGTAGGCGTTGTAATTGCCGGCGAAATTGAAAGTGGCCCCTTCACCGTACACTTTGATTTCTCGTTGCGGAAGCGAGGTCTCCAAACGGTACGCCACGCCTTCGTTGAAAGCACGGAAGATGATGGCGAAGTTTCCAGCAAAAGAGAGTCTTAGCTCGTTGTATTGCTCTCGAATCTTTGCGAACTTTTGCTTTACAACTGGCTCGATGATTCGGTCGACTGCGGTTGTCTTGGAGCTATCAAGTTTCGCATGCCTGCCCAACGTTTGATGGTCGACGTCGAGCGAAATCGTGGAATCTTGGAGCACGAGCGTGTCATTGACGAGAATGTTGTAACTGATCCGCTCGTCAACACGGACGATGACTTTAATGCGGTTATCAGGAGAACGAAGTTCGTGCGATGTCACGGCTGAAACCGGACGTGAAGACCCGATGAAATGTAGCGCGGCAATGGTGAGGACGACCTTTACGAACAGACATCTTGGGTTCATCCAATGCTTCTCCGCGTTTCGTTGATAGGTGCTGATTTACATGTTAATCCTGACATCCTGAAATCCTGTAAAATAGACGCAGCACAAAACACGTTAGTCTTTCCAACTGCGATGGATGAAGCCGTCGCGGTCCTTTGTACCAAACCAATCTGAGCTTCTAAATTTCATTGCAATGTTTCTAACCGTGTAAGTGTGCGGGAGGGTTAGTCCGCCTTGTGTCCGAAAGTCAC
>DATBSH010000177.1:0-9690 GCA_036559885.1 Pyrinomonadaceae bacterium
GGACTAGCGGAGGAAAAAATCCGCCCAAGCCGCCGAAAGCCCCCACCAGACCGGTAACAGTTGCTGTGTCTTTCGGGAAATACTGCGGAACCAGTTTGAAGACGGCACCATTCCCAAGTCCTAACGCTGCTGCCGCCCCGAGTGCCCCCACTGTGAAAGTCGGCATCCACTGACATCCCATCAACGCTCCCAGCAGGGCCACCGCGATGAAAACGGGTACCAGGATGCGAGCACCTCCAAAGCGATCGGCGAGTATTCCACCAACGGGTCGCATCAACGTTGCCAGCAAAACAAAACCTGCAGTGCGAGCACCGGCGTCAGCAGGGCTCAGTTTGAATGTGTCCTGCAGCAGCGTAGGAAGATAGATGGAAAACGCGACAAATCCACCAAAGGTTAGAAAGTAGAAGAGCGATAAGACCCAGGCCAATGGTTCGCGACGTAAGACGTGAAGGTTTTCTGCCATTGTTCTTGGCTTTGCTTCAGAAACGACATCGCGAGCAAAGAGATAAAAAACTGCGGCCCAGATTAGCGAAATTGCGGCGAATACAAGGAACACCGGCCGCCACGATCCAAGCGCGATCGCCAACACCGGGGCGCCAAAGACGGCAATCGACTGCCCGATGTTTCCCATTCCGTACACGCCTAACGCTGTTCCTTGCTGATCGCGCGTAAACCACTTTGAAGTGAAGCCAACTCCGACCGGAAAAGTTGAGCCGGCAATTCCCAGGAACAGACCGAGTCCAATCAACTGTGTGTAACTTGTTGACATCCCGATGAGTACGGCTGGAAGTGCCGACAGTAACAATAAAGCGGAAAACACTCGCCGTCCCCCGAAGCGATCAGCCAGCATGCCCGCGGGGATTCTTCCCAACGCGCCAAGTAAGACAGGGATCGCGATCATCAGGCTCTTGGCTTTCGCTGAGAGGCCATAGGTCTGCGCAAAAGTGGGCGCCATCGCCCCAATCAAGCCCCAGACCGCAAAAGAAACCGCAAAGGCTGTAGTAGAAAGAAAGAGAGCGTTGGCCGCGCCAGGCTTGAAGGATTTCATCAAATTCCTCGTCATTAGTTAGAGTGTCCGTCCATTTGGAGACGCCGCAGAAGGTCTGCGAGCTTGGCATAGAGCAACGGACGTACCGTTGGTTATTGCCGGTTTTTGGGAGGTTTTTGAGCTAAGAAGCTAGCAAAACTTCGCAGGTCAGAGGGGAATTCTGCGCTATATCGGGACCCTCGAAACCGTGAAAGTCCCGGCTTCGGGCTTTGAGGGTGATCAGAAATCGGCAGGGCAAGACGTCAGAAAGATAGAATTGAAAGTTTGATGTCAAGACGTTGGAGGGCGAGTCAGGGCCTACACTAGGTAAACTGTTCAAGCAGTGGTTTCTTGAAATGGTTACGAAGCCACGGACGTTTCCTTTTCACCTTCTTCGTCACACCGCTTGCACTCGAGTTCAAACCCAAGGCGCGAATCGCGACCCACCTTTTCCAGCACCCATTCACGACTCACAAGAGGCGGTTCATGACGAACATGTTGAAAATGTCCACACTCAAGTTCAGCACGCCAATCTCCGTGCTCATCCGTATCAAATCCTGTGATTCGACGTTTCACGAATTGCCTTCAGCAGGATTGATCGAATTCGACCTCTGTCTTCTGAGAAACTCGCGGCGGAAGATTTTCTAGTTCGTGTCGAACGCGATCCGAGAGTCTTATGAGGGATGGTTCATCAAGAAGCAAAGACGGCCAGAGGTAGACTTGCTCCTCTTCTACTTTATTGTGAACTTCAAGGCGTTTCGCAATTGTAGTCAAGCGTTGACGGAGTTCTCGGGTTTGTTTGGGAGGTGCCACCTCACACGCGGCAATCGTGCGGGCAGACTTTATTGCGACCGAGAGTTCCTTCATAAAGAAGTCGTGATCAGAACGCAGGCGCAACAGCATGTTTTGCACTTCCTCGAGATCTGGCAAATTGTCCTTTGCCGAATGAATTAGCGCGGAGGCTTCGTTGAGAGCAGGGAACAGATGCAGGTTCTCGGCGCGAATGTGAACCGCCAACCGAGCCCAAAAGAGATCGAGTAACTCAAAAGCCCGAACGCAGTTTGGCTTTCCCAGCTCTGCATCGAGTTTGGCCAGCAACTGACCCAGCGACTCGTGATCGGACTCGAGCAAAAACTCTAGCGAATTCTTCATCGCTTCAAATAGCCGGAGCTGGTAAAACTACGAGACGCCGGACGCCACCAAAATATCAAGGTAAGTGTAACGACAAAGCAAATTCCAGAAGCGACTACGAGAGGCAGCAGCGCTGAGAACCGGTGGGCTAACGCCGCTTCAACCGTAGCCGCCAGGATCCAGAGTTGCGCCACGTTGACCATTACAAGCAGTATCAGGCGGGCCTGGGCGACGGCTGTTCGCCCCTTGCCGGCGAGATTACGAGTCGGACGCGACTTGATTTGCTGGCTTGCCTTTTCCATTTGATTTTGCTTAAGACGTCCCTTCCCCACTGCTGGCTTCTCTGCCGACCGCCCAGACTTCGCCATCGGCGCGCACCTCGAGCTTAATTGGATCAAGCGGCCGTGGCGGTGGACCATACAAAACATTTCCCGTTTTGGCATCGAACGCGCCGTCGTGACAAGGACATTCGAGACGTTGATGCGCGCGCTCGAAGTAGACCGGACATGAAAGGTGCGTGCACTTCTGGCCGAAGGCATGGAACTCACCATCGACTGTGCGGATGAGGATCGCTGAATCTCTAGTCGTCGGATAGTGGAAATTCAAAGACGTGCCTGGTGCGAGGGATCCGGCGCCATCGATCTTCGAGGCCGCAAATTGTGGTGTCTCGCGGGCATCGAGAGCGGCCTTTCCGGCGAAGCCTGCCGCGCCTACAAATAAGGCCGCCGAAGTTAGTCCAAGAAAGTTGCAGAACTCCCGCCGTGTAACCTGGGCTTCCTCCTCGCGGTCGTAAGGAAAGTCACGCTGATGCGGCGCCGTGGCGGACCGAACATCGCTTTCGTCCGAGCGTCCGTCCGCCAGAACCTTGTCTATTGCATTGTTGGGGTTAGAACTCATTGCTCTTATCCGTTTGTTCCACCTGCAGGTCAATCCAGGACTCGTTTGCCGGCTGCGATTCAGTCGTCACACGACCCTCAAACACACCGCAGCCATCAACCTCGACCTCGCCGGCTTCAGTCGGCAACATCAAGTAAACTTTCGTTTCGACCTTCTGATTACCGAAAACGTGCGCGTTAACCGGTTTGGTTCGCCTAAGCGGAACTATGTCCTCATACTTGCCAAAGGTGATTGCGCCCGTAGGACAGACACTGGCGCACATTGGCTTCAAGCCCTCACTCGTACGATCAAAACACATATCGCATTTCATCTGGAGGTGCATTTGGGTGTTGTACTTGGGCACGCCGAAAGGACAGGCGTTAACGCAATTTCGGCAATCCAGACAGCGAGGTTTCAATGCGGAAAGGACCACACCGTCTTCGGTGGTCTTAATTGCGTCTGCGGGGCACACCAGAGCGCAGGTCGGCTCAACACAATGCATGCAAACGGTCGGCATTGTGGCAGTGGTTTCCGACCGATCCAGGTAGTCAACGTAGATCATCGAATAGCCTTTGTGAGTACCGCATTCACGACAGGCGGCCACGCAGGCGCGGCACCCTATGCACCGCTGCGGATCGATGAACATTGTTTCATCCATAAAGTCTCCGCTATGTGCTTTTTACTTTGAGCTTGGTTCTTTGCAGTAAAAAAAATAAAGCACAAAGAACAAACTACTAAGCACAGTTCTATCTAAACTCACTCCGCGACGCACCCTTTCGCTTTTCACCCAGGATAGGAAGCTGTCTGGCGTGAATCTTCTCAATGCGCGCTGCGCACGCTTTGAACTCAGGAATCTTCGAAGTCGGATCGAGCGCAGGGTTTGTAAGTTGATTCACGGCCAATTCTTCGCCCCAATGGTAGGGAATGAAGATCGTGTCTTTCCGGATTGTCTTGACAACAAGCGCCGGAAAGACACCGTTTCCTCTTCGCGAGACCACGCGAACGCGCTCGCCATCGTTGATCTTCAGCTTCATCGCTGTTTCCGGATGAATCTCAACATAAGGCTCGGGACATTGCTCGACCAGAAAACCTATGCGCCGCGTTTGATTGCCGGAAAGGTATTGGTAGACGACGCGGCCGCTGGTCAAAATCAGCGGATACTCCTCATCAGGTGTTTCCTGTGGTGATTCAAACTCGACCGCATGAAACTTTGCCTTTCCATCCGGATGATAGAAGCGGTCTTCGAACAATCGGGGAGTCCCAGGATGATCTTCAGACGGACAGGGCCAGAAAATGCCGTTATTCTGCTCTATCTTCTCCCAGGTGATGCCGTAGTAATCGGCGTTGCCTCCGCGCGATGCGACGCGCAGCTCATCAAAGATCGCGCGTGGACCATCGAACTGAAAATACTTTTGCCGGCCCATGCGTCGGGCTATCTCTTGCACAATCCACCAGTCAGCGCGAGCATCGCCAGGTGGGTCTGCAGCTTTATTGATTTTCAATACGCGACCCTCGCTATTTGCCGTCACTCCTTCGTCTTCGCTCCAGGTACTGCCAGGCAGAACAACGTCCGCATAACGCGAGCCTTCAGACATAAAGAAATCAATGCAAACATAAAACTCCAAACCTTCGAGCGAGCGGCGCACCTCATTGGTGTCGGGCAAACTCACCATCACGTTGTTGCAGATCGAAAGCAAGCCTCGGATTTCGCCTTCGCGCATCTTTTGAAACATCTCAACCACAGATACCCCGGCGGGGGGCAACTCTTCTTCAGGCAGGTCCCAAACTCCGCAGACGTGCTTACGATGTTCGGGGTTCGAGATTGAACGCTGACCGGGAAGCTGATCCGCTTTCTGACCGTGCTCGCGGCCGCCTTGTCCATTACCTTGTCCGGTGATCGTTCCGTAGCCGCGACCGGGCCTGCCGATACTTCCGGTTGCCAGCACTAGATTGATATAAGACAGCACGTTGTTGACGCCATGAGAATGGTGCTCAATTCCACGCGCGTGCAAGAGCATCGAGGTAGTCGCGCGACCGTAGATCTGCGCCGCCCGGATAATCTTTTCTGCCGGCACGCCGGTAATCTCAGCAGCGACTTGCGCCGTATAACGCGCTACTAACGCCTTCGTTTCTTGCCAACCATTCGTGCGTGCCTTGATGAAGTCTTCATCGATCAACTGCTCTTCAATCAAGACGTGGAGCATTCCGTTCGCGAGGGCGACGTCAGTGCCAGGTTTCAGTTGAAGATGCAGATCACCCTGACGGGCAGTTGCTGTCTCCCGCGGGTCCACAATGATCCAGCTGCCACCATTATCACGTTGCTGCCAAAGGAATTTGTTCAATACGGGAAATGTCTCGGCGCAATTAGAGCCGGCAATTAACAAGACCTCGGCAAGCGGAATGTCATCCCACGGATTGGCAGCGCGATCGATCCCGAAAGCCTTATTGTTCGCCGCCGCTGCCGAAACCATGCAGAGCCGTCCGTTGTAATCAACGTAACGAGTCCCCAGGCCCGCCCTCGCAAACTTGCCCATCAAGTATGTTTTCTCTGTGGTGAGCGATGAGCCTGAGTAAACACCAATCGAATCTTTGCCGTAAGTGTTTTGCAGTTCTTTGAATTTTACGACTACGAGGTCCAGCGCTTCATCCCAGCTGGCGCGCTCGAATGAGCCGTTGCGTTTGATTAGTGGATACAGCAGCCGGTCGGGATGATGAACCTGCAAATAAGCCGTTACGCCTTTAGGACAAAGGCGGCCTTCGTTCACGGGAAAATCGTAGCGAGGCTCGAAACCAACGACATGATTGTCTGCGACCAGGAGATTCATCCCGCATTGAACACCACAGTAGGGACAGTGCGTCGGCACGATGCGATCGATGACCCGGTCTGCTCGCCAGCCGTCGTACGGCATATCGTGGAGATGCGGACCGAAAGCCTCGACTATCTTTTCCAGATTACCAACTTTTGCCATGACCTAATTTGAGGATTCGTGACCACCTTTGACCCGAGATCCTTGAAATACCTTCGCGTTTTGTTGCGGCAGAGATGAATAAGCCAAGCCGCGCATAACACGTTTGCAGCGCGGACAGTAGTCTTGCAGAATTCGACCGTTGCCCAGGCGGTAATCAAACCCGAGTTTGTCTACCACTGTTTTGAGATCGTCCAGCCAGAGTTCCGCAACAAACTCAACGCCACAACGCGGACAGACCGCCTGAGGCATCTCGCGCGCACGTTTTTGATAGAGCTCGACGCCGATTGATGCTGGGCGTTGGATTACGTGGAACAGTTTGCCGAACGGCAGGTAGAACAAAGTCATGATCACAACTGCCTGATGCGACAGCGAGATGAACGAATACATGTAGCCATGAAGCCAGAGACTCGATGCTGTCAACATCAAGCCAGTAATCGAGACCGCGATTAGCAGCAGATGCGGAACGAAATCGAGGAGGAATTGTTGTAGAGCTATCGCGCCGCGATCATGCAACCGCCGGTGAATGGCGATGGCGCAACCGGCGATGACCATGATTGCCGTGAAATCAAGCGCGTGAAAGGTGACCCAGGCAATCGCATTGCGTCCGTCCATTACGTTAAGCGGAAAACCAAAAACGTAAGCGCGATAACCTCGCTCACCCTCTAATTCAAAGTGCACCCAGCCAAACACGAGCGGAAAAGTGATGAGCGCTGAAATAATGCAGCCCCACATGATTAGCTGATGCATCAGCCAGCGCGAGAAGCCACGTCGAAAGATAAACTTCTGCAGCGCCAAACCCCCAACCAGCGTTTTTGCGGCGCTACTAGTATTGGCAATCAAACTCTTCCGGTCTCGAAATAATTTCCACCCACGTCTCCAGTAAACCCGCGTTGCCGGACGTTGTAGCCAAACGGCATACCGAAACACGACGGCACCAAACGCCACAACACTCGCAACGGTGTAGCCGAAAAGGGCCGCATCGTAGTGCTCAAGGTTACGCGATCCAACCACAATCAAGACGGTCAAACCCGCAGACGCAGCCAAAGCCATCAGCACTGCCGGACGATGATTTGTTGTAGTCGGCATTGAAAGTTAACTGCCAAACTGCATGGCAGACGCGAACGAAGACTATACGTCCCACCCGAATGAATGCAAACGCATTCGCCGCGGTAGAACCACCTCTCAACGATCGCGCCGTCTAAATCAATCGACCAATTTCGACTGGCTTTAAGCCGTGTCAGTTCACATTGTCTGGGGCACAATTACTGCTTCGGTGAGTTGCTTGCAGGCGACGCACAAAGATGCAGCAGCATCAGCGGCCAAGCGAGACCTGCCGATCTCCGCGCCGCAATCTGTGCAGAGACCGTAACCCCCATCCATCAGACGGTCTTGTGCGTCATTGATCTCGCGGAGCCGCGCTTCCAGTTGTCCTCGGTGCCGCCATTCAACTTCACGTCCGTATTCTTCTGAAGCTTCGGACTCCAGGATTCCTTCGGGCGGATGACATAGCGAACCCTGTGACAAGATCTTTTGCGATACTTGTTCCTTTTCCGACTGCAGCCGTTTCCAAATCTCGCAACCGGCTGAAACCATCGGCGCGTCTCCCAATCCTTCTATGGTTTGAAGTAATAAGCCATCCATGATTTCGTAACCCTCAAGGGTGAGTACTTATTCGTGCATATTGAGGTTTTCACATTACCTTCACGTCGATTTGCCTGGGGCTCGCTGCCGGGTTCTTGGGCAGCGTTAGCGTAAGCGTCCCGTTCCTTAGTTCCGCGACGATTTTGGTGCCCTCGACAGATGTCGGTAGCGTGAAGATCCTTAGGAACCCACCATACTTCCGCTCGATGCGGTGATAGTTCTCCCGATTGACGATTTCTTCGAACTCGCGTTTACCGCGCAAGGTAAGCACGTTATTTTCCAAAGTTATGTGGACGTCTTCCTTGCGGATGTCCGGCAGCTCCACTTTGAGAACGATCTCTTTTTCGGTCTCATAAATGTCACAGAGCGGTGTCCAGGCAGCAAATGGCGAGTGCTGATCAAACGTTGGAGCAAACGAACGAAACATTTCGAACGGCAAAACGCTCAACGGAGAAACAGAAGTTTCGGGCGTCATTTTCTTGCCCTCCTTTCAAGAACTTATCAGATTAAGACTTGCCATGATTCAGCGGGCGACGTTTGCCCGAAGAACAAAGTTGTTACCCGACTCGAATGCTAAGTACGTGCGACAGATCGCGTTGAACCGAAGTTGGAGGCCGAAGCCTGAGTACGATGACTATCGATAAAGCCGCGGTGTTTACTTTTAACCTCTCCTGCCGGCTTAGGCGATTGCTTTTGCCGCACGTTCCTCCTGGATACCTTTGATTCTGGCCCGAAGCCAGTCTTTGACCCTTCGCTCCAAGATTGCCTCGTTGTCCTCGGCTTCAAGATCCTCAATTGTTTCACCTGTCTCATTCAAAGGAATGTGGTGACAGGGTATTTCGCCGACCTCATCACCGGGACGGACAAAATCGAGCAAATGGCAGTCACAGCACGGATGGATGCGATATGGGTACTCATAGTTGATACAGGTCAGGGAGTCCTGGAAGATTGACTTTCGTTGCCATGGAGTTCGTACTGATCGTCCATAGCCTCCCTTCTCGATGAAATCAAGCTCTTCCTCGAGCAATTCGAGAATGTCGCGATCGTCATTTGCCATGGGGGATACCCTCCTATTCTCCCTGACCGAACGAGCAGTCGGCCGCTGCTCATTGTCGAGTACCTTCGTTGTCCCATCCGGTTTTCGAGGAGTGCAATGCATATGCCGGGGCAAACAAAGTCAAAGGACGTCCACAGCCATCTGTCAGAGAAGGCAGTGTCGATGGTGGTTCCAGACTGTTCGTTCCTCAAAGAGCTCAATACGGCATACGTAATTAATGGAGTCAGAATTGTGGAGAATCTCCCATCGGTCTTGTTGAACTGCGAAATATTCCACGCAGGCCGTAGTTGCTGGCTCAACGCGATCAGGATTTAAGTTGAAACTCCGCAGAGGCTTGTTGGCACAACTGTTGCGCTGAACCATCCCGAGGAGTGAACCAATGGGCGCTAAGGATAGGGGATCGACTATTTCATAAGCTACAGAACCAATAGTGAAGCAACGCCCGCTAAGAGTCTCACGTAAAAGATCATGTTGATTCTAACGAAACGGGAAGCGAACGAGAGTTCGAATGGGAGTGCCGCCGAACTAACTAGCGATTCTTCGATCAGCGAAGTTCGAGGGTTCAGCAATCTGAAACTCACCAAGTATTACAAGCGGGGTTCGGTGCTCTTCGTCGAAGGACAACGCCCGAAGGGCGTTTATGTTCTTTGTGCAGGGCGGGCGAAAGTTTCGATCACATCCGCTGAAGGCAAGAAGATAGTCCTAAGAATCGCGCAGCCGGGAGAAATGTTAGGAATAAATGCAACACTGAGAGGACAGCCCTACGGCGCGACTGCCGAAACGCTTGAGCGCTGTAGGATTAATTTTATCTCGCGTGACGATCTCTTCCGGTTACTTGATCGTGACAAGAAAGCGTACCTCGGCGTAGCGCAGTCTCTGGGGAACAAATTGAGCGGAGTAATAGAGCACGCTCGACTGGTTCTCCTGCCACAAACAGCTGGCGAGAAGTTGGCCCGGCTTTTGCTGAGATGGTGTGACGAACTAGGCAA
>DATBSH010000178.1:0-18712 GCA_036559885.1 Pyrinomonadaceae bacterium
GGCTTGGCCCGCTCAACTAGCTTTATCCGGATCCGAAAAAACACTCAACTACAGAACGGGAGCGAAGCGACCGATTGAACTAACATTGGCGATTCCGTCAGTTGAAATCGGTCGCTTCGCTCCCGTTCTGTAGTTGAATCTCTCCGGCCACGAACTTATGCTTGCAAGCCACCCTTCCCAACCTGAAATGTTTCTTACATTGAACGATGATCCGACAACAGCGATATGTGACGCGCCGCATGAGGGCACTAACGGTTTGCCACTTCATTCCCTGATCGCGATAATCCTCAAACTATATGGAACCATTACGAACTCTCTATGCCGAGATTGAACCGTACGATACTGGTCATCTGAAGGTATCTCCGGTCCACGAGCTTTATTACGAACAATGCGGTAATCCGAAAGGCAAACCGGTTGTCTTCCTGCATGGTGGGCCAGGTGCCGGGCTCGTGCCGGAGTATCGACGTTTCTTCGATCCCGAAGCTTACCGAGTGATTCTCTTCGATCAGCGCGGCGCCGGACGGAGCATTCCCCACGCTTCTCTCGAAGACAACACGACGTGGCACCTCATAGAGGATATCGAACGCCTGAGACAGCATTTTGGATTCGAACAGTGGCTCGTCTTTGGCGGCTCATGGGGTAGCACGCTCTCACTCGCTTACGCTGAAATGCATCCTGATAAAGCTCGGGGACTGGTGTTGCGTGGAATTTTTCTTAGCCGGCCAATAGAGACTCAGTGGTTGTACGAAGATAGCCTGGGCGCAAGCGCAATATTCCCCGACGCTTGGGAAGAGTACATTCGCGTTATTCCGAAGACGGAGCGAGGCGACATAATTAAAGCGTACTATCGCCGTCTAACGAGTGAGGACGCGTCAGTTCGAATGGAAGCAGCGAGGGCTTGGTCAACGTGGGAAGCGAGCGCGTTGAAGCTACTGCCCGATCAAAAGTTGATTGATGAGTTCAGCGAACCGGAGAAGGCAATAGCGCTGGCAAGAATCGAATGTCATTACTTCATCAACAATTGTTTCTTCGAGACCGATAACTACCTGCTGGAAAACATCGACCGAATTCGTCACATTCCGACTGTGATCGTACATGGCCGGTATGACATTGTCTGTCCCTTCAGGAGTGCGTGGGATCTGCATCGGGCATGGCCGGAAGCGACGCTTAGGACCATTCCAGATGCCGGGCACTCAGTATTTGAACCCGGGATCACTGATGCACTAATTAGAGCCACCGACGGTTTTCGGTGATGAATATAGAGTCGAAGAGAGCCATTTAAGGCTTCGTCACTTTTAGCCCGTTAACAAGGACTTCGGTGTTGTGCGCGAACCGGAGGCCATACACGCCGTCGGTTGATTTAAGTTTGCCTTCGGTTACGAGTGCCGACTTGTCGTAGCTCGCGACGACTTTATTGTTAATCGAACACTCGACCTTGTCACCTCGCACAGACATCGCAATCTCCTGAGTCACAGGTTCGCCAGGCCCAGCCGCCTTGTTCACCGCGGGATCTGGTGCACCACGAGGTCCGTTCATTTGAAACGCTGCCGGACCAAAACCGCGCACAATGAAATTGCCATTACCATACGCAGCGCAATATAAGTAACTCTGCTGGTCCGTCCCCAGATCATTACCTGCTATTACGATTCCGTAGGGATGCGGATGATTGTTAAGGTTCATGTACTTCGGTTCTTTGAAGGTAGCTTTGACTGTGTAGTCGCCTGATGCCTTATTCGCGGGATTCCAATACGTAACGGCCGGCCCTGTCGTAACGTGAAACGCGTCACCCTCTTTACCGAACTTAGCGCTATCGAGTGTCATGCCTGCGGCCGTTTCTTTGGCATCGATTTTTCCGGTCCAGCCGGGAATTGAGACGCCGCCGCCGGCGACTCCGCGCGAGGCTTCCATTTGACCGCCCTGAGAGAAGTTTGCGATTGGCATTAACAGTGCCGATAACAACGCGAGCGCCAGGAGATGTGTGTGTCGCATGTCTTCAGATCCTCCTTAACATTTGAAGCGATGAAAAAATCATTCCTTACGGATGCATATGGAAGACCTTGTTCATGATCTTCCACTCGCCGTCAACTTTCAGCAGCGTGAACATATCTGTGAAGCGATGGTCACTCCAGTTTTCTAACTCGAGCTGGACCCTTGCAATTGTTTCTACGATATCAATGCTCACGATGCGGCCTTCCAGCTCCGTCGCCGGTCCATTTTGCTCTACCCAGTCGAATAGTCCCTGAATTGGACCAGCAAATAGCTCCGGACCAACGTGACCAAAGATCGTTGCGTCTCGGTGGAAAGCGAGCTTCATTTCGTCAGTATTGCCAGTTCTACCGCCGTTAATATAGTGCTGAACGGTTTTTGTAATTGCGTCGTACTCACTCAAGCTGATAGGGCTTTTGCTCGATAGCTTCTCCGCTGCTTGCATAGGGGGATTCTCCTAGATGATATGAATGAAACCGGGTGATGGCGTTTATGCTTCAGTTCGCGCGGCATCTTACCTGATTCCGTAAGTGACAGGAAATCGTTGCGGGAAGAATTTTAATTGAACTGGCCGTTAGAATACGCGTTACTAAATTTAAATGATCAGACGAAGTCTTCCTGTCTGTATTTGTTTGGCGGCCGTTAGAGAAATCGTTCTACTACTTTGTGACCAACAACCGCGATAAAGGTGGCGCGGAGGTGGCGCGGACAATGCTTGAGATTTTGAAAAAGCAGCAATAAAAAGGGCCGCTCATTGAGCGGCCCTTTTCACGATAGTGACAGGTCTTGATTACCGAGTGCCAATCGCTGCGACAGCGGAGCGAGTTTGCCCTGCGTGGAACTGCTGAAAGTAGTCTTTTACAAAGTCTTTCTGCTTGCCGTGGCCAAAACCTGAATTGAACTCGTATCGGTCCATTTCGGCTAAAGCCTGATCAAGACTCCAGTGATTGACATTGAAGCGATAGACAGCGCCCATCACTCCAGTGCGGTGCCGTCCGCCTGCGCAGTGGACAAAAAACTTGCCCGTACTCGGATCATTGATCACTTTTAAGAACTCGTTCACCTGCTGAAGGCTGGGATAGCTCTTGTCCACCATCGGGATGTTGACGTAGCGCAGTCCAGCTGCTTCAACCGCCGCTTGCTCGTACTGTCTCGAATTATCCGTCAAGTCGATGATCGTTCTAATACCGAGAGCCGCGAGAGCTTTGTAATCCTGGTCCTTTGGTCGAGAGCCGCGATAAAAGCGATCATCCATCTGGCCAAAGTTCTTTATTTTGATAGTTGGAAACGGTGTGTTCTTTGCTTTTGCGGAAGCCGCGCCAGCCAATGCAAAAACAAGCGCTAGCGTTGCGATCAGAGTTGGGGAAACTTTCTTGATGAAACTCATTTTTTAAAACTCTCCTTGGTAGACAGATTGATACTATCGGGTCTTTACAAGGCCTTTGATCGAACGCAACGTTGTCAGGGATGATTTGGCTCGCCGCGAGGGAGCCAAAAAGGCAACTGCCGGAAGGCAGTTACTAACCTAAAAGATTCGTATCAAAAAACCGATACTAAGATTCAAAACTCGTCATTGTAGTTGCACAGTTTCTGCACAATTCTGCGTATCTTTTGCGTAATCAAATCAACGATTTCGTTAGTTTTTTTTGGCCGATTTCGGCCACATTTTCAGCTGGTTTTGAGCGGCAATCTGACGATGAAGGCGCTCCCGTCCCCGTGAGCGCTCTGGATATGGATCTTCCCGCCGTGAGCTTCAACGATCCAGCGCACAATTGATAGTCCGAGGCCTGCACCTCCAAGCGCGCGGGAACGAGCTTTATCTACACGGTAGAACCGATCAAAAACGCGGAGCTGATCCGCTTCGGGAATTCCTATTCCTGTATCGCGCACTACTATCTCTGCGTGTCCGTTTTCGCGCGCCAGCGATAGCGAAATCTCGCCGCCTGCAGGCGTGTATTTCACCGCGTTGTCGAGCAGATTGAGAATCATGCGCCTGATGAGTTCTTCATCGCCTTTCAGCGCAATGGGTTCAGAGTTGTTCTCTATCTTGAGCCGCACACCCTTCTGAGTCGCAAGCACCTGTGCGGCGCGTCCGCAGTCGCTGACAGCCGTGTTCAAAAATAGAGGCGACTTCATCAACGACGAGTGCGGTTCGACAGGTTGGCGAGCGAGAATGAAAAGATCTTCAACAATCCGTGAAAGTCGTTCCGCTTCGTCTTTGATTAAGGACAACGACTCCTGATATTCGGCAACAGTACGTGTCGCGCCGAGCGCCACTTCTGTTTCACCTCGCAAGACTGCGAGGGGTGTGCGCAATTCGTGCGAGGCATCGGCGATAAATCGTTGTTGCTCGTTGAAAGAGCTCTCAAGTCGTGCGAGCAGCTCATTGATGGTGGTTGCAAGACGGCCCAATTCGTCCCGGGGGTTTGTCATATCCAGTCGTGAAGACAGACTCTCCGCTGTGATGCGTTGCGTCTGAGCGTTCATAGAAGCTATCGGCGAAAGACTCTTGCGAGCCAGAAAATATCCGCCCATCGAAGCCAACAACAAAACCGCCGGAACTCCCGCAAAAAAGTCCCATCGTAAGCGACTCAGCGAGTCTTCAATTACACTTAAAGGTTCTGCAACTGTAGCGAATCCAAGCTCTCGATCAGATGAAAGCGGGACGACAGCGACTCGAAACCCATTTACAGTGACGAAGTCGAACTTTCGCGCGCGCGCCTGACTGAGTGAAGCAGGTGGAATTGATAGTAATGTTTCTGAAGCGTTCTTGGAGGAGGCGATCTGTCGTCCAGTATTGTCAGTAACCTGGACATAACGGTTTGGGAAAATAAGTTCCGCCATCACTATCTGGCCGGCTCTTTCGACGGAGTGTGTTTCCTCAAACTCTTCAACGTAGGCACTAGCTACAGTTTCCGACGTTGAGCGCAACGATTCGTCCTGACGTTCGTGAAAAACGGCGGCTGCTGCGTAGTAAATGAGAAGCGCAAACGCGATGAGGGAGAGGCCGAGGACGCCAGCGTACCAGAGGGTTAATCTTGTTCGAACGGAATCAAACATACTAAACAGTCACGTTAACGCGAGTGCAGACGATGATACTTCGGACAGCTTAGAAGCTCCATGTTAAGGCCACCCCGTACTGACGAGTGCGGCGGTTGAGGTTTGGAGTGATCGCAGGCCAATGCGATTCTCGATCTACCGGATGTTCGTGCTGTGTCATCTCGCGATGATGTGTGTGATATACGTACTGACCGATTCCATAACCCAAGGCGCTTCCCACCAGTACGTCGGATAAGTAGTGTTTTCCTGCGGTATAGCGGGCTACACTGACCGCGGTCGCAATGCTAAACGCAGCTATCCTTACAGCGAGATGATCGTGGTACTCATCGGCGACGACAGTAGCGAGAGCCCATGCATGAGCGCTATGTCCGGAAGGAAAAGAACTGCCGCCATCGAAAAACTCGCTACGATCTCGTGGGTCATTTGGGCGACCACGCTGTGTGATTCCTTTTAAGGCGGAAACAACAATTAAACTGTCGATGATGGCTTCACCCGCGAGGATTCCAGTCTCTCTTGCGCGGGCATTATTTTTGTTGCGGCCGACGAGATAGAAAGTCGTCGCGACTCCAGCGACCGTGTAGAGCGAGCCGGCATAACTGACGATTCGACTCGGTTTCTCCAAATCGTCGAATTCCGAGATCTCGTCGCCTGTGTTGCGATCGGTCGTGACGAGTGCCATCGTCCCGACACCTGCAGGCATCAACCACTTTGCATCGTCCTTCTTAAGTTTGAACGGTGCAGTCCAGATTGCCTTTTGATCACGCAGTATATTCCTGAAGAATTGTCGTTCCAGAGATGGCGTCGGCCGAGGAGTTGGAGTTGGTGACGGTGCGAGAGGTGTTTGTGCACGCACTGAGAATGTTGCAGACATCAGAACGACAAAAGAAATCATGCCGAAGAGGTAACGCGAACATCTGTTTCTTTGCACGGCATTCACCCTTGTTACAAGCGCTATTCAGTACCGTTCGCAGTAGCGAATGGTACTAGTTGATGAATTGTAATGGGCCATCTGCTGAACGGTACTGATTACTTATCTTTATTTGCTTACAACCAGCACTACGAATGACCCAGGTTTGATAGTGCGCTGTGGTCTGCCGCCGGGACTTGTCGGCGGTGTTTCGACATACTCAGCAGCACTCAAAAATATTTTTTTGGTTTTCGTATCAAACGCCATCGTCCGCGCACTCGGTTGAGTCTTCACCGGACCCGCATCTTCGTAGCTATCGGCAGACTTTTCGTGGAAAACGTTTAAGACTCCCTCGCTGCAGGAAAAGAATATGAGCTTTGCCTGTGGATCAAAAGCCGCATAGTCAACACCTCGACCGATCGGGAAACTAGTTATCACGTTTCCTGTCGCAGCATCCATCACGACCATTTTCGGATCGTTGCGACACCCGATGAACAGCCGTTTCGTTTTTGGATCGTACGCAAGACCAGTGGGAGTCTTGGCAACACTGATAGGAAACCGTTTTTTAACTTCAAGCGATTTCGGATCAAACGTTACCACTTCGTTCGTGTCTTCGATGTTCACATATACGAGGCCATCGGCGATAACTGCTGACTCCCCATCGCCCTCGACCTTGATTGTTCCGACTACTTGTCCGGTCTTCGCGTCGATGGCCGTGATGTCATGTGAGCCATGGTTGTTCGTAAAGACACGCTTTGTTGCGGGATCGTAATAGATTCCGTCTGGTCCCTTGCCAACATCGATCTTATTGATGAGCTGCAACGTTGTGGGATCAAACATTGATACTTTGTTCTCACGACCATTGCTGGTAAATCCATGCTTGAACTCTGGCGCGAGGGCAACACCATGAACACCTGGAGTGTCAGCAATCGTTCCGATCAACTGTCCATTGTCGGGATTGATAACGTCCACTTGTGTGCCATGCGACAGATACAAACGCCGCGCCGTACTGTCGATTGTCACGTAGTCAAAGCCACCATTCCCAGGGACTGGATAACGAGTCTCAACTCTGTAACCGGTTCCCGTTTGGAATGACACCATCCCGAATGCCACTGCAAGAATAATCGTCTTAAATATCATTGCTTCGTCCTTTCTATTGTTGCAAAGGCTGCTTGTGCAGCATCGCATAAACTGTTGGCGTAATGATGAGCGACAATCCAAGCGCCATCGATAATCCGCCGATCACTGCAATCGCCAGCGGCTGCAGGAGCTCTGAACCGGCTCCTATCGCGAGCGCTAGCGGCAACATTCCCAGCATCGCAGCAAGTGACGTCATCAAAACCGGTCGGAATCGCCGCCGTCCTGAGTGCAACAACGCTTGCCTGAGTGTGTCGCCGGCTGCGAGATGGTCTTCCACTGCATCGAGCATCAAGATCCCATTCTTCGCCACAATTCCTACGATCATGATCATTCCCATCAGAGAAACTACATTCAGGGTCGATCCGGTGACAAAGAGGGCGAGTAGTACGCCGCTCAATGCGAGCACGGCGCCGGTTACGATTGATATCGGATGCGCATACGAACGAAATTCGATTAACAAGGTAATAAAGACGAGCAGCACAGCCAGCACTAGTGCGATTGCCAACTCACGAAAGCTGGACTGCTGCTCCTGATACAAGCCGCCATACTCCACCGTCATACCCGGTGGCAGTCGAACATCTTTAACCAACTCACTTTGTATCTGACGGATGGCAGTACCGAGGTCACTGCCTTCCAAGCGTCCGGTGACGGCAATCATCTGTCGTAAATTCTCACGTTCAATTTCTGCTTGCCCTTTGTCGTATTCGATCTCAGCGACTTGGTCGACCCGAAACAGCTGCCCCGAGGCGGAGCGCACCTGCAAGGCTTTGACTTTGTCGAGCGAAGTACGCACGTCAGGCGGAAAAAGTACGCGCACTTTGATTAGCCGGTCCTGTTGCAGAATCGAAGACGCTGCATCGCCGGACATTGCGGTAGTAGCCGTTGCCGCAATGTCGTTGGCTGTTACGCCAAATTGAGAGGCCCGCAATGGATTGATATTGAAGGTAACTGCCGGTCCGCTGATGACGACGCCATTACGCGTGTCTACAACTCCTGGAACTTTCTTAATAGCCGCCTCGATCTCATCCGCTTTCGCCTGCAGCGCTCTCGCATCTTCGCTGAACAGTTTCACCTCGATGGGTTCGGGGTTCCCTTGCAAGTCTCCAATGACGTCGGGCACGATGCCAACGAATTCGATTTCCAAGGCTGGTTCACTTTCAGCTATTTTCTCACGCAACTCTGAAATGACCTCTTGAGTACTGCGCCTGTGACCATCCTTTAGTTTGACTGCGAAATCACCAGTATTCGGTTCAGTAACGAACAGACCCATCTCAAGACCGGTCCGCCTCGAGTAACTTTCGATTTCGGGCGTCTCTCTCATCATTTCTTCGACGTGCCCAAGCATTCGGTTAGTTTCAGCTAACGACGACCCCGGCGGAGCAAGATAGTCCAATACGAACGCGCTTTCATCGAACTCTGGCAGAAATTCTGATCCGAGCGCGCGATAGACCAGATAAGAACCTGCAAGCACAACAACGATCGTTAGGATAACCGCCCAGCGATTATCGAGGGCGAGACTCAACACGTATTCGTAACGACGAATGATGGCGCCAAGAAACTTGCCATGAGGGTATTCGTCACCCGTTTCGTCTGGGTGCTCCTCTGGTTTGGCTGTTACGAATCGCTCTGCGAGTACGGGTGTGAAACCGAGTGCAAGTACCAGCGATGTCAGCAAAGCTACAGACATCGTCAATGCAAGTGAACGGAAGAACACTCCGGTAACTCCGGTTAACAATGTCAACGGAAGAAACACCACCACAGGTGTGATCGTCGAACCGATGATAGGGACCGTTATTTCAGAAACGGCGCTCTGAACCGCTTCGCGACGCGACTGGCCTCGCGACATGTGGGTATAGATATTTTCGACAACCACGATTGCATCGTCGATTAGCAGTCCAATGGCTGCTGCCACACCCCCGAGCGTCATCAGATCAAAACTGAGGCGCGCCAACCACATCGCCAGAAAGGTCACCAGCACGGTTACTGGGATCACGAGAATCGCGACGAACGTAGTACCCCAGTTGCGAAGAAAAGTATAAAGAATGATGACAGACAGTAGTAGACCAACCAGGATGGAGTCGCGAACGGAGTTGATCGACTGGCGGACAAGTATCGATTGATCGTAGTAGGCGGCAACTCGCACGTCTTTCGGTATCTGACCACGCATCGCAGTTAACGCGGCTTTTACTTCATCAACGACGGCAACTGTATTTGCGTCCGGTTGCCGGTTGATGTTTACAAGCGCGGCAGGATGTCCGTCAGCCGTGACGATCGTGTATTGCGGTTCAACACCGGCCGCTACCGCTGCGACATCGGACACTTTGACAGGCGCATTGTTGACGGTTGCGACGACGATTTCGTTCAGTTCATCTGGCCGCTTTGCCTGACCACTCACAAGGGCCAGCTCAAGCTGATGATTCTCCTCAATCAGTCCTGGAGAAACGATGATGTTAGAACTTCGGATGGCCTCGGCAACCTGCTGAGCGGAGACATTGTGGGCCGTCAATTTCTCGGGATCTATTGTGACGTGAAACTCTCTCGTTTTGCCGCCTGCGACTCCAACTATTGCCACGCCCGGCAAACGGGCGAGCTGTGGGCGCACGACGTAAGTTGCAAGGTCGGTGAGCGTCGCCTGATCCCGCTTGTCGGATGTCAGACTGTATCCGGTTACGGGAAACACCGCGAACGTTAGTCTCTCGATGTTTCGAATCTCAGCTGTTGGCGGAAGTGTTGAAAGGAGTTGCGACATTCGGGCTTGAACGAGTTGCAGTTCCTGAATGATGTCGCCACGCCAATCGAAGTAAAGATTGATTTCGACTGAGCCCCGTGCAGTCTTTGATTTGATCCGGGCGATTCCCGGAATTCCATTCATCGCTTCTTCGATAGGGCGAGTAACGGAAACGAGTGTTTGTGACGCGGGAGCCTCGCCGTTGTCGACGATGATTACGATACGGGGAAAATCTGTTTGTGGGAAAACTGCAATGGGAAGTTGCCACGCCGCGTAAAGACCGGCAGCACACAGCAGCGCCACCATGACGACGATCGCGCGAGACTGATTGGAAACCACACGAGCGAGTTTCATTGATAGTCGGATTCTTAACCTGCGAAGCAGGTGTAAGCGTAAAGCCTGGGGCGTGAGCCCCAGGCAACGTGTCATTATGAAGCGCGAGCCCGCGGCCGCGGGCGAGAGAGGTCGCGAAACGGAAAGCTGTCGCCCGTTTCACGGGCTGCGGAGCGTGGTGCGCAATATCCTGGGGCTCACGCCCCAGGCTTTATGCTTACGCCTGCTTCGCAGGCTACTCGTCACTCTTCCTTCTTCTCCCCACCTTCGTCTTTCTTTTCCTCGTCCGTCGCAATCTCGACCTTCGTCCCATCGGGCAAAGCATAGTTGCCCTCAATTACAACAGTTTCGCCGCCTTGAAGACCTTCGACGATTTCAAGCTTCTCCGGCGTGCGAATGCCGATAGTGATTTTGGTTTCGTGCGCCACATTCTGGGCATCCACGACCATCACCGTCCCTTCACTTGCATTACTCGCTTCAAGTGTGACGGCCGAGGCAGGTACGACTATGGCGTCGCTCTTCGAGTTCGCGAAGACGGTCACTTGCGCGGCTCCATTCGCTCGCAAGTGGCCGCCGTCATTCGCCAGAGTCACCCAGACTTCAACAGTACGATTCGTTGGATCACTTGACCGTCCGAGCAGCGTGATTTGGCCGCGCATTTCTTCCGCAGAAGTATCGGTGGGTACAACTGTGGCCGTGTCGCCGGTCTTAAGTTGCGCAACCGCAGTATCAGCGAAGGGAGCCTTCACAATCACGGTGCTCGTATCGGCTATCGTCACGAGCTTCCCGCCGGCGGATGCAAATTCACCTTCGTACTGAAATTGATCAGTAACGATGCCGGTGATAGGTGAACGAATAGTGGCGTAGCTGAGTTGAGCGTCGAGAGTCGCAACTCTTTGTTGTGCCTGGGCTGTTCGTGCTGCGGCGAGGGCGCGATCGTTTGGATTTAGCGATCGCGATCGAAGGGCAACGGTCTGTTCCTCTAGACGCAATTCATCTTCTGCTGTGGTGAGTTCGAGTTGAGAAGCTTCGAGATCTTTTTTTGAGATTCCACCTCTCTCGTACAACGCCCGGCGTCGCTCGAAAGTAGCACGGGCATTGTTGACCTTCGCACGCGCGTCAAGCAACGCCTTCTGGTCTTCGGCGTTTGTCTTTGGGATCGTGCCTGTGAGAAGACTCCGTTCATTTGCGCGCGCCTCATTGAGTGCTGCGACTGCCTCGGCACGTTGAGCCTGAAGATCCTTCGACTCGAGGATGGCGATGATTTCCCCGGCTCGAACTACTCTGTTCTTGAGAAGGCCCATCTGTTTTATCTGAGCGCTGATCTTCGCTGCCACGTCCGCCTTCTCTCGCGGCCAGATAGTGCCGACCGCCGAAACTTGAGCGGCGATGGTTTCTTTTTCGGCCTTGGCAACTTTTACGCTGACTGTTGGTGTTACTTCTGTTTCAGCTTCATTTGCTGAACTCCTCAATCTCCAAATTACGAGGACGATCACGACCAGTGCGATCAATCCGACCGCCGCAATCCCGACAATCAGATCTCGCTGTTGAATGGGACGCTTTCGACTGGTTTCAGCCTCTTCAACAGAAACACGCTCTGCTAACGGCTTTTCTGAGATTTGCTGTTTCGGGTCTTCGCTCATATTGTTTGGTTTCCTCTGTGCTTTCTCAGTGTTCTCTGTGTCTCGGTGGTTCAGTTCTGCAAGCGTCTAATCGAACCACGGAGGCACTGAGAGCACAGAGGTTACACAGAGATCTCTAACGCGGCAGTCTCACTGTCCAGTGGCCTGACGCAAGCGTCCCAGCGCGGTTCGATAATCGAAAATCGCTTGATACAGAGCACTGCGTTGCTCAACAAGCGTCGTCTGTGCATCTGTCACCTCAACTATTTGCGCTTCACCGGCCCGGTAACGAGCAACCGACGCCGCGAGGTTGTCTTGTGCTTTGATCAGACCTTCGCGCACAAGGTTTATGCGCGCCGCGGCACTCGCTGCCTGTGCCCGCGCTGCATAAAACTGCTCAATGAACCCACGAAGCGCCAAAGTCTTTTCGTTTTCCGCCAATTCGACGCGCAGCCGCGCTTGTTGCTCCCGGCTGCGACTCGCACCCCAATCGAAGATCGGAAATGACAAACTGATACCGGCGCCAATACCGGTGTGTTCCTTCAGACGCGGGCCCTTTAAAGAATCGGTCTCGAAGCCGCCGTTTATCGAATAGGAAAGTGATGGCAGGCGTTCAGCACGGGCAATCTTAATTTCTTGACGTGCGGCGTTAACTTGTTGCTCCAACTGAATCACCTCCGGTCTGCGGGAAACATCTTCAACTCTGAACTGTTGATATTCCGATGCGAGCGAAAGACCCAATTCGAGATCAGCTGCAGTGATTGGCCTGACAAAGTCGTAACCAACCAGCACGCGCAAGGCCCCGGCAGCGACTTCCTCGGTTACTCGTGCGCGCTCCAATTCATCGCGACGCGTCAGTGTTTGCAATTGCGCGCGAGTTAGATCCACAGCCGCTACCTCTCCGCCGCTCAATAACAGAGATGTGATCCGTTCAAATTCTTCGGCTGAAGACAAGTTTCCTTCCGCTGCCCGACGTTGGGCATTTGCCAGGGCAAGTCCGTAGTAACTTTCAATGACGGCCTGCACCAGCGCGCGTCTTGCGGCCTCAGTGCCGGCACGAGCCGCCGCCAATAAAGCTCTGTTTTTAGCAACGGTGGCGCGCAGTCTGCCCGCGATATCGAAATCTCCTGAAACATTCAGCAATGCGTCATATACACCGATTCCGTCGGCAGAAACGAAACTTGGTCCGCGCGGTTCTCCTGCTGGTAGTCCGAGTGCCGGCGAGGTGTAGGTGTAACTTAGTGGAGCACTAATCTTCGGTAGAAAGGCAGCGTGTGCTTGTCGGAGATCCTCGGCTGCAATGCGTTCGTTCAGGTTAGCGTTCTGAAGAGTAGATACCTGTACATTCGCGAGCCGCAATGCTTCGTCGAGGGAAATGGGCGTGGGAAGCGCGACCGGCGTGTTTGTTGTCGGGTTCTGCGGAGCGTTCGTTGTTGGATTCGGCGGCGTGGCAGAGGGCGAAGGTATCTGCGCGTGAGATGGTGCCAGGCAGATTAATGCGAACAATACCGCACGGGGGATGGCCCTCGGTCTTATATTTGGCATACTCGGTCAGTGTTTGGACCAAGTATATCTGGAGTTACCTTAATAGAAGATTAATGGACCGGAATAGAAGATTAATGGACCAGTTCCGTGACAACGCTTCTCATTCTCCCCAGGCTGAAGCCGCGGAGAATGACGGAGGGACGACGTTCCGTACGCTGAAGTTGAAGGACCACGTGGCTAAAGCCAGTGGTGTCTGATTCCTTCCTGGCCCGCAGTTCAATTCCGTCCTTCAAGGATGTAGCCCTCACCGCGGCGAGTGTGAAGCAACTTTGTTGAGTGACTTCCATCGATCTTCTTCCGCAGACGGTTCATGTAAACCTCAATGGTGTTTGAGAACGGATCGAAAGAGTCATCCCAAACATGTGCGGCAATCTCAGCCCGCGACACCAACTGACCTTTACGACGCGCCAGATATTCCAGCAAAGCATACTCTTTAGCCGTTAGTTGGACTTCCTGATTACCGCGCGACACTCTATGGCTCGCTGAATCGACCATCAAATCTTCAATCTCCAAAACGTCGGGACGAAGCTGCGAGTCACGTCGAAGGAGAGCGTGAATGCGGGCGAGTAATTCGCGAAACGAAAAAGGCTTGGTTAGATAGTCGTCTGCTCCCGCGTTGAATCCAGTGACACGGTCGTCGACAGCTGCCCGTGCTGTAAGCATCAAGATGGGAGTTGTATACCCCCGCGTGCGCAATTCGCGACAAACCTCAAATCCGTCGCGTTCAGGCAACAGAACATCGAGCACAATTACGTCATAGTCGTTGATAGAAGTCAGGTATAAGCCAGCCTCGCCGTCTTGTGCCACATCGACAGCATAGCTGTGCTCTCGCAATCCCTTTGCGATGACGTTAGCCATCCGAGGCTCATCTTCTATAACGAGGACGCGCATTAACGGTCAGAATCTAAGCACGGTCGGTAAGGTACGGACAAGGAATTACATTGCAAGGTGGGAAACGGTGCGGTCAAAGAGTTAGGGGTGAGAGCGAAGCTACCCTCTATTGCCTTGAAAGGCCCCGCTCTTACCCCTTGAGCGACGACTTCCACATACGTCGCCCATTCCGTAAAAAGTGCTAATAAGTCGAAATTTTGGGGAAAGAGTCGGGAGGACTTCGATTGGGTGCTGATTTAACGCGAATCGTTCAAGAAAAGCAAGGAAGAGGGATGAAGGTCAGGAGCAGGGGCAGCAGGCAGGTGCACGAAACACGCCTTTTCCTGCTTGGTGCTCGTGCTCATGACCTTCATCCTTCATTTTTTCACGCCTTCAATCACGCTGTAAGGGGAAGGCGTGGGGACGATTTTCTTCAACTCAAACCCGGCGCGCTCCAGTAACGCTCGGTATTCCTCTTCTGTGCGTTCGCGGCCTGTGAGAAAAAGCAACATCTCCAGATCGAGGAGTTTACTAATCGAGGGTACGTTAGGACCGGGTATAACCATTTCGACGATCAAGACTTTGCCGCCGGGTGACATCGCGCTGTGGCAATGCCGGAGAATTGTCACGCACTCATCGTCGCTCCAGTCGTGAATGATGTGTTTGAGTATGTATGCATCGCCGCCTGATGGCACTGATTCGAAGAAGTTGCCGCCTGAGAGTTCGCATCTTTCAGTAACGCCGTGCGCGCTAAGCACCTCGTTCGCACCGGCAACCACTTTCGGATCGTCAAAGATTATTCCTTTCATCCTCGGGTACTTCGAGAGTACGGACGAAAGTAACAAGCCGTGTCCCCCACCAACGTCAACAAGCTTGGAGATGTCTGAGAAATCATACGCATCAACCACAGCGGCGACTGCGCCCGCGCTGAGGCTCGTCATAGCGTCATGGAAAAGCTTACCTTCCCTGGGATTCTGTTCGAGCCAGGTGAACCATGGTGTGTTGTGCTTGTGAGGAAAGGACGGATCCCCTGTCTCAATTGAATAGGGAAGGTCTGCCCATGTTTCGAAATTCACTGCGTCAGCCATCATCTCCGCAAACCCACGTAGGGTTTCGGGATGATCACTACGCAACAGCTCCGATAATTCGGTCTGGCGAAAAGAGCCTGTAGCGTCCTCGGAAAAAATCCCGGCGCTCGCCAGCGCGCGAAGCAGGCGATACAGCGATCGAGGATGAACGCTGACTAATTGTGACAGCTCCTCTGTGGTTTTTGGACCATTGCTGAGATGGTCGGCCACATGGAATTGCGCCGCGACTGAGATCGCCCGTGAGAGAGCAAACGCGAAGATCATCTGCATCAAACGAGCAGATGGTGGCAGTTGTTGATTATCTTCCATCCAGATCACCATTCCACTGTATCGAGCAGTGGTCCTATTTTTTCAAACTAGCCAGAAATCGGTCCGCGACGTCGCGAGACGCGAATTGCGCCAGCAGATCAATCAGCGCATCCGTGTCCTGCACGCCAGCTCTTGCAACTCGGCGGAAGAACTCCATGAACTTCTCTTCGCCGAGTTCGTTTTCTAATTCGCTCAACTTCACCACACCCTTACGGTAAAAGACCCCCGGTGTCGCCTGGCGATTCTTTGTGCGGTCGAAACCGTAGATGGGCGGAAGGTTTGCGCTTCGGCTCCGCTTATCTTCCAGCGCCTTCCGAAAGGCTTCGATGCCTTGTTGCTTCCGCAGATAAAGCATGGCGCTGTACTCAGCAAAGCTTTCGTTCAGCCAGGCGTGTTGCCGCCCAGCCTTGAGCCACCAGTAATGCGAAAGTTCGTGCGATATCGGGATGACCAAGTCTTGTACTTTTTCGGTCTGAGGATAGATGAAATAACCTTTGCGAAAGTAACCACCCTGGCCTTCGACAGGGGGGAACGGGCGAAACACTCCAGTTACTTCTCGCTGGGGATCAAAGACGCCGAAAGTGGAGTTATAAAAGTCCAGTATCTCTTTCATGCTAGCGAGCAAAGCCGCAGCTGCTTCATCCGGCATATTTTTAGAGACCACTTGGAGGTTGTATCCACTCTGTTTGTACGTGTTCGACTTGAGACCTTCACCTAAAACCAGATCGATGTCGAAGTCGGGGAGCTTCGACTGAACGAGCCATGCACCACCCTTTGACTTGGTCCGGCCGTTCGCGATCAATTGGAAGCCTGGCTCGTCCGTTTTGATCGAGATGCGATAGACGAAATTGAATCTGTCAATCCCGGTATGAACAGGGAACCAGAAGTTGTCGAGCCCGAGCTCGAGAAATTTGTAGTCGCTTTTATAAATACCCTTGAGGTTGCCGGTGTATTCGAAGTGAATCTGAAGCTTCTCGCCTTTTAACACAGGCTTATTTAATTTGATTAGTACAGATGACTCAGGTTTCGCCGCGCGATCAAAATCAAACGATTGACACAGTCGACAAGTGACTTTCTTCACGTCGAACGTTTGATTGAGATAAAACGGAACTGTCGTCGAGTAATCTTCGGTGGCGATGTAATCGTAGTCCAGTTTTGCCGACAGCTGTTCTGCCGCGAAGTTAATCACGACCTCGCCCGCGATTTTCCCTAACTTTTCGGTAGGCTCAGCTTGAACTCCGAACGAGCACACAACTAACACGAGTGCGGCCCCTAAGGTTGAGCCTGACGCACTCAAAGATTTTTTTATTCCGATTCCAATCGTCATGTTAGTTGATTCTTCATTCCGTAGGAGTCACATGTTTATAGCTCGGAAAGAAACGAAATACCATTGCAATTCGTCGCGTGGAATTCAACTCTGGTCTGTCCATTCAAGTTCACATCCCGTGCGAACTGCACCTATGACGTTAGGCGGGTCAGGGGTATAAACATCGCGCCCCAGGAGGTGAAGAGCGGTATTATGCGGCGAACCGAAAACCCGAAAATGAACCAGCGTAGAGAAGTCTTGAAAGGGATTGTTTGTACCACCGCTGCCGCCATGCTGGGCGCCCGAAAATGTCTCTCAACGTCAGCTCAGCAGGATTTCTCCACCATGCGCCCAGCTCCTGCCCAGCGGAAGTTTGTGAGTCGGGCGGTCGAGGCAAAGATCGCTGAAGTAAAACGTGTCGTCGCTGATCGCGAGTTAGCTTGGTTGTTCGAGAACTGCTTTCCAAACACACTGGACACCACTGTTACATTCGGCGTACGTGACAATAGACCAGACACACTTGTCGTCACTGGCGACATTAACGCTATGTGGCTGCGAGATTCGACAGCACAAATCACTCCATACCTTCCGCTCGCCCGCGAAGATAAGAACCTGAAAGAGGTGATCGCCGGAGTCATCAATCGACAAACGCGCTGCATCCTAATGGATAGATATGCCAACGCATTTAGTTTTGGAGCGAAAGCGTGCCCTTGGGGAGTTAACGACAAGCCACCGTTGAGTCCAGATCTCTGTGAACGCAAGTGGGAAATCGATTCACTCTGTTATCCGATTCGATTGTCACATTCATATTGGAAGACAACCGGAGACACATCCTGTTTCCACTCAGATTGGCAGCAAGCTAGTAGATTGATCCTGAAGACTTTTCGCGAACAGCAACGATTGAATGGTCCGGGTCCGTATAGGTTTCAACGCACGACGGATAACCCTATTGATACTCAGCCTTTCAATGGTCTGGGTAACCCAGCTCGTCCAGTGGGTTTGATTCACTCTGCTTTTCGACCATCCGATGATGCGTGTTTATATCCCTTTTTGATACCAGCGAACCTCTTCGCCGTTGTGGCGCTCAAGCAATTGGCAGAGATCCTCTCGACGGTCCTTGCGGATCGAAACCTGGCTGCCGAATGTCTGACATTAGCTCGACAGATAACTGATGCCGCTAAGACCTATGGCACAGTACACTCGAGGCGACATGGATTGGTTTACGCATACGAGGTTGATGGCTTTGGAAATCAACTATTGATGGACGACGCAAATGTGCCAAGTCTCTTATCGTTGCCATACCTCGGTTGTTGTGCTTCGAACGATCCTTCTTATCGTAGGACCCGTGCGTTTGTTTTGAGCGCTGACAATCCCTACTTCTTTCGTGGCAGAGCGGGGGAGGGAATTGGTGGGCCGCACGTCGGCGTCAACATGATCTGGCCGCTGGGAATCATCGTGCGAGCACTAACGAGCACTGATGACAGAGAGATTCTCTACTGTTTGCGAGTGCTGAAAAACACACACGCCGGTACCGGCTTCATGCACGAAGCGTTTGACAAAGATGATCCAAAGAAGTTCACACGGTCGTGGTTTGCTTGGGCCAATACGATCTTCGGTGAGTTGATTTTGAAGTTATATGGGGAACGTCCACATTTGCTGAAACTGTAGAGGCGAGGCAAAGCTAGTTGGTTTTACAGGATTACAGGATTATCAGGACTAACTAAAATCATGTCGTCCTGTAATCCTGTAAAAGATGACTGTCAAAAGTAGAGTGAAACATGCGCGCAGCCTCAGAACTTAATCACGCTCCAAGAGTAA
>DATBSH010000179.1:0-7461 GCA_036559885.1 Pyrinomonadaceae bacterium
GACTTCAGCGACCTGAAATGTAACGCCATCATCGCTACGACTGATTGTGCGACCCAAGAAAATAGTTTCTGCACGCGGCAGGAGGCGTTCAAACGAGTACGCGGGAGCTGCGGATGTGATCAACGCAAGTTGAAGAACTGCAATGATGATAAGGCTCAGTCGAGCAGATAGGTTCATTTAAACCTCCGTACGAACATAAGAGGCGGCTAACGTCGGAGTTGACGCGGCGGCGCGCATCAAAGCACCCTCCGCCGCATCAGGTTAGTTACGAAACCCGCTATCGCGGGTCGAGTAGGCAGGGTGCTCCCAGGGCTAGCCTAGGGCCGCCCTGCCCCTCACAGAACCGTACAAGCGGCTTTCCCAGCATACGGCTCTTCATCAGAGCCGACAGTCAGAAGGAGCGAGTGGGTGCCGAATCCGCACCGATGGCCACCCGACCCAATGGAGCGCGTCAAGGAATTGCGCCCAGTTATAGCTGCGTCGTTGGCTCTGTCGGTTCAGCCATTTGAACAGCAGCCTCATCATCTGGATACGGAAAGCGTCGCACATCCGGGCGTTATCGGTGATGGCGTAGTAATTGAGATGGCCTACCAGTTTCAGTTTGGCCCGCTGGAGCAGTTGGCCTTTCTTTTGCCGACTCCGCTCCTGCCGCAGCCATTCCTTTACCTCGTTCAGCTTTGCACGAAACTTCTTCTCTGAGGTACGGCGCTTCACTTTGAAGTGACCGGAGTGACTCTTCCCGCAATAGTGCGTGAAGCCCAGAAAATCAAACGTCTCTGGTTTCTTGCCTCTACGTGTCGCCTCTCGTTCCGCAAACCGCCCGAAGCTAAGCAGTTTCGTCTTGCTTGGCTCTATCTCCAAGTGGAACTGTTCCAACCGCGTTTTCATCTCCCGCAGAAAACGCTTCGCGTCTTCGCGGTACTGAAAGCACGCCAGGAAATCGTCCGCAAAACGGAAGTAGTAAGCCTCCCCTCTACACTGGCGGCGAAAGCGACGCTCGAACCAAAGGTCGAGCGTGTAGTGCAAATACACGTTGGATAAAATCGGCGACACGTTTCCACCTTGTGGAACTCCTTCGTCGCTCGCTCGCACCAACCCGTCTTCCATCACTCCGCTCTTCAGCATCCGTGTTACCAGCCGCAGCACTCGCTTGTCGCCGATGCGGTGCGTCAGAAACTTTTGTAGCCACATTTGATTAACATGGTCGAAAAAGCCTTTGATGTCCGCCTCAACAACGTAGCTTACTTTCTGCTGCTGGATGGTTCGGCCCAGCTGGTCCAGCGCTTGGTGCTGCGTGCGTCCGGGTCGATAGCCGTACGAACTCTCTAAAAAGTCCGCCTCGTATATCTGCTCCAGTACCCGCGCCAGCGCCAACTCCACCAGCTTGTCCTCAAAGCACAGAATGCCTAACGGCCGCTTCTTATTGCTGCCAGCCTTTGGAATATAGACGCGTCTCACTGGCTGCGGTCGATAACCCAGCCGGCCCAATCGCGCCGACAAGTCCTCGAGATTACTCTCTAACTTCTTGCCGTATTCCGCTTTGGTTTTGCCATCTATCCCAGTGGCTTTATCTGGGTCGATCCCTTCATAACAAGCGCGCAGGTGTTCCCGGTCAGTCACAAAGTGATAGATCGATGTGAACTGACACCGCGGACTCTGGCGCGCCTTCTCCCCTATTCGCGTTAGGTCTCTGGCCATCTGCTTTCCTACCTCTGCGTGTAGCAGATGTTTGCCCGCCCGCGAGCGAGCGCTGTGAGGGCCTTCACTCCACCGGCATTACCCGGCTTCTTCGCTAAACCGACCCTCATCCCAACACCAACCCGTTTTTGCCAGCCTCCCTTCTACAGTTGCGCTGGCTTACTCGGCGGGCTCGCGCCTACCGAGAGCGTGTTGGCCCGCCTGGCTAATTCTCAATCATCATGTGTTGCTCGATGCCGTCTACGACCCCGGGATGGAGAGCAGCACTCCTCCCCAGCGCGCGGCTCCCTGTGGCTTGCGGCTCGCGAGATGGCCTCAGCCTTTCCCACCAGTTTCATTTCGGGGCTAACTACCGGATTCAGCGTCCTACGCTTCACCTCGCAACCTTTCCTCAACTCCGTGGTTCTCAACTCGCTTTAGGCGTAGAGTTTCCACTCTCACTCTTTCGATTGTGAGCTGGGTGCCTAGTTACACCATGGCTCGCCTTACCCACTTCGATGAGAATATGGGATGGTTGACTAGACCTTTCCCAGAGGGCTTCCCACCCTCTTGACCAAGAACCATTTCCAGGTTTCCCTCGCCTCCAACGATTTTGTTGGGCGGCGATTGATGATAACTTGACGTTCCTAGCCTTTAGACTCAGTCGAAGCAGCCCAGGCATAGACAATTCCACCGACCAAACCAATCCCAACCGCCAAAAGAGGCGATGAAGAAGGCCAGGCTACAACCCAGTACGCGATTCCCGCCACGAATCCGGCAAACCCGCCGAGCGCAATAACTTTCGACCTATCCTTCGCAAACTTCACGGCAAAGAGGCCGATTATCGCGAAGTAGCTCGCGCCGGATACAATCGCCGCCATTAACCGATTTAGAGAGAACTCATAAAACCAAATCTCCAACGCGCCGAAAAAACCACCGACGAGCGCGCCTATTAGAAGCCGCTTCCACCAAGAATGATGAGCTATTGGCCTTACGCCCTTATCTAGTTCCGTTTCTTGCATTGAGATGTACTCGGAAGGCCTATCAAGTTTGCTTTTGGCTCTGCTGCTCGCAAGCGCAGCCGCCCAACGCTGCGCTTGAGCGGCTCGCCCACGCAACTCACCAAAGAAGTCCGCTCATGGCGAGTCCGCTCCAAGCGTTCGGCGCGGGCCACAATTCACTCCTTTATCAAAACAATACCTTGACGCGATTCGATGGCCGTAATTTGTCGACGAAATTCCTCATTCTCTTTTTTGATTCGATTGATATTTTCCCTCCACGATTGCACTTGAGATTCACTCGGTTCGCCGCGGTCTCTGGCGAGCAACTCCTCGTGAGCCCCTGCTGCTAGCTGCGCAAGATTGTTAATCAACTTCGACTGCAACTGGAAATATTCTTCATACCATGTGGGTCTCTTAACCTTTGCCATTTCACTTGCGTTTTTTGCCGCTTCAAAGAGCGTATCTGAGGCATGCCCGTAGAGCGTTGCGGCCTCTTCAATCAATCTGTGACGTTCGTTCCGATCTCCGGAGTCTCTGGCTTTTGTTCGTTTACGTTCAGCTTCCTCCCCGAGGTTTCTCGCTTTGATTTTAGCGCCGTTAATTTCATCGATGAGTTTATTATTTTCTGGAGTCTGTCCGCAGGAAGTGATGAAACAAATCCCAATAATCGCAAGGCATAATAAGGAGCTGATTGATCGAATCATCGAAGCATGTCCCATCCGGATTTGTGCGTGAGCGCCGAACGCTGGCCTTCAGCTGCGGCGCGCGATCAGCATTCAGGCTGAAGGGAATGAGTTACTTGGGAAACAAGCTATCGCGCCGTCAGCTGCAAGGCTTTGTTATGCGCGCCGAATGCTAACGATCACTTCGATAGCGTCGCGGGCCTCCGGACTAAACTGCATTAACTCCTCCTCGGTCAACAAGCCCAATTCCTTAATATTGGCCAGGAGGATGAAGGCATTTGAGCGGCGAGGGTCATTAAAGGCGCTCGCCATCTCTCTATCGCGGCTTCCCATCAGCGCAAAGAGCTTGAGGTAACATTCGTGATAGCCATCGGCGTAGGATGACGTGGTAGACGCAACCTCTTTGATTACGCGCTGGCAGAAACGGTCCAGAGCAATCCCATGAAGCCTCCGAAACAACTTCCAATCAGACTCCTTGATTTCACGAGCCATAATAAAAACCACGAAGCGCATAACGCACAGCATCAGCGGGGCCGCGTGGGGAACTAGCCAACGATGAGAGCCTCGCTTAGCGGCCTCCCGCTGCATGCGTTTGTTAGATCACGCCCAGCCTATAAAACTTTCTTCTCCCCGACGACCTTCAAAACCCAGCTCAACTTCTCTTCTGCTGCTGCTGCCTGATGTAGTCCTTTGCGAACTTCCTTAACTCTTCAGTGTGCAGACCTATCCTCACTGCCTCCTCCTCTGCCTTCTCTTCACTCCAGCCCTGCTCAACCACTCGGTAGATCATCATAAACGCCCCCACACGACTCGCGCTCCTGCAATGGATCAGCATCGGGTGATTGGCTTTCTCCTTGACCACCCGAATAAACTCATCAGCCTGCTCTGCACGAGGAGCGCTTACCACCACCGGAATGTTGATATAGAGCATCCCAGATTGCTCTACCAATCTCCGCTCTTTCTCCAGATCAACTCCTTCTGATGCAGTGCGCAGGTTCAATATCGAGCGGAAGCCATTTGCTGCAAGTTTGCTGAAGGCCTGCTCGGTAGGTTGCCCTCCTGTGGCTAGGTTGTCGGTAAGGCAGAGCAGGCGTGGCACATCCATTTGCAGGGCGTGTTCGATCCGATCGAGACGCTCACGCTTGGTTTGTTGAAGACGAAGGGCGAAAAAGGAGGGCGAGACGAGGATACTGACGATTACGATCAAGAACACCGGTTTCATAGGTAGTTACCTTCTTTCAGTTCGAGATCAGTGATGAAGCTTATACTAGATTGGCCAGAGCATAAATGGAAGCGATCTAACGCTGCCTTGAGCGGCTCGCCCACGCAACTCACCAAAGAAGCCCGCTCATGGCGAGTCCGCTCCAAGCGCTTGTTGGATTGCGTGCCCGAGAAGGACTCTCGCATCGAGCTTTATTGATAGGTCTGCCCTTTGTGTTTGAGCCAGCCTGCGACGTGTTTTCCTCCAGGATCGTGATGCGTCCAGTGGACCTTACCGCCCTGCGCGTTCCAAACATACTCGCCGTAGAAGCCTATACTATCGCCTTCCGCTAGTGTGGCGATCCGCGGCGCAAGGTCGATGTTGTGCGCAATGAGGACCGTCTGGCCTGATGTTAGGCGAACGATGAACCGCTGATGCCTGCTGCCATCGAGGTCGTCCGCGAGTATGCGCGTTACTATGCCTTCGCCTTCAACCTGAACATTGCTCGTCCTTGTTTTGAACGCGCGCCCAATTTCAGTGTCGTCGCTGGCCGTGCCGTCCTTGTGCTCCAAGGACTGAACCGCGCAACCAAAGGCCGTCCAGATGAGTGCAAATAAAATGATCGAGGTGATGTAGATCCGTTTGATAGGCAAGGAAGCTTCCTGGTTTCGTTTAAGCGTCATAGCTATGCTGTCTTGTCAGCCATGATTTCGCCGCAACGCGGAGTTCTCGCGAAGCAATCCAACGGTGGCCTTCAGCTGCGGCGCGCGATCAGCTTTCAAGCCGAAAGGAAAGAAATTACTTGAGAAGCATGCAATCGCGCCGTCAGCTGCAAGGCTTTGTTGGGCTGCCGGAATTTATTGGGCGATATCTCTATTGAGCGCTTCTTCGCCCTCGGCATGATTCTAGACCAGCGGCTTGATGGCCTCGGCCACACCCATCAGAGATGAATCCAGCGACTCGACTAAATATTCATGCGATTCAGTACTCTTGCATAGGAGAGCATCTGCCAGGAATAGAAGACTGGCATTTTGAGCGTGCCCGCGGTCACGCTCCCAAATCCCAAGATGATGAAGCGCAGATTCTTCATATCCCGAATCGCACAAGGAGGATAGACTCTTGACGCGCTTAATCGCCTCTACGAAGTGCTGACGACTCTCAATCTTCTCCGCCCCATTTCCATGATCATCCAGGAGCATTCCCAAGAACACGCGAGAACGATAATGGTCTGGCTCCATTTCAAGAACCTTTCTGCATAGCTCGATAGCTTCGCGTGGTTGATCATCCGCGACGGCGAGGCCGTACGCTTGATTAAACAATTCTTCTGCTTCTGACATTAGCATTCAAGAAAGGCTGCCCAACGCTGCGCTTGAGCGGCTCGCCCACGCAACTTAACAAAGAAGCCCGCTCATGGCGAGTCCGCTCCAAGCGCTTGTTCGGCGCGACGCTACAAACTAACGCAGGAGACCTGAGTACAATCATTGTCTCTTAACGACTACGCTTATCTTGCACTCATCCACTGCAGCGACATAACGATCCAGATCCACGACCTCGGCAGCAGCCATGATTGTTTGTCCGGATAGGCCAGTCGTGTCGATTGTAATTCTCGAAGTGTGTTGGCCCTTTATGATTCGTCCAGCGCTCAAGCGCCAACTAAAACCTCGTTTCGTCTGAAAGTCGCTCCAAGCTGAGAGTGTGACCGGTTCGCCTTCAGTTACAGCACTCGTTGGACAACGAATCGAAACGACGGGCACGTGTCCGTCATAGATCTCTAAGAACGACTCAGGGTTGACATAGTAGCTTGGGCAGAGCAAAGCGTCCGCAGGGTTTGCAAAATAAACGAGTTGGCTGATACGTCCCTTCTGGGTTTTTAGCGCCAGACCCTGAGTCTTGTCGACATACCCGTTAAACCCTAACTTCCACGGCGCGGTTGGATTGAACTTCTGGAAACGGCCTGTCTTAAGGAGAGACCTAGAAACTTTGGCATTTTTTGTGGGCCTACTCTCAATGAAGACAACTGTCTCTGGAGGTAGTCGGTTGATGCAATCAGAATGCTGATCTGATAGGCCACCCGAGAATAGGATGTAAACTTCCTCTGATTCGATCGTAAATTCGCAGGCTTCTCTTTCGTTCACGCATTGGTTCAATAGACGAATGACGTCAGCTCTGGTCGAATGTAATGGTTCAATGCCCCGCCACGGCTTAGCAGTTGATACTCGAGTCCATACAATCAGTATCAACAATAAGAGAAGAAGTTTGCCCCCGCCTTTTCGCATTGTTCGTACTCTTTCGTAACCAATCATCCAGCAGCGAATGGAATTCACAACTGTTTGTACTGCTTCATTAGCCATAGAGTAAATCGCAGGCTCCTTTGCAATTCATATGACCGCATCAGCACGGCGAAATTACGCTCAAGTGCTATGTTTCAGGTGAGATTGAATTGCTTGCATCGCGTCTGAATTAACTCGGATAGCGCCGAACGCTGGCCTTCAGCTGCGGCGCGCGATCAGCATCCAAGCCGAAGGGGAAAAGGTTACTTGAGAAAAATGCTATCGCGCCGTCAGCTGCAAGGCTTTGTTGGACAGCGCCGTTTCATCCCGCGACCGATCGATAAATGCCAACGAAAAGAAAGACAAGCGTGATGAGTGAGAAGACCATTGCCCCAACTAGATAACCGGCTAACTGCATGGCGTCCCAACCCTCACGACCATCTTTGCTCAGACGCCAGAAATGATATCCGGGTTCGTTGAATTTTCGCCGCGTGGATGGACGAAGCACCATGACCCAACAAAACATACTCATGCCTAGCAAAAATAAAAATGTGATGATGTTGTCCGCCATTCGTTCCTCAAACTGCTGGCTTATCGAGAAGCTGTCCAACGACTGCCTTCAGCTGCGG
>DATBSH010000180.1:0-3867 GCA_036559885.1 Pyrinomonadaceae bacterium
AACGGGCCCTCGGGACGAACTCACGAGATTCAGCGCCTGATTGGCCGGAGCCTGAGAGCGGCAGCTGACATGCGGCAGCTTGGCGAACGCACCATAACTCTCGACTGCGATGTGCTACAGGCTGACGGCGGCACGCGCACCGCCGCGATCACCGGGGCGTACGTTGCGTTTGCAATAGCAGCTAACCGCCTGCTCAAGTCGGGCAAGATTCCGCGCAGTATTATTACCAATGAAGTTGCCGCAATCAGTGTAGGCATTGTGGAAAACACGCCTCTGTTAGACATGAAATACGACGAGGACTTCAAGGCTGAAGTCGACATGAACGTCGTCTGCACCGGCGATGGCAGATACATCGAAGTGCAGGGGACGGCCGAACGCGAACCCTTCTCGCGCGAGCAAATGGAAAGCTTGCTGGGCCTGGCGGCCCAGGGAATTCAGACGCTGGCAACAATCCAGCGGGAGGCTATTGCCAGGGCCAATTCTTAGGCTGCGCACCAACCATTCGCAGGCTAAAGGTTGATTTCGGAGCCCGGTGCGCGTTAAGGTCACAATCAGGGCGTTGGGCCATCAGACAACGAACCCCTCAACTAAGCGCATCGAAGCAAGGTCAAAATCAACCGGAAAAAGCGCTTTGACCCACACCAAAACAAGACATTCGTCACAGGCCCATGTGAATCATGAGGAGTTGAGTTAGATGAAATACCTGATAGCGATTTTGCTGCTGATTACAGTAGGCTGCTCCCTGGTCGCTGCCGTTGCTGCCCAGGAGCCTTACACCAACGATCAGATTGACTATGCGATCGAGCTTCCCTCGACTCAGTGGCGCGTGATTTCGGAACCTGAGGCGTCCCACGGGCACGTGGAGTTTGTTTACGGAGATCGACTCGAAGGCTACTTGCAGATTCGCAAGGAGGTCGTGGACGCCGGCACGACGCCGTCAGACCTTGCTCGTCGAGACCTGGATCAAAAGCTGAGATTTCTTCCAGGCTTCGTTGAAGGGAAAGAGGAACCATTCAAGGGCCGTCTTAGTGGAGTGACCGTATCTTACGAGTTTGTCAAGACAGCGAAGCCGATGGTGGGACGGATTTACTATCTTCAGGCGGATAACCGCACTATCTACGCGTTACGTTTTACCGGCTTGCGCGACAAGCTGGACCGCATTCGCAATCAGACTGATCTGATTGCCCGCAGCTTTAGGCTCAAGTAGTCGCCTACCAGCAAACTTCTAATCTGGCCGCCATGCTCAGCTAGCGTTGGCGGCCAAAATTTTGCTTGCCGCCAGACATCGACTTGCGTCGCGTGCTGATAGTTTGCGCTACAATCCTCAGCCATGAAACTCTCCCTGGCGCCGGGCTTGGCAATCAAGAAGTCTCCAATCGAAGGGAGGGGCTGTTTTTCGATCACTCACTTCAGGCGCGGCCGAAAGATCGCAGAGTATGCTGGGGAGAAGATCTCCAACGCTGAGGCCAACCGCCGCGCCACGCGGCGCAGACTACGGATCTGCGCGATCAATAGTCGCTGGAGTCTAGACGGCAGCCGCGGAGGAAATGGCACGCATTACATAAATCACTCGTGCGAGCCAAATGCCTACATGAAGATCCTTTACGATCATGTTCTTTTCATTGCCTTGCGTGATATTGAGCCTGACGAGGAGATTACGATCGACTACGAATCAACCCTGCACTCAAATAAAAAAAGGTGCATCTGTGGTGCACCATCCTGCCGCGGAACTATTAACCGAATCTAAAGAATTTAATTATTGCGCGAGTCGCCGGGATTCATGCCTGCTAGAGTCGCGGCAAAGTAAAACTGAATTTTGAGCCGCGTCCTACTTCCGACTCCAGATCCACTGTGCCCCCGTGCTGTTCGACTACCTCGCGAACGAACGACAGGCCAAGACCAGTTGACTCTTCGTCCTTGTCTTGATCGTCACGCACGACGCGATAGAATTTTTCCCAAACGCGGTCCTTAGCTTCAGCGGGAATTCCATAACCACGGTCCTCAACGCAAAGCCTGACAACCTCGGCCTCCAGGGCAGTTGACACGGTGACTGTGGTCCGCTCCGGGCTGTATTTGATAGCGTTATTAACCAGATTCTTGACCGCCTGCGTGATCATGCTCTTGTCAGCAGCAACCGGTGGCAGCCGTTGCGTAGGCTGCTCGACCAATCGGATTCGTCTCTTGCGCGCGACCTGTTGCAGACTGGCTACTGTTTCTTTAACGACTTCGTCCAAACGAAGAGGAATCTTCAAAACTTCCTGCCTGTCTTTCCGCTGCAGTTTGGTGACTTCCAGGAACGTATTGATCATGCGCGAGAGCCGTTGCGATTCATTCGCGATGATAGTGACAAATTCCCTGGCTTGTTCGGTAAGACCATCATCATTGTTCAGTAATTCTGCGAAGCCGTTGATGCTCGTAATCGGGGTGCGCAACTCATGCGACATCAATGAAATCATGTCGCTCTTCAGGCGTTCGTATTCCTTTACCAGCGTCAGGTCCTTAACCATCAGCGCCAGGCAAAGCGGCTGCGCTCCACTTTCTGAATCGGGTCCGTTGCCGTTAGAAGAAGCGCTCAATGCTGGGTTTAAGTTTTCCCGAACCAGCGAGATGCGCAGACCATAAGTGGCGCCACGCTGGGAAAAGTGAAGCTCGCGTTCATAGGCTTCACCGGTTTGCAAAACTCTGCGCACTGCAAGAACCGGTTCGTCAAAAATGTCAGTGCGAAAACAATCGAGAAGCTCAAAGAAGTTTATATTGCGTATTCTTTGGTGCGAGATCCCGCCCAGGGTCGCCAGCGCGTCGTTTGCATAGGCGATTCGGCCATCGAGATATGCGAGCGCCAAACCATCGCCTATTTCTGAGAGCGCGTTAACACCTACACTCTGTTCCAACAGCGCTCCGTTGAGCACATACAACGACTGAAGCTTTTGCTCAGATTCCGTCGTAGAGAAGAATGCGAACGAACTGCGTTTGCGAATCGCTGTGTGTGTTTCTTCGCGTTGCAGGTTCCGAGCGATCTGGCCACCGACGGCCATCAACAGCGCTCTGTCGTCCTCGTCGAATCCTTTGGTAACGCGAATCAGCAGCGCGCCGACTGTCCGATTCTCATGTCGCAAGGGCAGGGCTATATTTGCGGAACCATCCGACTCGTTCTGCTCCACGATGATCTCGCGCGCAGCCATCGAGCGCTCACACAAACTCACGCCGTCGCGCCAGGCGGAGTTTCTGCCTGTCTCCGGGGACGCACCCTGAGGTGCACGCAGTCGGGCAGCGGAAGCGAGCCGGCCATCGACTCCATGGCGGAAAACGATCAACTCACTGGGTGCAAGCACAGTATCAATGAGCTTCAAGCCGCTCAGGATCCGGCGTTCCGAATCATCGGAAAGGTATTCAAATTTCCAGGAGGACTCGACCAGCTTTTCCGTTAGTTCATTGTCCAGCTTTCGGAGTCGCTTGATTTGTACTGCGATTGCAGAGATGGAACCGGCGAGAGCCAGGGGGACGAAGAGGACATCGGCCTGGTAAAACCACGAGGCAAAGAGACTCACCGCCGCCAGGCCAAGAAAGCCGCCGCCGAGATAGGGAAAAGCTCGGCGTCCGCCAAACCTGCCCACGTCAACTGCGACCGCGAAAGAGACGATGAATATCAAAACAGCACCGAGCCAAAAGCCTGGTACGCTGAGACTGACTCGCGTGTCTTTTGGGATCAAGACAAAGGCGTTTTGCAGTGAGGTGAGGAGCCCGGCCCACCACAGGGCAAGGCTAAGCGAGCCCGCCACCAAAGTGACGAGCGCATACGTAGTTACGGGTTTCAGGAAGGGGAAACGTGCCAAGGCTGCGAGTACTAATCAGAATACTGAAGAGGTT
>DATBSH010000181.1:0-21006 GCA_036559885.1 Pyrinomonadaceae bacterium
CTAAAGCATTGGAACTTGATCCAAAACTCGCCGAAGCCCATACGACACTTGCGATGATCAAAGCGACCTATGAATGGGACTGGGCAGGTGCCGAGAATGAATTTAAGCTGGCTCTCGAACTGAATCCGAAGTATGCGACCGCGCATCAACGCTATTCGTTGTTTCTGCCGATTCTCGGTCGCATGGATGAAGCAGTGGCTGAGGCAAAGAAGGCCCAGGAACTCGACCCACTGTCTTTAATCATCAACGAGAACGTTGGAGACATTCTTTGCCTCGCGCGTCGTTATGATGAGGCTGAAAAGCAGCTGCTGAAGACTATTGAGCTGGACCCAAACTTTGATGTGGCACATCAAACCCTTTCGAGAGTTTACGAAGCAAAGGGGATGTACGAGAAGTCGCTCGAAGAAGGCTTTCGCGACGCACCGGATGTTCTCAGTCATCGCAAAAAAATCTATGCGCAATCCGGAAAGGAAGGCCTGTGGCGCGATGACCTTGAGTACTTGCTGGATAAAGCCAAGAACGGTGATGTCCGGTCGTTTTGGATCGCAAGCACTTACGCGCAACTTGGCGATAAAGACAAGGCCTTCGAATGGTTGAATAAGGCGCTTGAGGACCGCGCGATTCACTTCACCTACTTTGTTGCGGATTATCGCTGGGATTCAATGCGCTCAGACCCGAGGTACACCACAGTCCTACAACGCGTTGGCTTGCGAAAGTGACAGGAGCAGGGGCAGCAGGCAGGAGCAGGAATCATTCGCCCTACTTCTGCCTGTTGCTCCTGCTCCTATCTACGACCCAGTCTTCCTGCGGCTCAGCAATACAATATCAGTGGTGAATCTGCCGTGTGACAGGGCCACCTGTTTTCCGTCGCGAGACCAGGCTGCCCAATAAATTAGATCGGGCGCGGCATCAAAAACCTGGTGTGGTGGACCTCCGCTTGTCGGTTGGATCCAAAGCGCCTCGCCTCTTCTCTTATCTTCCGGCACTGATGCGTAGGCCAAATTCTTGCCATCAGGTGTCCATCTCAAAAAGTAACTAGGGTCAATGTCGAACGTGGAAGAAGGCCCGCCACCGTTAAGAGGCCGAACCACAACGCGCGTTCGATGATTTGCATCGTTGCTCGCATAAGCGAGCTGCCTTCCGTCCGGCGAGATGTCAAAAAAAGAATTCGACCCGAGGTCATCAGCTACTACCGTTGGCTCTCCTCCGGCAACCGAGATTCGCGCAATGACGTTCCTTGGCCCCTGGTCCATCGAAAAGAGAATTGATTCTCCATCAGGAGTGAATCGCGGTTTAAAGGGTGCTACAACAGTCGTCGTCAATTGACGCGCATTGCGCCCGTCGACATCTGAAACCCACAAAGCTGCAGAGCCTGATCGCTTTGAGATAAACACGATAAGCTTGCCGTCGGGAGAAACATCTGGTTGCCGTTCTTCGGCGTCGTCAGGCGAAAGTTGTTGACTCTGATGGCTATTCGTATCACCGATCCATAAGTGCTGTTTACCATTGTCCGTAGTGTCATACACGACGCGACCGTCAGGCATCCATGAACAAGCATCTCCCATGTCCCTATCGATCGTTAGTCGCGTTGAGTCCGCCATCGGCCAGTCAGACAACCAGATTTTCGACTGCCGCTCGACCTTTCCAGCGAGTATGGTTCCACCACCAACCGAAATCGTGGTGTACCCCACGAGGTCATTGGTGATGCGTCGCGTTTCACCACCGGGATAAGAGACGTAATGGAGCTGCGCGAGCTTCGTCACGGGATCAGTTGCGGTCATAACGATCCCGCGGCCTTCATCTGCCCACCCAATGAACCAGATTCTTCGCTGTGTTGGAGCGAGAATCGTTGTAGCTGGTCCGCCCTGTGACGGCATTTCCGAAAGCGACCAGTAATTCCCATCAGCCTTCTGCTCCATCGTAAAAAACAGCAACTTGCTGCCGTCGGGCGACCAGCGCGTGCCCATGAATCCGGATGAAGAATTGCTCTTCGCGATCAACTGTTCGTCACTGCCGTCGAATGCATTAACGCTAATAACTTCCATGCCACCGGTGTGAATGAACCGATGAACCAAGACACGACGGTCGTCCGGGGAAAGATCTGCAAATACATGCAGATGGTCCAGAATCTTGCGCGCCGCACCACCAAAAAGCGGCATACGGAAAAGCGTGCTGCCACTGGACGGCTGCTTCGGACTTGCTTGACCATAATAGAGCCAGTTATTGTCGTGAGAGATAGCGACGGGGCCGACCGGTTCATTCTGCGGAGGGATTAGCTGTATCGGTTCATTGCTACCCGCGTGCTGAAACCAAATGGAGTAACGGTTGTCGTCATCAACCGAGGAATATGCAACGAACTGTCCATCTGCGGATATGACTCCATAAACAATGTTACCGTTGTTAGTAAGTTTTCGAAGTATGACGTTACTGATATCAAATGGAGGCGGGTTCCGGCTTTCCACCTTGCGAGGGCGGAAGAATAACCAACCGAGCCCAACTGTTATAACCAGGCCAAGTGCGATGGCTGCCAAACCTTTGCCTTGACTTAGAGCCCTGTTGAAACGTATAGGAACAGCTGATGGTAAAACCTCGATAATACTCTGACGTTCCGTAGCCGCGTCGGCAGAACTGCTTTCTTCAATAATTACTCGAGCCACCGAATGCTCTTCAACGAGCACATCACCGTCATGAACCGCGGTGTTTACATGGCCGACAAATCGATAGCCTCGTCGAGGAACTGTTTGAATGTATTGATGACCGTCTGCGTCCAGAATTTTTCTCAGGACTGAAATGTTCTGAGTCAGATTGCCTTCCTCTACGAAGGTGTTGGGCCAAATCTCGTTCATCAACCGATCCTTCTCGACAACCTGCCCTCTGTTTTCGACCAGCAGCAACAGCAGATCAAAAACCTTCTGAGTTAAAGGCACAGCGTCGCCATCTCGCCACAAGACACGCTCGACAGAGTCAAGTCTGAAGACGCCGAACTCGTAAAGTTCTTTGTTTTCGGGTTTCATAATACGTTCGAGAAAACTTTGAGGAAGTTGAGAATTTCTAAGGACTTCCGGATCGGTCCATTCAGTGGTCCGAAGAACTGGACCACATTGTAATTCGGCCCGTATGGCCAGGCAAAGGCTTGTAGAAAATTTAAGATACCCTTTAGTAGCCAATTAACCATGAAATGCGCAACTCGGTACTGGGAGCGCGGACGTCCTCGTCCGCAATGAGCGAAGCGAATAGATCTGCGCGACTGCGTCGCGTTTGCGGACGAGGACGTCCGCGCTCCCAGTATTCACTTGGACGGTTTCTTTGAGGTTGATACTAAAGGGAATCAAAAATACTGCAGGTTACACACTTACTTCCAAGTCTAGCGCCTCCCGACCAATACGGATAAGATGAGGCGGTTTTACGAACGCCCCGACGCCGGATCGGCGAAACCAGGCTCCTGGTAATTGCCGCCTAATTCCGTGTCTCTCAATTCCGGCACCAAACTCGGCCGCTACGAAATCCGCTCAAAGCTCGGGGAAGGCGGAATGGGTGAGGTGTATCTGGCGGTTGACACTGAGTTGAACCGGACGGTTGCAATCAAGATCCTTTCCGAGGTTGTGGCCGCCAACGAGCAACGGCTGCGACGGTTCATTCAGGAGGCCCAGGCGGCTTCCGCTTTGAATCACCCACACATTCTTACGATTCATGAAATCGGCACCGCAGGTAGCACCAGATTTATTGCCACGGAGTTCATTGACGGCGATACGCTCAGACAGCGGATCAACTCTCGCTCTCAGAGTCTCGACGATATTCTCGAGATTGCGATCCAAACAGCAGGCGCACTGGCTGCCGCTCACGCTGCCGGGATCATTCATCGTGACATCAAGCCAGAGAACATTATGGTGCGTCGCGATGGCTATGTGAAAGTCCTTGATTTTGGTCTTGCGAAACTGACAGAGCCATTGGGTTTTCTCGCCAACACCGAAGCTCCTACTCGAGCGATGGTGAATACAGGCGCGGGCATGGTCATGGGGACCGCCACTTACATGTCGACGGAGCAGGCCAAAGGAATCGAGGTTGATTCACGTACGGATCTCTGGAGCCTGGGAGTCGTGTTGTACGAAATGATTACCGGCAAGGCTCCATTCGCTGGAGAGACTCCGACCGATACTATTTCGCTTATTCTTCAGAAAGAGCCGGCACCGCTCACTCGCTACGCGCCACAAGTCCCGGCGGAACTTCAGCGCATCGTCACGAAAGCGTTAACGAAGGATCGGGAGGAGCGATATCAGACCGCGAAGGATTTATTAATCGATCTGCGAACGTTGAAGCGCAAGGTTGACATAGATGCTGAACTGGAGCGCACTGGAGCTCCTGAATGGCGTGCACCACTGTCGACTACCTCTGGAACACCAGCGACGACTGCGCCTTCCACCACCCAGCCCCCTGTATCCAGCGCCGAATACATTGTCTCCGGAATCAAACAACACAAGGTGGTAGCGGCAATTGCAGCGCTGGTTCTCGTCGCGGCTATCGTGGGCATCAGTCTTTACGTACATGCTCGAAACAGTGAAGTTGCGATCGAATCAATTGCCGTGCTGCCTTTTCAGAACAGAAGCACAGAACCCGATACTGAATATCTTTCTGATGGCTTAGCGGAGTCTTTAATCTATCGGCTTTCGCAGCTACCGAATCTGAAGGTCAGCCCAACGAGCTCTGTCTTTAGTTATAAGAACAAAGAAATCGATCCGGTATCCGTTGGAAATCAATTGGGTGTAAACGCCGTGTTGTCAGGTCGGATCGTACAACGTGGAGACAATCTGACAATTAGTGCTGAACTAGTTGATGTGCGCCAGAACAAATTGCTTTGGGGCGAGCAGTACGAACGGAAAATGTCGGAGGTGTTGCAAACACAGCGCGAGATTGCGCGCGAGATTGTTGACAAGCTGAAGCTGAAAGTTTCCGGTGAGGAGAAAGGGCTAGCTAAACACTACACCGAGAGCAATGAAGCTTATCAGCTTTACATGAAAGGAAGGTTCTACTGGAATAAACGAACTGCCTACGCACTCCACAAATCAGTTGAGTACTATGAGCAAGCCATTCAGAGGGATCCGAGCTTCGCTCTTGCATACGCTGGCTTGGCCGATACCTACTCACTACTTGGGGGGCCCGAAGCCGGTGGCGACATGCCACCAATTGAGGCGCTACCAAAAGCCAAAGCTGCCGCGCTTAAGTCCATTGAACTTGATGGATCGCTTGCAGAACCGCATGTTTCCTTGGGCCATGTCAGCTATTTCTACGATCGAGATTGGGTTGTTGCTGAAAGGGAATTCAAGCGCGCCATCGAACTTAACCCGAATTATCCGATTGCTCACCACTGGTACGCGATCTTTTTGTCTACTGTGCCCAATAGGATACCTGAAGCGTTGGTAGAGATCAGACGAGCGCTCGACCTTGATCCAACGTCATCGATCATCAACGCGTGGTACGGGCGCATTCTTGGTGTGGCTGGTCAGCTCGACCAAGCCATCGAACAGTTGAGGAAGACAGTTGAGTTGGATCCGAACTTCAATCTTGCTCACTATCGACTGGGCCAGGCATACGCAGAAAAACAGATGTATAAGGAATCTATTGACGAGTTTAATAAGCTTCTTAGCTTACCGGATGGCAAGACGTCTGGTTTGATGGGCCTCGCTTATGCCTACGGCGTAGCTGGCAGACGAGACGAGGCGCAGAAGACGCTCGATGAACTCCTAGAGCTATCTAAGCACAAATACGTGTCGCCTGGTCAGATCGGAATTATCTATATCGCGCTTGGTGAGAAGGATAAAGCCTTCGAACGTCTTGAGGAGGCATATAAGGTTTACGATCTAAATATCATACGGCTGAAGGTTGAGCGACGATTCGATCCGCTTCGGTCCGATCCACGCTTCGACGATCTCGTGAAGCGCCTCGGCATTCCGTAACGTTGGAGTGCGGTGACTTGTCACCGCTTTGACCTTGATTCGAAGAAGATCCGACTGAAAGCAGTAGACCATCATGCATTCAGTACCGTCGGCGGTAGCCGATGGCCAAGTCGCTCGTTAGGCAAAAGAACCGTCGCAGGTTGAGTCTGGGCCAGCGGCTACCGCCGACGGTACTGAATGGTTGAGTTTTCTGACCCCAAATGAAGCGTTGCCCTGTATGCAAACGCGTTGAACTTGATGATGCGCTGGCGTTCTGTCGTGCGGATGGCACACCGCTCGTCAGTGATTCTGTAGTAAACACTGGTGACTCAAGACGCTCGAGCGAGATCGAAACCAGCATTCTTCCCCACACGACTGACGCCGTTATTGGTCGCTCTACGGAAAGTCCGGCAGCATCCGATACGGCAGCTGCTGTGGCGCGCACGCGCACGTTGACCGGCGCGAAGCATCGAAGCGCCATTGTGCTCACGATCGCTGGCCTAGCCGTAATCATTATCGTTGTGTTGCTCTATTTCGCGCGGACACGCGGTAGGAATACACCAGTCGACTCAATCGCAGTCTTGCCATTCGCCAACACAACTGCCGACCCAAACACCGACTTTCTTTCCGACGGCATCACTGAAAGCATCATCAGCAGCCTGTCGCAACTGTCCCAGCTCAAAGTGATGGCACGTAGCACTGTCTTTCAATACAAAGGCAAGGAGGTCGATCCACGGAAAGTCGGAAACGATCTTGGTGTGCGAGCTGTGCTAATCGGGAGGTTAATTCAGCAAGGCGATAACCTGACGATTCGAACAGAACTGGTGAATGTTTCAGATGGAACGCAACTCTGGGGTCAGCAATACAACCGTAGGCTCGCCGATGTGTTCGCTTTGCAGGAAGAGATGGCGAAAGAGATTTCCGAGAAGCTGCGCTTGAAGCTGAGCGGCGCCGAGCGACAGCAACTTGCGAAGCGTCCGACGGAGAACCTCAAAGCTTTCCAGTATTACATGCAGGGACGGTCGTATACCCAACGTCGCACCCGCGAGGATCTGCTGACGGCTATCCGCTACTCCGAGAAGGCCATTGAAGAAGATCGCAATTATGCGCTCGCCTACGCAGGCTTAGCTGACGTCTATGACAATCTTGGATTGCGTGGCTACATTGCGCCCATTGAAGGTCGGCGCAAAGCGGAAGAGATGGCGCGTAAAGCGCTCGCGCTGGATGAAAACCTGGCCGAAGCTCACACCGTACTTGGTCAAGCCTACATCGATTTCGCCCCGTACAATTTCTCGCTGGGTGATGGTGAACTGCGGCGTGCGATCGAACTCAGCCCGAGCTTAGCGATGGCCCATCAATATTTGGGAGTTTCGCTCGCGCGACAGGGGCGTCTCGATGAAGGCTTGGAGGAATTTCTGAAAGCTCGCGAACTCGATCCGCTCTCCTCAATCATCGCACGGAATGTGGCCGTTCCTTACTATTTCAAGCGAGATTATGTGCGAGCATTTGAGCTGCTGCGGCAGGCCAATGAACTCGGCCCGGGTTTGAGCACCCACTGGGAAATCGGGATTTACATTCAAAACCGGTTATTCGACGAAGCGCTCGCGGAACTGGAGAAGGCCAAACGAGAGAGGAAGAGTGATCCGATTTTGATTTACAGTACGGGCATGGTCTACGCGGCGCAAGGGAAGCGGGCAGAAGCGCTTCAGATCATCAAAGAGCTGGAAGAGATGTCTGGCGCGAACCTGGACGAGGCGCACTGGATTGCCAAAATCTATGCGGCCTTGAACGAGAAGGAACAGGCGTTTTCATGGCTGGAACGTGGCTTAGCAACGGGAGCGATCGGAGCCTTTTATAAAGTCGAGCCGGTGTGGGATCCAATCCGCACCGACCCGCGCTTTGCAGACCTGGTGCGGCGCATGGGCATTCCACCGTAGGCTCTGAGAGATCAAGAACAGAATTGGGCCAGAAGCGCTAAGGAAAATTGGAGGACTCAGAATGGCGAAGTCCCGGCTAGATGAGAAAGGCTCTTCGAGGCGCAGCTTCTTGAAAAGAATCACCGCCGCTTCAGTTGCGGCGATGCAACCGACTCTCATCAACGATGCGAAGTCGGTGACGCCAGCGCTAGCGACCAATCATGGGCAACCTAAAATTGCCGCAACGCAAACGCAGCCTAACAAGAGGTTCATAGCCATTCAGGTCGGAGCCGTCTCGTTCGTTGATGAGGGCGTTGAGCGGGTGCTCGACCTTCTTCAAGAGAAAGGGCGTATCAACGCGCTGCTGCTTGCGGTATTCACCTATGGTCGCGGCATCGCCGGCCGCCAGATTCCGGGTCAGCCATTTCCTGACCACGGCGTGCAGAAATACGATGCCGATACCTTTCACGGTGGAAGCTACGCCGAACTTCATCCGCAATACTATGACCAGACGATACTCAAGAACCTTCGCGCGCCCGATCTTGGCGACTTCAACCTGCTTGGGGCAGTAATCCCAAAAGCAAAAGCCCGACAGATGCAAAGCTACTCTTGGCTGGAAGATGTTTACAACCCGCTATTGATTCCCGGTTTTGAAAAGGTGGCAGAAGTAGATATCTACGGACGACGGACGGGACAGGCCTGTTTCAACAATCCGGACGTGCGCAGTTTCCTCAACTCGCTGGTCGAAGATTACGTCAAATCATACGAAATAGACGGCGTAATGTGGGGGTCAGAGCGACAGGGGCCGCTCAACAACGCAATCGGTTCCCGTCACGGCGGGTTCAATGGTCGTGCTCAGATCACATGTTTTTGCGAACATTGCCGCGTCAAGGGAAGGCAGCGAGGCATTGATGTCGACCGCGCACTGCAGGGCTTCGTCGAGCTTGATAAGTTTGTGCGTTCGGCTTGGGGCGATCAACGGCCAAGCGATGGCTATTTCGTAACGTTCTGGCGATTGATTTTGAATTATCCGGAAATCCTCGCGTGGGAAAAGTTCTGGACTGACAGCCAGCAAGAGATTTACGGCGAGATATACGGAACTGTGAAGTCGATCAATAATAAGATTCAGGTTGGTTGGCACATTTGGCATAACAACTCATTTAGCCCGTTTTATCGCGCGGAGCAAGATTACTCTAAGCTTCGCCAGACTTCAGATTTTCTGAAGGTTGTGATGTACAACAACTGCGGCGGGCCCAGACTAGCTCAGTACATGAAGAACGTGCACTCGACGATATTTCGCGACGCGAGACCTGAAGACGCGATGAAATTGCACTATCGAATAATGGGGTATGGCGACGAGCCGAGCTTCGACAAGTTATCGGCCTTGGGTCTTTCAGCAGACTACGTTGCCCGCGAAACCAGGCGGGCCATTCAGGGCGTGCGTAACGAGATCGCTATTTATCCAGGCATTGACATAGACATCCCGACCGACAAGAGCGAAAAGAAAACTGAGCCCGCGGATGTGAATGCAGCGGTGAAAGCCGCTTTCAATGCGGGCGCGCCCGGTGTAATACTGTCGCGAAAGTATTCAGAGATGAGATTGGCAAACCTCGCAGCCGCCGGCGAAGCAATCAAAGAGATGGGAATTAGGTAACTGCGGAAACTTCATCTAGCGATTGACTGCACGCACACATTTCAACCGATTTGATATCCTGCCGTTTATACAGACGGAGTTTATTGAAACCCAAGGAAGATTCTCTCCCGATGGCCGCTGGGTCGCGTACGCTTCAAACGAGTCGGGACCGTACCAGATTTATGTTCAGAGCTTTCCCCTATCAGGCGGCAAGTGGCAGGTATCCACCATGGGGGGAGCGCAGCCACAGTGGCGTCGCGATGGTCGAGAGTTGTTTTATCTCGCTCCTGATAGAAAGCTCATGACAGTAGAGGTTAATGGTACCGAGTCGACTTTCGTGGCCGGCATTCCCAAACCACTTTTCGAGGCGCATGTTAACACCATCTTCCCAGGCATTGGTGGTGCCTCATACTATTCCGCCGCGGGTGATGGCCAACGTTTTCTCGTTAACACTCTCGCCGGTGACCCGACGCCCTCGCCGCTCACCGTCGTCATGAACTGGACCGCTGGACTAAAGCGATGAGCATTGCAGCGGGCACACGACTCGGCCGTTACGAACTCCGCTCGAAGATTGGCGAAGGCGGAATGGGTGAGGTTTACCTGGCTGAAGACACACGGCTGCATCGTAAAGTCGCTATAAAAGTACTTCCTGACGATCCTGGTGCTAATCGGGATCGGATGCGCCGCTTCGAGCAAGAGGCTCAGGCGGCCGCTGCGCTTAACCATCCGAACATCGCGCACATATATGAGATCGGCGAAAGCGAAGGGATGACTTTTATCGCGATGGAATATGTCGAAGGCGCAACGCTGCGCGAAAGGATCCATCGTCAACAAACTGAGCTTAGAAAACTGCTGCGCTACCTGCAACAAGTGGCTGAAGGTCTGACCAAGGCGCATGGGGCAGGTATCGTGCACCGCGATCTAAAGCCTGAGAACGTGATGATCACGCACGATGGCTACGCGAAGATCCTCGACTTTGGCCTTGCAAAGCTGACTGAACAAACTAAGCCACAAGATATCAAGGCTGCACCGGAAGAAGTATCAACTGCAGTTTTGCGGCAGCAGCTGTCAACTCCAGGAATAGTCATGGGCACGGTCGGCTACATGTCGCCTGAGCAGGCGCAAGGCAAGGTCGTCGATCACCGCTCCGACATCTTTTCGTTCGGCTGCATCCTTTATGAGGCCGCTACTGGCCAACGCGCTTTCGAAAGCGAATCAACGATCGACACCTTGCACAAGATCGTTCATTCGCCAGTGCCCCTGGTGAAGGATGTGAACCCGGCCGCACCGGCTGATTTGACACGCATCGTTCGTCGTTGTCTGGCGAAGGATCCGGATGAGCGGTACCAGTCGATCAGAGAAGCGGCCATCGAGTTGCGCGAGTTACGGCGAGAGCTCGAGGGGGCGGAAGAGTTGGACACCACCGTGCCGCCAGGTTCAGTTGGTTCGACTACCAGCCCAGAAACGGCCGGCGGTGCGACGGCATCAGGCGCCGAGGTGTCCGCGTCCAGCGCTGAATACATCATTACAGGGATCAAGCGGCATAAGCTTGCAGCAGTCATAATCCTGGCAATACTCGTGCTCGGCGGAGTCGGGCTGGCCGCCTATCTGCACGCGAGGAATACGGAAGTAGCGATCGACTCGATCGCCGTCTTGCCGTTTGTTAATCAGAGCAGTGATCCAGATACTGAATATCTTTCCGATGGTTTAACCGAAAGCATCATCAACAACCTGACGCAGCTATCTTCGTTGCGCGTAAGCCCGCGCAGCACAGTCTTTCAGTATAAAGGGAAGGACACAGACCCGCTGAAGGTTGGGCACGACCTGGATGTGCGTGCAGTCGTGACCGGGCGGCTGCTGCAACGTGGCGACAGTCTGATGGTCAGCGCTGAGTTGCTGGATGTGCGGGATAATAAGCAGGTTTGGGGGGAGCAGTACAACCGCAAGCTCGCTGACGCGCTCGCGGTGCAGCAGGAGATCTCGCGCGAGATTTCCGAACGGCTACGGACCAAGCTGAGTGGTGAAGAGCAGCGTCAGTTGACCAGGCGCGATACCAGCAATCCGGAGGCTTACGCTTTCTATTTGAAAGGTCGCTATTACTGGAACAAGCGGACTGCGGACAACATCATGAAAGCGATCGAGCAATTTCAGCAGGCCGCCGACAAAGATCCGAATTACGCCCTGGCCTATGTGGGGCTCGCTGATTGTTCCTCGGTGTTGGAAGCCTACACCGGCGCGCCGGGCAGCGAGAGCTTACCGAAGGCCAAAGCCTTTGCTGAGCGTGCTCTCCAACTCGATAATTCGCTCGCCGAAGCCCACACTTCATTGGCGGACGCCTGCGAGGGACTGTGGCAATGGGACAAGGCTGAGGAAGAATTCAAACGCGCGCTTGACTTAAACCCGAATTATCCGACGGCACATCACTGGCATGGCATCTTGCTTCTTGACAGGGGACGATTTGACGAAGCACTAATAGAGGCGAAGCGCGCCCAGCAGCTCGATCCTCTTTCCCTGGCTATCAGCCAAAACGTTTCGCAGACTTATCTCGCTCGCGGCGATGTAAATTCAGCTATCGCAGAAGCCAGCAAGGTCATTGAGCTCGATCCGCGTTATCCGAGAGGACATATGTATCTGGGTTTGGCATATCTCAAACAGGGCAATTACGCGGACGCAATCGCGGAGCTGCGGAAAGCGGTTGATCTAACTGAAAGAGACCGTTCGGTCTTTGGCGGCCTCGGGTACGCTTACGGCGTGTCGGGAAGACGCCCCGAGGCGTTGGCGATTCTCAAAGAGCTCGAGGAAAAGTATAGAAGGCATGAGGCGGTCGGCCAGGACGTCGCTGCCGTTTACGCCGGCCTGGGAGATAAGGACCAGGCTTTTGCCTGGCTGGAAAAGGACTTTCAGGCTCGCAGTGGTCTATTGCCGAGAATCAGATGGTATATACCCCTCGAGTCGCTCCGCAGCGATCCGCGCTTCGCTGATCTGCTGCGGCGTATGGGACTTCCGCAGTAGTACAATTGTTAGTTTGCGCTGGCAGGAAAGATCGCAAGCTGACAGCTCGCGCTACAAAAGGTGAGCGCTGTCCGGCCTGCAAACGAATTGAAAATGACCAATCGACGTATGTCAAAACTCGCGAGTGGCGTCGGCAATGAAGAAGCGGTGATAAAGTCCAATCAGTCATGAACTGGACCGCGGACCTGAAGCGATGACAATCTCCGCCGGGACAAAACTCGACCCGCTATGAAATCCGCTCAAAGATCGCGAAAGGCGGTATGGGCCACACGGAATGAAGAAATAAGGTTCGACCGTCGCTCCTTTAATTGACTCTATCACCAGGCGCAAAACTCGGTCGTTACGAAATCCGCTCGAAGATCGGCGAAGGTGGAATGGGTGAGGTGTATCTCGCTAACGACACATTGCTCGATCGCAAAGTAGCTATCAAGTTCCTCACCGCAGATTCCGTTGCCGATGATCGAGCAAAGAAGCGTCTCATCCGCGAAGCTCGAGCGGCAGCGAAGCTCGATCATCCGCACATTTGTTCGATCTATGAAGTCGACGAAGTGGATGGTCGCAGTTTCTTCGTCATGCAGTATGTCGAGGGGGAAACATTGGACAGCAGGATGAGAAAGAAGGCTCTCAGTTTAGGAGAGTCTCTTTCCATGGGCGGTCAAGTGGCTGATGCGTTAGCGGAAGCGCATGCGCACGGAATTATCCACCGAGACATAAAGCCGCAGAACATCATTGTTACGCCGCGCGAACAAATCAAAGTTATGGACTTTGGTCTGGCGAAGGTTGTTGGAATCGTTGAGAGCGAGGCGAAGACGCAAAGTCTTTATACGACTCCAGGCACGATTGTGGGAACCGTGCCTTACATGTCGCCCGAACAGGTTAAAGGTGAACCAGTTGACGCTCGCAGTGACATCTTTAGCCTCGGCGTTGTGTTACACGAGATGATCACTGGCCGCCAGCTCTTCGCCCGCAAGACAGCGGCCGAAACCATGGCGGCCATCTTGAAGGATGAGCCACCGGAGATTAGTAACGCGGGCATTGATATTCCGCGCGACGTGGAACAGTTAATTAAGCACTGCCTCGCGAAAAATCCGAATGAGCGGTTTCACTCAGCGCGGGATCTGGCCTTAAGTCTTCGAGCAATGCTCCCGGAAAACAGGTCCTCCACAGTCACACAAGCGCCACCCATCCAACACTTTCGTCCTTACATATGGACTGCTTTGGCATTGCTGATGGTTGTTTTGGTGATCGGATGGTGGCAACCATGGCGGCGGCCACCGGCTGGCCAACTGCAACAGCGATTAATCTCTTCGTTTCCGGGCGCACATCGCGAAGCTAGTTTTTCTCCCGATGGCAGTTTCATTTCGTTTATCAACGACGCACGAGGAACGCCGCAAGTCTGGATCAAGAACTTGGCTCAAGGCGATCCGATTCAAATCACGACGGGAGATACTGCGGCACATCACCCGCGCTGGTCGCCTAATAACGATCAAATAGTGTTTTCTCGCGGGGGAGGCATTTGGTCAGTACCTCCTCTCGGCGGCACTTCGCGGAAGATAATTGAGGGTGGCTACAACCCAAGTTGGTCCTGGGACGGTAGCCGTCTGGTTTATGAGAAAGATGAACAGATATGGACAGCCAAGGCCGACGGAAGTGATCAACGAAAAGTCGATGGAGTGCCAACTCCGGACATTTTATTGGCCGACCGCACACCCGCGTTTTCACCCGACGGATCTCTCATCGCGTTTTTTCAATGCAGTAAAGGGCCGATTGGCGACATCTGGGTTGTTCCATCCGCTGGTGGTCAGGCGCGACAGCTGACGTTCGATGATCATTTCGGCGGGACGCCCGCGTGGACTCCCGATGGTCGATACATATTTTTCTCTTCCTTGCGCGCCGGCAGTCGAACGCTATGGAAAATCGCTGCAGCGGGTGGTACTCCTGAACCAGTTCTTGTAGGTGCAGGGGAGGATACTGAACCTGAAATCTCTCGCGATGGCTCAAAGCTAATTTATACCAACACGCGGAACAGTTTCGTGCTCACGGTTTGGAATCCGACCACGAATGAAACGCGTGAATTGATGGAGTCGAGATACGATCTCACTGATCCGTCGTTCTCTCCGCGCGGAGACACAATTTCCTTCTTTCTGGTCGAAAACAATGGTGACACTCAGATTCATACGATTGAGTCTTCTGGTGGTAGTTCAGTTCAGTTGACGCAGGGTAAGGGAGAACGGAATATTCATCCTCGTTGGGCGCCGGACGGCTCGTGGCTTTATTTCTATCAATTCAAACCTACTTTTTCGTTCCGCAGAATCTCCGTGACTGGTGGACCAAGTTTCGAAATCGCTGCGGGTTGGGCGTGGGGCACGCAAAATGCCGCGCAAGTGGATCCTCAGGGCAAACTGATCGCCTACGTGAAGCAAGATAAGAATAGTCCTCCGTTAACAGCGATCCGGGAGATTGAGACGGGAAAGGAATCTGTTTTCAAAACGTCACTCCGCGATCCGCAATGGTCAAGAGATGGAAAGTCGATCCTGGGTACAGATCTGACACTTGGCAACGCTCCGGAGTTGAGACAGATTTCAATCTGCGCGATCGGAACGGGGGACTGCCGTCCGCTGACCAGAGGTCGCCTGCCACGTTGGTCCAAAGATGGCACACACGTATATTTCCTGCGCGACGGCAAATCGCCACAAGGCAAAGAACTGTGGGTTATTTCTCCCGCATCGCATGAAGAAAAACTTCTCGGAATGTTGCGCATGCATCCCATCGGTGCGTTCTATGATGTCTCTCCTGAAGGGACGATCGTTTACGTGCGGTACAGTCCCGGCAAGCCTGAGCTATGGCTCGCGGATTTTCCGCGCAACTGAAAAGAGAAGCGTCATGAGCTCCAACAACAACCAAGTAGGTATCGTATGTTGTTATACCAACACCAAAAGTGTTCTGCTCTCTGTGTTCTCTATCTCACCGTTGTGTCAAAACAGTCAGTACCGAAACGCGGTAGCGTCGGGTCGTCTTTGCTACAGAGTTGACTGCGAGCCAGCACTGACCCGACGCTACCGCGTTTCGGTACTGACTGTTTTGACATAAGGTGAGTGAGAACGAGTGTTTCCTTAGGCTGCAATTCGCGAACACCTTCGGTGTAATACTAGGTTCAGACGTTGAACTCTAAACACCCGGAATCCTAAACTTCTGCAGATGACTATTGCTACCGGTACAAAACTTGGTCGCTATGAGATCCGCTCGCAATTGGGCGCGGGCGGAATGGGTGAGGTCTATCTTGCCCAGGACACGAAGCTTCATCGCAATGTTGCAATCAAAGTTCTGCCCGCTGATGTTGCATCTAACGAAGAGCGAGTCCGACGTTTCGTACACGAGGCTAACGCGGCTTCCGCACTTAATCATCCCAACATCATCACCATCTACGAAATTGAAAGAGCGGACTCAGTTTATTTCATCGCGACTGAGTTTATTGAGGGTGAAACGCTCCGGGATCGGATGCGTACTCGCACGATGAGACTCGGCGAAGTGCTGGAGATCTCTGTGCAAATAGCGAACGCTTTATCTGCCGCACACGCTGCCGGTATTGTGCACCGCGACATTAAGCCGGAAAACGTGATGGTGCGAAGCGACGGAATCGTGAAGGTGCTCGATTTCGGACTCGCAAAGCTAACTGGCCCAGACAGGCCGGATTTGGTAGATCCGGAAGCGCCCACACGCGCGGCCGTTAACACAAGTGCCGGCGTTGTGATGGGTACTGCCAGCTACATGTCGCCCGAGCAGGCTCGCAGTCTTCCACTCGATGGGCGGACTGACATCTTCAGCCTCGGTACTTTGATGTATCAGATGCTGGCAGGTCGTTTACCTTTCGACGGTTCCACCGCTAACGAAATCATCGCATCAATTCTGAGTGATAACGAAGTGCCACAGCTGGCTCGTTATGGAGTGGCTGTGCCGGCAGAGTTGGAACGTATCGTTACTAAGACTCTGCGAAAGCACCGGGATGAGCGCTATCAAACAGCCAGAGATCTCCTCAACGATCTCAAATCGCTACAGCAAGACCTCGAGTTTAAGGCGAAGCTCGAGCGATCGGTTCCGGCAGCCGGCCGCGGCGCTACAGAACAGTTAGCGAGCGGACAAACTGCTACCAAAGAACAAACGCAGACCCAGGCGACGAGCCCTGATTCGGTTGTCACATCAATCGCACGCAATAAAGTTATAGCGATTGTTTCGGCGCTATTGCTTCTCGCGGCAATCGCGAGTTTGGTTCTGTATCTTAGAGAGCGTAGAGCCCAGGGCGCCATTGAATCGATAGTCGTTTTACCATTTGAAAATCAGAATAACGACGCAGCAACTGATTACCTTTCAGACGGTCTCACCGAAAGTATCATCAACAGCCTGACGCAGCTCCCGAATCTCAAAGTAATTGCGCGCAGTTCTGCGTTTCACTACAAAGGTAAGAACGCGGATCCCTTTGCCGCGGCGAGAGAGTTGAATGTTGGCGCCGTACTTACTGGCCGCGTCATGCAACGCGGAGACAATCTCGCCATCAGTACTGAGCTATTGGACGTGCGAGATAACAAACAGCTTTGGGGTCAGCAATATAATAGGAAACTCGCTGACCTGGTTTCTTTACAACGTGATATCGCCAGTGACATTACCAGCAATCTCAAACTTCGCTTGACTAGCGCTGAAGTCAATCGTGCGACAAAGAATTACACCAACGACACTGAAGCTTATCAGTTATATCTAAAGGGGCGCTTCTTCATTGACAAGCGAACGGAGCAGGATCTTAGAAAGGCTATAGATTACTTCGGACAGGCAATCGCTAAGGATCCGAATAATGCGCTGGCTTATACAGGACTGTCAGACGCTTACACGGCTCTAGTCTTTCCCCTTGGAGCTGTTGCGCCGAACGAGTCTATGCCTAAGGCCAAGGAAGCGGCATTGCAGGCACTGGCCATCGACAACACGTTGGGTGAAGCCCACAATTCTCTGGCGCACGAGACCTTCTTTTATGAATGGAACTGGCCCGCTGCTGAGCGCGAGTTCAAACGAGCTCTCGAACTGAATCCGAACAGTGCCGATACCCATCACGGATATTCACATTTCCTAATCGCTCAAAATCGATTTGATGAATCCCTGGCCGAAAGCAAACGCGCTCTGGAGCTAAGCCCGGTCGATCTAGTTATCAATATACATTTGGGGTGGCACTACTTATATACGCGGCAATATGATCTGGCGAGTGAGCAAATAAACAAGGTCATCGAAATGGACCGCAATTTCGCTCAAGCTTATACGTGGATCGGACTTCTGTACGAGCAACAAAGAAAGTATCCAGAGGCCATAGCCGCTTTCCAAAACGCGAAGAGACTCTTTCCTGGTGGCAGCACCGTCGCAGATGCGCAACTTGCTCACACGTATGCCGTGTCAGGAAACAGAAGCGAGGCGCTTAAGATATTGGCCGAGTTGCAAGAAAAGGCTCGCAGTAAGTATGTTTCCTCGTATCAAATCGCGCGAATCTATGCCGGTCTTGGCGATAAGGATCAGGTGTTCAATTGGCTGGAAAAAGCGTACTCAGAACGTTCTGAGTGGATGGTCATGTTGACGAGGGAACAAGCGTTCGACGAGCTTCGGTCAGATCCGCGCTATGTTAGTTTCGTGAGACGCATGGGATTGCCGCAGTAGTTATGGATGGACAAACTGAGAGCCCACTCAGGTTCCTTTCTTCTTAACTGGCATGTGTCCCTGGTGGAATGTTCGCCTTCCTTTGATAACCAGCGAAAGCTATCATCGCGAGAGCGGTAATACAAAACAGCAATACGAGCAGTTGCTTACTTCGAATTCTTAGCTGAGTCCAACTCGACGATACCTCAGGCGGTTGTACGCTTTTGTTCTGGTTAAGCGAGAGCGAGTCGAGTCTTGCCTTGGTTCCTCGCAGCACGTCCTTCAAACCATCCTTGGCTTGATGCTCGACGAGTTTGCGTTTGATATTGGTGAATAGGCCCTGCAGGCCGTCTGCCAGCGAATGATTCTCGTAAAAAAGATAGTAGCCTTGATCTTCGGCGGGATTTCTTGCAAGCCCTGTGAGCGCAAGTGAGGCATCAAAGTAATGATTCGCATAGATCTGCTTCGAAAGAATCAGAACCTGCGGCCCGAGCTCGTGCTCATTCTTGAACATAACAATATGGTTAATCGCAAGCACCGGCTTCAGACCAAACTTGATCTTGGACCAAACGATTGCGTTTTCCACGACGCGAAATTGGTGCGTCAGAGATGAGTTACCGTTCTGCATTGACTGATGAAAGAAGGCGGGGAAAGAATCCAGTAACGCGCGCTGTCCTTCGAGAAGACTAACCGTCTTAGACTTGTCGTTATATTGAATGAGTGCCTGGTCGCCCTGCTCCAGGTAATCTCGCACATAGTCCAGTAGCATTAGTTTGTAAAGACGAGTTGCTTGATTTTCGTACTCCGAAGACTGCCAATCAATTGTTTTCTGAAACTGCCCGATCATTTTGCCAGACAGTTTCACCTCACAGTTTCCGATCGCACATCTCTTAAGATCCTCAATGTCCTGGCTCTCCAGTGTTAACGTGTTCAGATCCTGAAGCACCGGCAGGTCACTGAATCGTCCGCTCTCGAGGATGGCGGGGTTGCTCCGGGTCGCCATAGTGTCGCGAAAAGATTGGAGAAATACTTCTGCCGGTGCCTGGACTCGTACCACGCCGTAAACTGCTACTTCCTGTTTATGATTTGTCGGCAGAAGCGTTACGACTGGCGCGCCCTGTTGTAACTCGGCAAGATCCGTCTGAGTGAAGACTGCTTTCTCATGGAGAATATTTTGTAGGTTCCCGGACCCGTTCTGAGCCTGAGTCGCGTGCGCGAAAAGTGTGATCGCAATAAGGCTAATCAATACGCGGGCTGGATCTAACGAGCTCGATAGTAGGACTCGCAGGTACGGAACCGAACGATACGGCCGCACAAATCCTGGTTTGTCTGGATTATGAGCCAATCCACTGACCTCTTTTATTACAGCGACGCGGTTCGTCGCTTTCGATGGCATAAGGCATGCCACAAACAAGGTAGCTTTGGTTGATTGGGGGATAACTTAGAATGATTAGAACACTAAAGTCGGGTAAATTCCGGCTTTACTCACGAAAAAAAGATCCAAAGACGGTCAAACTCAAAAATCTTGGCACATTCGACATGCGTGAAGCCGCCAAAAAGCATGAGCGCGGGGTTCAGTACTTCAAGTGGAGCGGCTAGAGGTTTTACCGAGCGTTCAAATCCGATCCGCGCTTCCCATTCGCTAGAGGGAGAGTGTTAAAAATTCAGACACCGCATGCTTTTCGCCTGGTGGAGTTCACTTCATGTTTCCAACGCGGCAGGTTTCACTTTTAAAGGGCAAAAAATCTGAGCGGAATTGATTCACGAAACCGGAAGATTTATATAATCAGTGCATGAGACCCGTAACTTTCAACGATATCGTCTCGGCCCGCGAGTTCATTTCGCATTACGTACCGAAAACTCCACTTGCTCGCTTGGCCAAGATTTCTGATCTACTCGGATGCGATTACTACGCAAAGCTGGAGAATCTCCAGCCCGTCGGCGCTTTCAAAGTACGCGGCGGTATAAATCTTGTAGGTACAGCAACCCCTGAAGAGAGGATCCGCGGCATTGTTTCCGCCTCGACTGGTAACCACGGTCAATCAATCGCGTACGGAGGTCGGCTATTCAATACGCGAGTAATCATCTACGCCCCGGCTGAGAATATTAACCAGTCGAAAATGCAGGCGATGCGGGATCTTGGAGCCGAAGTGCGTCTGCATGGACGCGATTTCGACGAGGCGCGTGTCGAGTGTGAGCGTGTAGGCCGCGAAGAGGGGATCCGTTATGTGCACTCAGCTAATGAGCCGAAATTGATTGCGGGAGTTGGCACGATTGCGCTTGAGATTCTGGAGGATCTGCCTGATGTGGATGTCATTATCGTTCCGGCGGGTGGCGGAAGCTGTGCGTCGGGCAATTGCATCGTCGTGAAGCAACTAAAGCCTAATGTGAAAGTGATCGCAGTTCAGTCTGACGCTGCGCCGGCGATGTGGCACGCCTGGCGAAATCGGAATCTCGAACCTTATCCAACGATGAAGACGGTGCATGAAGGGCTGGCTACGCGGTTTCCGTTTGAGATGACGAACCAAATTCTGTGGGAACTGCTGGACGATTTTCTGTTGGTCAGCGACGAAGAAATTAATGAAGCGATTCGAGTGCTGGCGCGTGACGCAAAGCAAGTAGCTGAGGGTGCCGGAGCCGCTTCTCTTGCTGGGGCGATGAAGCTTAAAGACCAATTGCGAGGGATGAAGGTGGTGGGAATTCTGACAGGCGGCAATATTCCGGCTGACAGGTTTGCGGCGGTTTTGAATGCAGGCAAAGTTGTTCAAGATTGAATTGAGCAGTGAGGAACAGGACAAGCGCTAATTACATTTAAGTTAGAGTCCCAACAAGAGCGCAAGCCCTTTGC
>DATBSH010000182.1:0-22983 GCA_036559885.1 Pyrinomonadaceae bacterium
ACAAGTCGCGACGGATGAGAGCGGTGACAAGTCACCGCACTCCAAAGAGAATGCGGATCTATCACTATCGCGTTTAGGAAATGATTTCTGATAGACTGTCGGTACTTCAAATAGTTTTTTGAGGATGAAGTCCAAAGTCTATATAGAAACTTTCGGTTGTCAGATGAACGTGGCTGACACCGAGCGCGCCGCTACTGGCTTACGTCAGTCGGGTTACGAATTGTGTAACTCGGCCGATGATGCTGACGTGGTGCTGCTCAATACGTGTTCAGTTCGCGAACGTGCCGAGCGCAAGGTTTACACGCGAATCGGTGAGGTTCGCGCAGCAAGGCCTGGAGATCGTAACCTCGTGATTGGAGTGATGGGTTGTGTTGCGCAACTGGAAGGCGAATCCATTTTCTCCAATGCTCCGACGGTGAACATGGTCATCGGCACTCGGGCAACGGATCGAATCTCTTCTTTGATTCAAAGGGTCCGCGAAGGCGAACGCAAGGTTTCGGATCTTGGTGAGCGGGGTGAGCATGAAGGATGGGATGTTTCGCCTGTGCAGCGGCACTCACCGCACGTCGCATTTATCCCAATCATCGAGGGCTGTAATAAGTTTTGTTCATTCTGCATTGTGCCCTACTCAAGGGGGCGCGAGCGCAGTCGCCCCGCTAGTGAGATCGTGGCGGAGATTAATAGACTGAAATCGCTTGGCTACAAAGAAGTCCACCTGATTGGGCAGAATGTGAATAGTTACCGGCCGAGGATTGAAAACGGCCTCGAGGGCTTCTCAGGTGTTACGCCCTTCTGTCGACTGTTGCGAGCCGTAGCCGCAACCGGGATGCCGAGGATAAAATTCACTACTTCTTTCCCGCGCGATTTCCATCCTGACATCGTGACTGCCATTGAAGACAACCCAAATCTGTGTGATTGGATCCATCTGCCGGTGCAGTCTGGAAGTGATCGAGTTTTGAAGGCTATGCGTCGTGGCCATAAGCGGGCGGATTACCTGGAAAGGATTGAACGGGTAAAGACGTCTAACCGCCGGCTGTCACTAACAAGCGACATCATCGTTGGTTTTCCAGGTGAAACGGACGAGGACTTTAGACAAACGATCGACCTTGTTGAGCAATGCCGCTACGATAGCCTCTACATCTTTAAGTATTCGAAACGCGCGGGAACTCCCGCGGCAAGTTTCCCCGACAACGTACCAGAATCAGAACAGAAGGCCAGGTTTCTTGAGCTAGAACGAGTGCAAAAAGCAATCCAAGAGAAGATTTATCGCGAATACGTCGGCAGAACGTTGAGCGTACTTGTTGAACGGCAGAGTTCTCGTAGTGAAACCGATCTTGTTGGCCATTCCACTTGCCATAAGGTTGTAAACTTTCCTGGTACGAGCGCTCTTGAAGGTGAAATAATTGACGTGGAGGTTACTGAAGCAAAAACCAACAGTCTCTACGGCGTTGTGCGTGCGGCTTAGTAACCCTCGTGTTATGGTTAGGCGTAAGGGGTAGGGAAATGGAAATCGAGGTAAAAATTCGCGCACTAATGATGGATCCCAACAGCGGAACTCCAATAATCATCTTGAAAGACGTTCAGAGTGATACTATGTTGCCCATCTGGGTGGGCGCCTACGAAGCAAATGCAATCGCCCTGGAGATTGAAAAGATTGCGCCCCCGCGGCCGATGACGCATGACCTTCTACGAAACTTAATCACGGAATTGGGTGTACAGGTCGAACGAGTAGTGGTAACAAGTCTTCGCGATAACACGTTCTTCGCCGTAATTGAAATGAGAAACAGTGAAGGTGGACGGATGGTGCTCGACTCGCGTCCTTCCGATGCGATTGCACTTGCGTTGCGAGCCGACTGTCCAATATATGTCGACATGGAGGTTATTAAGGCTTCCCGAAACACGTTGCCTTCAGAAGAAACAGAGGAAGCTGATATCACTGGAACCGAAGAAGAGTGGCCCGACGTCATAGGCGAGGCCGGCGATCTTCCAATGTAGTTTTTATGACCATCAGAATCGCCAACGCCTCGTCAGACTCAACTAAACCTCGGAGCGCGAGTTTGCCACTGTGCGAATGGTAATCGCCATCGCAAATCAAAAAGGCGGGGTAGGAAAAACTACTACCGCGATTAATCTGGCTGCCGCATTTGCTCGCCTTGGAAAGCGTGTCCTTCTCCTGGACCTCGATCCCCAGGCAAACAGTTCAATTTCGTATCTTGATCCGCTCACCGTCGAGAGATCCGTCTATGAATTGATGATGGACGGCCAGGCTCCAATTGAACAGTCGGTTTACCGCACGCCTGTAGAGAATCTCGAAATAGTCCCGTCCAAAATCAGCCTTGCAAAGCTGGAGTCGAAACTCGTTGGAGACTTTGACGCGCCCTTCCGGCTCAAGGATCGATTGGAGCCCTACCGCAACCAGTTTGAAATCATTGTTATTGATACGCCCCCGACGCTTGGTCTCATTACAGTGAACGCTTTAGTCGCAGCGTCGCACGTACTGATACCAATTCAATCGTCCTACTTTGCCCTTGAAGGCACGGACGATCTCCTCGAGACGATCGAGAGGGTGAAGGCGCGGCCGAATCCTGCGTTGGAGTTGCTAGGCGTTTTGATCACGCTTCACGATAAAAGGACCACGCTGGCTCGGGAAGTACACGAGCAGATTCGCAACGTGTTTGGTCCAAAGCTTTTTGAAACAGTGATCACAAAGAGTGTCAGACTTGAAGAGTCACCAGCTTACAAGGAATCGATATTCACGTTTGCGCCAAATTCATCGGGAGCGATCGAGTACGGAAAACTTTGTGAAGAGGTAATGAGCCGTGTCTAAGAGGGGACTACCCACAGGTTTACAAATGCGCCACGATGCGCACTACGTAGAGGAGTTGTCGCAACATCGCCCGGCACAGATCGGACGGATGATTCCAGTCGATAAACTCGAGCCCAATCCCGAGCAGCCGCGCGTAGAATTTGGTGACTTAACGGAGCTCACTGCATCGATCGCTGAAAAGGGCGTGCTGGAACCGCTGCTCGTCAAGCCAAACCGACTAACCGGCCGCTGGATGATTATCGCGGGAGAAAGACGTTGGCGTTCGGCCCAAAAAGCCGGATTGAAGGAAGTGCCGTGCGTAGAAATGGAAGTGGATGACGGCACAGTGGCGGAGATCGCTCTCATAGAGAACATGCAGCGCAAAGACCTCACGGTTTGGGAAGAAGCTGACGGTCTGTCATCGCTCTGTGAGCGTTTCGGCTACAGCCATGAGGACGTCGCCAAGAAGGTAGGGAAGAGCCGAACAACAGTTACTGAAGCATTGTCGATTGCGAGAATACCGCCAGACGTGCGAGATATCTGTATAAGTGGCGACATCAATGCAAAGTCATCGCTGTTGCAGATAGTTCGTCAGCCCGATGACAATTCAATGCGTCGTCTGGCAAAGCAGATTGCCTCACAAGGCCTCAATCGAAACGATGCGCGTGAGGCAAGACGTCAGGACATCGGGCCGCGCATTGTGCCGGATAACAAGCCCTTCACTTATAAGTACTCTGATCCTGACAAAGAGTTTAATCTCGAAATTCGGTTCCGGCAGTCAAGGGTTCAACAAACTGAAATCGCGGCCGTGTTGAGAGCTGTAGCCGATGATCTCGAAGCTGTTGGATAGTCTGGCCGCGCTAGTTGCCAGGCTTTTTGTTTGGAGTCTTCGCCGGAACCGGCTTGAAATCAAATCTGCCCTTGCCCTGGTGATAGAACACACAGTCGCTCCCTGGGCGACAGCCGCTCACATGCACCACGTTAGCGGGAATCACGATAACCGAACCCGGTCCGAAGTCTCTTGCTGATGCCATATCTGTTCCGGCATACCAGAGACCGCTGATGATCACGTCTGTGATTTCTATGCTATGCATATGCAAGCCGTGGTCAGTACCGGCAGCCACCCTCCGCATCTCCGTATAGGGCCGGCCACTCCTATGGTCGCCTGTGAGTGGGGCGAACTGCATGCCTTTGTTCTCGGGCAGAACGACCCACTTTAGCTCGTCAAGTGAGAACATTAGCGGAGCTTTCTTAGTCGGTTTCGGCGTCACATTGGGTGTTGTATGTTGCCTGGCTCTCTGACGCGTTTTCGCGACGGATTGCGGCTTGGCGACAGTGGCGGCTGAAAGGGTTGCCGCCAACAGCATCACGATCAATCTGTTCACTTGCGCTCTCCTCAAATCAACGTGTTAATCGGCGGTTGACTAACACGGCTGCAGGTTTATCAGGATTTCGAAGTGAGGCTCTTCTTCTTCTCAGCAGCGGCTCTTTTCTGAAGACTCTTTGCCCAACGTTCAAATGTTGGTTGAAGTGGCTTGAATAGTCGGGCGCGCAACGTGTGCTTCTTCTCATTCCAAACTTTCATCTGTTTCTCGGTGTAAGCGCGAATGGCCGGCTCGAGTTGCGTCTTCTTTAGTGAGTGACGCAACGTCATGTGGTAGTGCTGAGCGACGAGCGAAAACACTAATGCCACGAGATTGCTCTTGAACGATAGTCGTGGAATGATCCGTTTATGAAAAGGCTTATCTGGCGCGAGTAAGACATTCACGGCGATCTCCAGCCACGGGCCTTTTGGACCTTGGCGTGGGTGGTAAAGACCGGGAAGTTCGGTTGCTTGAAATTGACCCCTGATGCGCGGGTCAGAAATGACGGGCACTAATCTGATTCGCTCAATCCCGCGTGTGTGTTCGCGAGGTAAGCTATCGAACGCCTCTTCAATTTGTTGAAGCGCGTTTTTGGGTAAACTTCCTTCGTACTGATTCTCAATGCGTATAGCCACAGTGAATGCGTCTTTCTAGATGTGATCGATCTCGTCTTTAGGAATCGAGCAACTTTAGGAGGTCGGCGGTAGGGAGGTCAAGTGAGCATAAGTAAACCTCAATTGCTTTTAGTTGTGGCAGTTGCCGTTTTACTAATAGTTAAGGATTCTAAGCACTACCGCCTTCAAGTCCACATAGCCGACGATCGCACGATGAAGGAGGTGCGGATTGTCGATTAGGTTGCGCAGCTCAACGGCTTCATTAGCGATCCTCTTGTGCTTTTTATCGGCCTACGCTGAACGAGTGGGACAAGATTGGGAGAATGAGCGGTTTGCAGCTGCCGGTGTGCGTGAACAAAAAGTCGAGGCTTTCTTCACAACGCTTAAAGAGGCTGTTGCGAGTAACGACAAGAAAGCCGTTGCCTCATTAGTCAGCTATCCTGTCACGGCCACCCTTGCATCCGGTCGGCGAACAAAGATACGCAGCAAGACCGATTTCATCAGATTCTACGATCAGATTTTCCACGACGACTTTAAGCAATTGATTGCCGATACGAAGCTCAACCAGCTGTGGGCGCGGACTGCAGGAGTTGCTATGCCGCGAGGGGAAATTTGGTTCGCAGGTGTGCAGAGAAGTCCGAGAGATTCCGACCAATATCAGATCAAAATAATCGCCATTAACGGCCTCATTCGGTAAGGTCAGAGGAAAGATCTGTAACAGCCCCAAGACTCGCGCTCGATACCAATGCCGCATACTTAGAAAGAACGCCGCTCGTATACCTAGGTGTTGGTGCCCTCCAGGCTTCAAACCGTCGAGCGAGTTCGGCTTGTGAAACGTTCAGTTGGAGCAATCCTTCTTCGGCATCGATCGTGATTGAATCGCCTTCTTGAACGAGCGCAATCGTCCCACCGACTGCTCCTTCCGGCGAAACATGACCCACGACCAGTCCGTAAGTCCCACCCGAAAATCTACCGTCAGTGATCAGTCCGACTGAATCGCCCAGGCCAGCGCCGATGATTGCCGAAGTTGGTGCAAGCATTTCACGCATCCCCGGTCCACCTTTTGGCCCTTCATAACGAATGACAACAACGTCGCCTGATTTGATCGCGCCACTTAGAATCGCTTGCAGACAAGTTTCTTCTGAATCGAACACACGTGCCGGACCCATGATCTTTCTGTTCTTCACTCCGCTTATTTTGCTGACCGCACCTTCAGGTGCGAGATTGCCATGTAGGATCGCCAGGTGACCATCGGAATAAACCGGTGTTTCCCATTGTCTGATTACATCCTGCCGTGCCGAGGGAGCTTCAGGTACATCTGAGAGCACCTCGGCGACAGACTGACCGCTGATCGTTAATGAATCGCCATGGATTAAGCCGCGGAGCAACAACATCTTCATGACGTGCGGAACGCCCCCCGCCCGGTGCAGGTCTGTTGCCACGTATTTGCCTGATGGCTTTAGGTCACACAATACAGGGACACGCTTACGTATTCGTTCAAAGTCATCGAGTGTCAGTTCCACCTGGGCAGCATGTGCGATTGCCAGCAAATGCAGCACAGCGTTCGTCGAGCCGCCGACCGCCATTACGACCGCTATTGCATTCTCAAACGCCTTTCTGGTTAACAGCTGACGCGGCAGAATCTGATTCTCGAGGGCTTCTGCCAGCACGACCGCTGACGTCGCCGCGCTATCTGCCTTTTCTGCATCTTCAGCAGCCATCGTCGACGAGTACGGCAAACTAAGACCAAGCGCTTCGATGGCAGCCGACATAGTGTTCGCTGTGTACATACCGCCACACGAACCTGCGCCGGGGCAGGCCTGTCTTTCGATTGCAAGCAGTTCACTTTCGTCGATTTTGCCCGCGCAAAATTCACCGACCGCTTCGAAAGCACTGACGATGGTCAGATCGCGTCCTTGATGGTGGCCGGCTTTAATCGTTCCGCCGTAGACAAATATTGAAGGAATGTTGAGTCGCGCAATAGCGATCATTGCGCCCGGCATGTTCTTGTCACATCCGCCAATCGCCAGTAAACCGTCGACACATTGCGCCTGGCAAACTGTTTCAATTGAATCTGCAATCACTTCACGAGAAACAAGGGAATACCTCATGCCGTCAGTACCCATCGAGATTCCGTCGCTGACGGTAATCGTTCCGAACGATTGCGGCATCGTGCCGGCTTTTCTGAGAGCCGACACTGCTCGTGAGGCGAGTCCGTTCAGGCCGGCATTACAAGGAGTGATAGTGCTGTAACCATTCGCAACCGCGACGATTGGTTTCTCAAAGTCATCGTCGCCAAATCCGACGGCTCGCAGCATTGCGCGGTTCGGTGCTCGTTCGACACCGCGGGTGATTGCCTGACTTCGCGCGTTTATTTGTTTTCGTAGCGATTGCGGCAAGGTGACCTAATCCTCAGTTCCTGGTTTTATCAACGAGCCGGCCCGCTGCCAACCAGGGCATCATTCCACGCAGGCGCGTGCCAACCCGTTCGATTGGATGTTCACGCGCCTCTGAATCCAGTTGGTTGAAGCGCGTTCGTCCGTTTTGGCTTTCTTTCATCCAATCGCGTGCGAATGCTCCCGACTGAATCTCCGCGAGCAATCCCTTCATGCGCCGCTTCGTTTCATCATTTATTACTAACGGGCCACGTGTCATATCGCCGTACTGTGCGGTATTTGAGATTGAGTACCGCATCTCTGAGATGCCGCCCTCGTAAAGAAGATCAACTATCAGCTTCATCTCGTGCAGGCATTCAAAGTAGGCCATCTCGGGTGAGTAACCCGCCTCAACCAATGTTTCAAATCCTGCCTTGATCAACGAGGTCAATCCTCCACACAAGACTGCCTGCTCACCAAACAGATCCGTCTCGGTCTCTTCGCGAAAGGTTGTTTCGATAATGCCGGCGCGACCACCACCAATGGCCGACGCATAAGCCAAACCGATTGGCTTTGTATCGCCAGTCGGATCCTGATCAATGGCGAGCAAACAGGGAACGCCTGCACCACGAAGGTATTCTGCGCGTAACAGATGACCTGGGCCCTTCGGCGCGACCATAAAGACATTTGCCTCGGCCGGTGGCTCAATAAATTTGTAATGAATCGAAAAACCATGTGAGAAAGCCAGATACTTACCGGGAGTCATTGACTCGGCTATTTCCTTCGCATATACATCCGAGGCTAACTCGTCAGGGACGAGCATCATTACGATATCTGCTTCAGCCGCCGCCTCCGATACAGGCAACACACGTAGTCCGGCGCTTTCAGCCTTGGTCCATGAGCTACTGTCGCGTCTGAGTCCGACTGTCACATTGCACCCGGAGTCCCTTAGATTATTCGATTGTGCGAAGCCCTGGCTGCCATAACCGATGACGGCTATCTGTTTTTGTCGCAATAGTTCAAGATTCGCATCGTTGTCGTAGTAAATCTTCATAAGCTGATAATCCTTTCTCAATCAAAGCGAGTCGGCCTAAAACGATGTTGCAAACTGTTCGTCTTCGTCTTCGGTAACGACCGCAGACGCGGCAAGACGATTGATCGCAATGTGACCAGTGCGTGTTATGTCGCTAATGCCAATTGGACGCAACAACTCTATAAATGTGTCGACCTTGTCCTTGTTGCCGGACGCTTCAACTATTAGCTGCGTGTGTGAGATATCAACGACCTTCGCTCGGAACACATTCACCAGGCTGAGGACCTCCTGTCGCGGTTGACCGGCACACGCGTCTACCGTAATGAGAGCCATTTCGCGTTCGATATGCGGTCGAGTCGTTACGTCGGTCACTTCGCGAACGCGAGCAAGACGCTCGCATTGTTTGACGATCTGCTGGACTGTCCGGTCATCGCCTCGCGTCACAATGGTGACCCGAGACCAACGCGGATCCAGCGTTTCACCAACCGAAAGGGTCTCGATGTTGAATCCACGCGCACTGAATAAACCGACGATCCGCGAAAGCTCGCCTGGTTGATCTGCGACGATGATAGAAAGAGTGTGACGCATAGGAATTTCGCATTTCGGAATTCGGATTTCGGATTTAGATTGATTGCATCAACAACGTCCGCTTTTATGGAGAACAAATCCGAAATCCGAATTCCGAATTCCGAAATCATTTGTGCACGATCATGTCTCGCGCGTTTGCTCCTGCCGGAACGATAGGGAACACGTTCTCCTCCTTTGAAACCAACACGTCGATAACCGCGACTCCTTTATAGTCCAGTGCAGCTTTCAATACGTCTGGAAGTTCTTGAGGCGTTGATGCTCGAAACCCTCCAGCTCCATAGGCCTCTGCCAACCTCACGAAGTCGGGAGCAACAGAAACGTCAACCTCGGAATACGTGCGGTCATAAAACATCTCCTGCCATTGACGAACCATTCCAAGGTATCCGTTGTTCATGATCAGAACCTTCACGGGCAGTTCGTATTGAATCGCTGTTGCCAATTCCTGATTTGTCATTTGGAATCCACCATCACCGACAACAGCAATGACTTGAGCGTCAGGTAACGCTAACTGGGCCCCGATTGCTGCCGGTAACCCAAATCCCATCGTGCCGAGACCACCGCTAGTGATTAGTTGGCGGGATCTCACAAACGGATAGAACTGCGCCACCCACATCTGATGCTGACCGACATCAGTAGTAATCACAGCCTCTCCACGCGTCAGGCGGTGCAATTCGCGAATCACCGATTGCGGTTTGATATTGCTTTGAGAACCCGAATAGCGCAGGGGCTGCGCGTGCTGCCACTCGCGAATCTGTCGCCACCACGGCTGGCGCCGTTCAATACTGCGCACCAGATGATCCGATCCACGCGCGTGTGCTTCAGCTATGAAAGCCGTCAGTGCTTCTCGCGCGTCGGCGGCAATCGAAAGGGAGGGCACAACGTTCTTTCCGATATTTGCAGGGTCGATATCAATATGAATCACGCGCGCGTGAGGCGCGAAAGTCGCTAGTTTGCCCGTCACGCGATCGTCGAACCTGACGCCTATCGCGATCAGCAGATCGCTTTCAGCCACCGCCATATTGGCCGCATACGTTCCATGCATCCCCAGCATGCCGAGGGAAAGAGAATGTCCTGACGGAAAACCGCCGAGGCCCATTAGTGTCGGTGTCACAGGGAAGGAGAATATTTCGGCAAAAGTACGCAGTGGACCATCGGCACCTGAATTGACTATTCCGCCGCCGACATACAGGACCGGCCGTGAAGCCTCCAGGAAGGAATCTACAGCCCGGCGAATACTTCGGGAGTCCGCAGCCTTGCAGGTGAAATCGAAGGGGAAGCTGACATGATCGAGACGCGAGCAGCTTGTTCGCGCTGCCGTCACATCTTTCGGAATATCGATAACCACTGGTCCCGGCCGGCCGGACCTCGCGAGATAAAATGCCTCGCGCACAACAGCCGCGAGATCCCGAACATCGCGGACGAGGTAATTATGTTTGACGCATGGTCTCGTAATGCCGACTGTATCAACCTCCTGGAACGCGTCTGTGCCAATCAAATGACTGGGGACTTGCCCGGTGATGGCAACAAGCGGAGTAGAGTCCATGTAGGCGTTGGCAATGCCAGTCACAGCGTTTGTAGCTCCTGGTCCAGATGTCACCAGTACAACGCCAACCTTGCCGCTGGCTCGCGCATATCCTTCCGCCATGTGAACAGCGCCCTGTTCATGTCGAACGAGGTAGTGTGTTAGCCGGTCGCGGGCCCGCCATAGCTCGTCGTAAATGTGAAGAACGGCGCCTCCCGGGTAGCCGAAGATTGTGTCGACGCCTTCATACAACAGCGCTTCGATGAGCACTTCGGCGCCCGTCGCGAAGGTCGGCGGAGCGACGCCATCGCCAGGCTGTGTACTTAATTCTTGAGCAACACTCATCATCGGTTTGATAAGACAGCAACAGCCGCCAGCGGCGGCCATGCGCATATTTCAGGTAGGGTGTCCCTTTGACCCGAGGAGCGACTGTACGAGCAAAAGCGGTTGTTTGTAAAATTTATTCTTTTAAGATAAAAATAAGAGCTGTTTATCGACTATTATTGGCCGCGTGTGGTAGAACTTACGTTATGGAAATGGCCCAGCTCGAATACTTTTCTCATGTCGTTCAGGAAAAAAGCTTTTCCAAGGCTGCGGATCGTGTGTTTCGGACACAGCCTGCGGTGAGCATAGCAATCCGCCGCCTCGAAGAAGAGATAGGACTGCCGCTTCTTGATCGTACACAAAAGAGTCCGGTTCCAACAGAAGCCGGAAAGGTGGTCTATGACTATGCGCAGCGAATTCTGGCGCTAAGGGACCAGGTAGGTGATGCAATCGCCGAATTGCAGAGCCTGAAGAAGGGAAGAGTCAGGGTGGGGGCAAATGAGAGTACTTCGCTCTACCTCCTACCGGAATTAATCCTCGATTTTCGCGAAAAACATCCGCAAGTAAAAGTGGAGATCTTTCGCCATGTGTCGCACCGGCTGCCGCGTGAGGTGCTCGAACGAAATATCGACTTCGCACTGATGGCTTCAGAACCGACCGATCGGGAACTTGAAGCTTTTCCGGTATTGAAGGACGAACTGGTTCTGATAATGAGTCCCAAACATCATCTGGCCGGGCATTCGTCGGTTAGAATCAAGGAACTGGGAAGCGAATCTTTCATAGCGCACAACGTCAAATCAGGGTCGCGCATGAAAGTTATCGAAGCTTTTGCCCGGCAACACACTCCACTTAACATCACGCTCGAACTCGCGACAATCGAAACGATAAAGCGATTTGTTCAGAAGCGAGTGGGACTGGCATTCGCGCCTCGGATGTGCGTTCGAGAAGAATTGGAGAGAGGCGTGTTGGTTACAGTTCCAGTTCGCGGTCTCACATACACGCGAACGCTTTGGGCCGCACATCGTCGCGGCGCAAGCTTTTCACCGGCCGCCGCAGCTTTTCTACAGATTCTCAAAGCGCATACGAAAACTGGTTAGAAACGACGTCGTCTGTGTTCTCAGTAAGTTCACAAGTTCTTCTCGTGAGAAAGCTTCGCGCAAAGACGCAAAGGCGCAAAGCTAATCGAGAACAGGTCTATTCCGCTTCTGAGTCAGCCTCTGAACCGCTCGCAGCTGATGCCGTATTTCTTTATTTTGTACCCAATGATTCGTTCAGTAGTGTCGAGCAACTTTGCGGCCTTAGCACGGTTGCCGCGAGTCGTTTTCAGCGCATCCTGAATTAGGTCCCGTTCGTAGGCTTCAATTGCACTCATCAACGAAAGACGCATTACAGTGTCGGTTCCTTCAGCTGTCTGGAGGGTCGGAGGCAAGTGATGGCCATGAATCACGTTTGATTCGCATATCAAGACCGCGCGCTCTATGACATTCTCAAGCTCGCGAACATTGCCCGGCCAGTGATAACTGGTCAACATATCAATCGCTGGAGTTGAAATACGTTTGATGAGTTTGCCGTGCTCGCTTTCAAACTTCGCTACGAAGTGTTCTGCCAGCAGGAGAATGTCGGGCTTTCGTTCTCGCAACGCAGGCATGAAGATAGTGAAAACATTCAGGCGATAATACAAATCCTCTCGGAACTGTCCGGCGGCAATTGCTTCTTCCAGGTCTTTGTTCGTTGCAACGATTAGTCGCAGGTTGACCTTTATCGTTTCGGTCCCACCGAGGCGCTCGAACTCGCGTTCCTGAATTACGCGCAGCAGTTTCACCTGTGTCGAGAGATTCAAATCGCCAATCTCGTCAAGAAAAAGGGTGCCGCCATCAGCTAGCTCGAACCGGCCTTTCTTTCTTCCCTGGGCGCCGGTGAACGCGCCTTTTTCGTAGCCAAACAGTTCTGATTCAATCAAGGTTTCAGGAAGCGCCGCGCAGCTTACTTTTACAAACGGTTTGCCTGCTCGCAGTGAGTTGTAGTGAATCGCATGTGCGATCATCTCTTTCCCGGTACCAGACTCGCCACGCAAAAGTACTGTGGTATTTGTCCTCGCTACCTGAGTAACTTGTTCGTAAACCTGCCTCATCGGATTTGAATTTCCGACAATCTGGCTGAAGTCGTATCGCTCGCGGAGTTCCTGCTTCAAATGAATGTTCTCGTCAACCAGCCGTTTCTTATCAGCGGCTATACGCTGATCGACCCTGAGCGCCTGGGCCATCATCGCCGCTACGACACTAAGAAATTTGGAAGTGCGCTCAAAATCGCGTCCCTGTTTATAGATCCGGTCCGCACCCAACACACCGATCGGTTTGCCGGCAGTCACGATTGGAACACAAATGAAACTAACTTCTTTTTGATTTGAACCTGGATTCCGCAGGCGATTGAGCAGTAGCGGTTCCTGACTGGTTTGGGGCACCACCACCGGTTTGCCCGTTTGAGCGACGCGTCCGACTACGCCTTCACCCAATCTATACGTGACCCGGCGAGCGACATCTTCATCTAGTCCAAAGGTTGCTTCTAAACGCAGCTTCTCGCTGTCGGCGTCGAGCAACATCACGAAGCTGCGAACGATTCCGTGATGACGTCCGAGCGTCTCAAGTGCACGAGCGAAACCAACCTTGAGAATCGCCTCATCGGCGAGAACCCTGGCGATTTCGACCAGCGTCGACAGCTTACGAACTTCTCGTCGCTCGCGGGTTAGCAACTCGACGGGTTTACTGACAACTAGATCTTCCGCTTGGTCGTTGGAGAGCATTGGGAGTCGTTTGTCTTCAATGGAGTGTGCAATCGAAAACGGATGTTAGAAGGGCATATTCACACCGTCAAAGTGAAAACTTTTATGAAGCTATAAATGAAAACAGCTAAGGCATTGCTCTTAGTAACTTACACTTTTGTAGGCGACGACCTCAGAAATTACATATATGTCGGTCTCCGTGGGGTTCATCAAACAGGGACATGTTCCTTGCCGGCCATAGTTTAGCCCAGCTCAGTCGAATCTAATCCGAACGATTCTAAATGCGAACTTCGGAGTCGTCGGGTTTTCACTCCAACAGTTCCAGCATCTTAGCGTTGGGAATCTTCCTGCGCACGCTTTTTCTGCTGCTGATGGTTTTTCTGCCTTCCTCGTAGTCACAACTTTGTCGGAACAACCCGTGCTGCCTACACATTTGTAGGATTATCAAAAGAGGCGATTTGTTCGGATCGCCACTTACGAGCCACAAAACAACTGAATTGCGCCGTTTTTACGAGGATCGGCGTTAAGCGACTTCTTCACCTGCCAACTGGCACAACTATTGTTGACGGCGGCAGAAAAGTTCTGCGGTTCGATTCGACTACACAAGAGAGAAGGAGCTTGAAAGATGATCCGAGCATTTCTCGCGAGGTTTAAGGATTCTGTTTCTCGGCTTTGCCCGCGCAAGTCTGTTCTCGCCGCTTTCGCCCTGCTACTGCTGTTAGCGGCGCCACTAGTCGCAGTCGCCGGTGATCCCGCGGGCGCACAGACGGGCGGCGCTAAAGACGTCGCAGCTGCGACTAGCGCTCAACCGACTTTGGAAGAGCTGGCTAGTGAAGTCGGACATACGAAAATCGCGCTGAATTTTTCCTGGGTTCTCATTGCGGCGTTTCTCGTCATGTTCATGCAGGCGGGGTTTGCCTTGGCCGAAACCGGATTTACTCGAGCCAAGAATGCGGCACACACAATGGCAATGAACTTCATGTGCTACGGGCTTGGCATCATCGGGTTCTGGCTTTGTGGATACGCATTGATGATGGGCGGCGTTGGTGCTGTTGCGAGTTTGGGCGGAACACCACCACTCACCTCCGAATATACGATCAGCATCGCGGGACACACGCTCGGACTTTTTGGTACCAAAGGATTCCTACTCGGTGGTGATAGCTACGACGTCGGTGTTTTTGCGCTGTTCATATTCGCCATGGTTTTTATGGACACCGCAGTAACAATTCCGACCGGTGCGATGGCTGAAAGATGGAAATGGGGCTCGTTCACCGTCTATTGCCTGTTCATGTCGATGTTCGTCTACCCGTTGTTTGGAAATTGGGTATGGGGTGGCGGTTGGTTGGCCCAACTCGGTTCGCAGTTTGGATTGGGACACGGCCATGTTGATTTTGCTGGTTCATCAGTCGTCCACTTGGTCGGAGGAGTCGCTGCGCTTGCGGGAGTCGTCGTTCTCGGTCCCCGCATAGGTAAGTACACAAAGGATGGAAAGGTGAATTCATTGCCGGGTCATCATATGCCCATGGCCATCCTCGGTGTCTTCATCCTCGCTTTCGGATGGTTTGGCTTCAATGCTGGGTCCACGCTGGCGGGCACGGACCTCCGCATTTCTGTCGTAGCGGTCAATACGATGTTGGCCTCCGCGGCAGGCGCTGTCGCTGCGATGCTGATCACGATGTCGATTCATGGCAAACCAGATTTAGGGTTCATGGCCAACGGACTCCTAGCTGGACTCGTCGCCATTACAGCTCCATGTGCTTTTGTAAACAGCACCGCCGCGGTTGTTATCGGATTCGTCGCCGGTGGGTTACTGGTTGCCGGCGTCTTGTTCCTCGAGCGAGTGGCCAAAATTGATGACCCGGTTGGGGCAATAAGTGTTCATGGCATCAACGGCGCGTGGGGAGTCCTCGCGGTTGGCCTTTTTGCAGACGGCACCTATGGTTCCGGTTTGAACGGCGTGGCAGGAGCTGTGCGCGGAGTGTTCTATGGGGGAGGCTGGAGTCAACTCGGCGCTCAGACAATCGGCACTCTCGTCTGCATTGGTTTTACGTTTGTCTCCTTCTTCGCATTTTTCAAGGTAGTTGGGTACCTGATTGGGAACCGCGTCTCGTTATCGGTTGAACTTGAAGGATTGGATGTCGCGGAAGTCGGTGTCTTGGCCTATCCGGAGTTCTACAGGCCGGAACCGATCAGTGCACCCATCGAAGAACCATTAGAAGTTCCACTAGCTGTTCCTGCGCATATTGGATTGACTGAAGAGGTGGTGGCAGAGCCAGAAGCGGCGTAGGAATGCGGATGTTCCTCTAACAATCAGCTAACGAAACAAATCTAGCCTGCCCGTCATGGCTTTGGCGGCACGCGACAGGCAGGCCATTGAGATCGTCCCTTTAGGAGACGATACGGGGACAACTTACGTCATGTTCTTTCTAAAATCAATAGCTCATGTTGTAGCGACCGTTTCTTTTCTATCGCTGATACAGATTACTGCAAGTGCACAGTCGACGCTGTTCAACATTCCCTCCACTGATGTAGTTGCAAAAAAGAAGACCTACCTGGAGTTTGATTTTGTCAGCCATTTGGAGAGCCACGGTAATGGTGGGTTTCAAACCTATATTCCTCGTGCGGTGTTTGGGTTGGGGAAGAGAACTGAAGCAGGAGTGAACGTCACGTTTACCGATTCATTGCTGGCAGATCAACCGATCGAACTCCAGCCAAACGTGAAGCACCAGTTCTATGCAAATGAACAAAAGGCAATAACGATCGTCGGAGGTGGAATCCTGTACTTGCCGATTGCGAATCGATCAGGAACTGACACATTCGGGATGGTCTATGCCGTGGCCAGCAAAACAATCAAAGGATCGCATGGACCACGCCTGAGTACCGGTTGCTACAGTTTGATAGGCCGTGCTGAGGGTAACGGCAACAGCATCGGCGCGATAACGGGCTATGAACAACCTCTGCTGCCGGGTCGAGTGAGTTTCGTGGCGGATTGGTTCAGCGGCAAGAATCGCTTCGGATATCTCACACCGGGGTTAGCGATTAACGTCTCAAGTAAGAGCGTGTTGTATGCAGGTTACAGCATTGGAAACTCCGGCAGAAAGAACAACGGACTGTTTATGTTCTACGGAATTACGTTTTGAAGACTGATCTGTGAGGCGAAAAGCTATAGACACACCGAATAAACAAGGCCTCTACGATCCGCGTAACGAACACGACGCATGTGGTGTGGGGTTTGTTGTCGACCTCAAAGGGCGCCAATCACATCGCATTATCAAACAAGCAATTCAGGTCCTCTTGAATCTCGAGCATCGGGGTGCGTGTGGTTCTGAAAAGAACACAGGTGACGGTGCCGGGTTACTTCTTCAAACACCTCACGACTTTCTCAAACAACAATGCGCTAAGATCGACCTCACGCTTCCATCGCCTGGTGAATACGGGGTGGGAATGGTGTTTCTGCCGTTGAACAATCGGCTTGAGTGTGAGGCGCTTTTTGAAGCGATTGTCGCGGAAGAAGGTCAGCGGGTTCTGGGCTGGAGAACCGTGCCGACAAATCAAAACCTCATCGGTCCGACAGCGCGTTTATCCAAGCCATTGGTACGCCAGATTTTTATTGGTCGAGACAGTGCCCTATCAGGTGATTCAGCTTTCGAACGAAAACTCTACGTCATACGCAAGCGCGTCGAACGTCATATAAAGCAATCTGAAATCGCGCAGCGTTCTTCGTTTTACATTTCAAGTCTGTCGTATAAAACGATCGTCTATAAAGGAATGTTGACGGCAAGTCAGTTGACATCCTTTTATCCCGATCTGGTTGATCCCTCTCTCAAATCTGCGTTAGCTCTGATCCACTCGCGGTTCAGTACCAACACTTTTCCAAGCTGGGCTAGAGCCCATCCTTATCGCTATGTCGCGCATAACGGTGAAATCAACACCCTTCGAGGCAATATCAACTGGATGCATGCGCGCGAAAGCAGATTCGAATCGAAGCTGTTTGGGTCTGATTTGAAAAAGGTGTTGCCGGTGATCGACTCAGACGGAAGCGACTCAGGGATGTTCGACAATGTCCTGGAAATGCTGACACTCTCGGGACGAACATTACCGCACGCGATGATGATGATGATCCCTGAGCCATGGAGTGGTGATGAATTTATCAGTAAAGAGAAGCGCGCGTTTTATGAGTTTCATTCCTGTTTGATGGAACCCTGGGATGGGCCAGCAGCAATCGCATTCACTGACGGATTCAAGATCGGCGCTGTTCTGGACAGGAACGGGTTGCGACCCGCTCGTTACGTCATCACCAAAGACGATCTTGTGGTGATGGCTTCTGAGGTCGGTGTTCTGGATCTTCCAATAGACCTTATTGCGAGGAAAGGGCGTTTGCAGCCCGGGCGCATGTTGCTTGTTGATACCGAGGCGGGTCGGGTCGTTGAAGATTCTGAATTGAAGCAAGAACTGGCCTGCGAGTTTCCGTATCAGCAATGGCTCGATGAGCACATGGTGAGAATCGAAGACCTGCCGGAACCGCCATACATTCATCAGCCCAATGTGGCGACCATAAAAATGCGGCAACGAGCGTTTGGTTACACAAACGAAGATCTGAAGCTGCTAATAAAACCTATGGCGTCTGAGGGGCATGAAGCTATCGGTTCAATGGGCACAGATACTCCGTTGGCGATCCTTTCGCAGCGCCAGCAACTTCTTTACAACTATTTCAAACAACTCTTCGCGCAAGTTACAAACCCGCCGGTGGATGGAATTCGCGAGGAAATCATTATGTCGGTGGAGACGATCGTCGGTCCGGAATCTAACATTCTGGAACCAACGCCGGAGTGTGCCCGGCAAATCCGGCTTTCGTCTCCCATTCTCACCAACAAAGAATTAGAACAACTTCGGTTACTCGGGGAATCCGATGGTCCCTGGGGTCGGCCAAAACTAAAGTCAATCACGCTTCAGTCGGTGTTTGAAACCAATTCAGGAGCTAATGGTCTTGAGGCGGCGATGGACGACTTGTGTCGTCAGGCCAGTGCGGCGATTGCCGCTGGGTATGACCTGATCGTTCTTTCAGATCGAAATGTGAATCATGAGTTGGTGCCAATTCCGGCACTCCTTGCCGTTTCAGGTGTGCACCATCATCTCATTCGGGAAGGCACCAGAACGCAAGTTGGACTTGTGGTCGAAAGCGGTGAGCCACGAGAAGTACATCACTTCGCCCTATTGCTTGGTTACGGTGCGGCGGCAATCAATCCTTACCTCGTGTTTGAAAGCATCCATGAGATGGTCGATAGCGGATTTCTCAAGGATGCGGATCTTGATTGGGCGGCAGAAAACTACGTCGAAGCCGCGAAGAAGGGAATTATCAAAGTGATGTCCAAGATGGGCATCTCAACGACGCAGGGTTACTGCGGCGCGCAAGTATTCGAGGCGTTAGGTCTTCATCAAGACTTCGTTGACAAATACTTTACCTGGACGCCGTCGCGCATCGGCGGTGTTGGAATTGGAGTGATCGCAGAGGAAACTCGGTCGCGACACCGCGCTGCATTTACGCAACGCACCGAGGCCGCACTCGACTCAGGCGGTCAGTACCAATACCGGCAGGATGGTGAGCTTCATCTGTTCAGGCCGCAAACTATCCACAAACTTCAATATGCCTGTCGTACTGGAAGCTACGAGGCCTTCAAAGAATACAGTGAAGAAGTGAACAGTCGTTCACGTAGTGTTTATACCCTGCGTGGTCTCATGGATTTCAGAAGTATTCGGCGTCCTATTCGGATTGATGACGTTGAGCCAGTGGAATCGATTGTTAGGCGATTCAAGACTGGCGCAATGTCGTACGGCTCGATCAGCAAGGAAGCTCACGAAACGCTGGCGATCGGAATGAATCACATCGGCGGCCGGAGCAACACTGGCGAGGGAGGGGAAGACGCCGAGCGGTTCACGCCCGATTTGAACGGCGACTCTCGCAACAGTGCTATCAAGCAAGTAGCCTCCGCAAGATTTGGTGTCACTAGTCACTACCTTGTTAATGCCAAAGAGATTCAAATCAAAATCTCTCAGGGTGCTAAACCGGGAGAGGGCGGGCAACTGGCTGGCCACAAGGTCTATCCATGGATCGCTGAAGTGCGTAACACCACTCCCGGTGTCGGTCTCATTTCGCCGCCACCGCATCACGACATCTATTCAATCGAGGATCTCGCGCAACTTATTTTCGATCTGAAAAACGCAAATCGCCATGCGCGCGTAAGCGTGAAGCTAGTCGCCGAGGTCGGAGTCGGAACCATTGCGGCTGGCGTCGCAAAGGCGGGTGCTGATGTCATCTTGATCAGCGGTTATGACGGGGGCACGGGTGCCGCTCCACTCACAAGCATCAAGCACGCCGGTGCACCATGGGAGCTTGGTCTCGCTGAAACCCAGCAAACGCTTGTTCTGAATGATTTGAGAAGTCGAGTAACGCTCGAAACCGATGGTCAGCTGAAGACCGGCCGCGACGTCGTAATCGCAGCGCTCCTGGGAGCGGAAGAGTTTGGCTTCGCAACTGCGCCGCTTGTTGCGCTGGGCTGCATCATGATGCGCGCGTGCCACCTCAACACGTGTCCTGTAGGTGTGGCAACGCAGGATCCCGAGCTGCGAAACCGCTTCACAGGAGAGCCACAACATCTCGTCAACTTCATGCGATTCATTGCATCTGAGGTTCGAGAGTTAATGGCGACGCTGGGTTTTCGAACTGTCGATGCAATGGTAGGCCACGTAGAGTGTCTCGACCCAATTCCAATGAATCATTTGAAGGCAAAAGAACTCGATTTATCCGCTATCTTGTTTCAGCCGGACGTGCCTTCGAGTGTGGGTATCCGCCACACGAAGATTCAGGAGGACCGAACTGTTGAGACAGTCGACCGCCGCGTTCTCCTCCATTTGTGTGCCCCAGCACTCGAACGCGGTGAGGCCGTCAGTGCAACGATGGAGATACGAAACGTCGACCGTGCAGTCGGGACCATGCTCGGATCCGAGGTTACTAAAGAATATGGCCCAGCGGGTTTGCCGCACGACACTATTCGATTGAAATTCATTGGTTCAGCTGGACAGAGTTTCGGAGCCTTTCTGCCGAAGGGAATCACGTTAACACTTGAAGGCGAGTCTAACGATTACATCGGAAAAGGTCTTTGCGGGGGAAAAATCATCGTAACACCTCAGCCTGGCTCTACTTTCTGTGCGGCAGAAAACGTCATCATCGGGAATGTCGCGTTTTACGGAGCAACGAGCGGAGAGGCTTATATCAATGGTGTGGCCGGTGAACGATTCTGCGTCCGCAACAGCGGAGCGAATGTCGTAGTGCAAGCAATCGGTGACCACGGCTGCGAGTATATGACTGGTGGAAGAGTAGTGGTCCTTGGTCCAACTGGTCGAAACTTCGCTGCGGGAATGTCCGGCGGAATTGCTTATGTAGTCGACGAGTCAAACCAGTTCCGGCGGCGCTGCAACCTTTCGATGGTGACTCTGACAGAGTTGGGTGACGCAGAGGAGATCGAATTCGTTAAGAACATGATCTTTCGTCATGCCGAATACACGGGAAGCAGGGAAGCGGAGGAAATCATTTTGAATTGGGACGATTTTGTACCGCGAATTGTTCGCGTCATTCCTAACGACTATCGACGCGTTCTCGATGCACAGTTGAAGCTAAGAGACATAGGACTCTCTGTTGCTGAAGCCGCTATGGCTGCGTTTGAACTAAATTCTCGCGAAGAGAGTCGAAGAGGGAATTAGAGTTTGCACATGCGACCACCTAAGCAGCGCGTCCACGACTGGGACGAATTTCATGAACACCTATCCGAGAGCGTCTTGCGTGGAGAAGGCGGTCGATGCATGGATTGTGGCGTTCCGTTCTGTCACACCGGAATTGTATTGAATGGAGCTGCCTCGGGATGTCCACTCAATAACTTGATTCCGGAGTGGAATGATCTTGTTGCTAACGCAAACTGGCGCGAAGCATTAACGCGTCTTGTGCAAACGAACAACTTTCCCGAATTCACTGGTAGGGTGTGTCCAGCTCCGTGTGAAGGATCGTGCGTAAGAGGATTGGACAACGTACCAGTGGCCATCAAATCCATCGAGTGTGCGATCGCGGATCGAGGGTTTGAAGAAAGCTGGATTGCTCCTAAGCCGCCGGCGTTTAGAACGAATAGGCAAGTGGCCGTGATTGGATCAGGTCCAGCCGGTCTGGCCTGTGCCGCCCAACTAAACCAAGCAGGTCATTTGGTGACAGTCTTTGAACGCGCAGATCGTCCCGGCGGATTGTTGATGTATGGCATTCCTAATATGAAGCTCGACAAGAAGCTGGTTCAACGGCGAATTGATCTGATGGCCGCGGAGGGCGTTCAGTTTCTGACCAATACGGAAGTCGGACGTGACTATCCCACTGACCGGTTGCTTTCAACCTTCGATGCTGTCGTACTTTGTGGTGGAGCGACGAAACCTCGCGATTTGGCGGTCGAGAATAGAAATCTCAGCGGGATCCACTTTGCCATGGAGTTTCTACATTCAAACACGAAGAGCCTACTGGACTCGAATCACAATGACGGGAAGTACATTTCAGCTAAAGACAGAGACGTGATTGTTATCGGTGGCGGCGACACTGGAGCAGATTGCGTAGCCACCGCGTTGCGCCACGGCTGTCGCAGCCTGGTTCAATTTGAAATCTTGCCGCAACCTCCAATTGCTCGAGCGGTAACCAATCCGTGGCCGCAGTGGCCGAAAATTCATCGTACTGAATACGCTCATCAGGAGGCCCTGGCAGTGCTCGGCCGCGATCCGCGAGAGTACTGCGTTATCACCCAAGGATTCATTTCAGATGATCAGAAGAATGTGAAAGGTCTCCAGTCGAAGCAAATCGATTGGAAGGGAAGTCCGCCGAAAGAGATAGCCGGTAGTGAGCGCACCTGGCCGGCTCAACTGGTTTTGCTGGCAATGGGCTTTATCGGACCTGAGAAGGAAGGACTGTTAGCTCAGCTCGGTGTTCGACTGACTGACCGAGGCACGGTTTATGTCGACGAGAATCAGATGACTAGTGTTCCGGGAGTCTTTGCTGCAGGAGATATGGAACGGGGCCAATCGTTGGTGGTTTGGGCTATCGCTGACGGCCGCAAGACAGCTATGGCTGTCGACAGATACCTCAGTCATTCGCATAAAAAGCCTGCAGAAAGTCACGAGCCGCGCACGCCATCCGCTGCTTATGCACATGCTTCATCGCGATAACTAGCTTACGCGACGACGTAAAGCTCGCGAGCTTCCTGTGCGCCTGCCGATAAACCCCTTAACCCCACAGCAGGGTGCTGCGCTCGAACAGTCCTGAAGCCGACTCCCTGCGTCTGATAATGCATATTATGTTGTAAATGGCTTTGCCTCAAAAGTCGGATCTAGCTCGAGGCAGGAATGTTTTGGTTCGTGTTGGTTAGTGTGACTTCGTGGATCGTCTTTAGTTTTCTGTGACAAAAGGAACGATCCACGAAGTCACACGAACTAAACACGAAACTCATTACCACCGAAATCGCCTCACAAATAGGTTTCCGACTCGAATTATGGGCAGA
>DATBSH010000183.1:0-10470 GCA_036559885.1 Pyrinomonadaceae bacterium
GAAAAGAGCAGGCGTGCCGACGAAAGAAGACGGGATCGAGAGGCGTTTTTCAAGGAGCTGGCAGAGATGAGGAACAAGCAGACTTGAATATGCCTGTTGGCTCAAAGGAGTGCCATGTCGCGCGCTTTCTTTGATTGAAACGAGATCGTCTGAAATCGCCTGAGATCTCAAATTTGAGATCTGAGATATCTGAGATCTGAAATGTGATCTCAGACTCCCGAGAAGACCGCGAACTGACACCAAACCGAAAGCTACGAAACACAGAAAGTCAGATGCAAAGTACTAAACAGAAAACACTAAAGTACAAAAAGCTGGGTCTCGGGACACTCGAAACTAAACGCCTCTAGTACACCCACTTATTTTTCTTAATCATCACATCCGCAATTCGCTGGCGGGCGGCGATCGTGTTCATCGGCTGTAGCTTCGTGAACCGTCGCAGCGCAGCCAAAAGCGTTCGCAACTCATCGCCTTCAGCCATTCCCGATAGGGTATTCTTCGCCCGCGCTTCGATCCGCTCCACCGCGTCGTTGCAGAACACACGCGTCATATCGAGATAACGCTCGCTAGCCTGCTCGCCGTTTCTCGCAACAAGCTTACGTGCGCGCAGGATCGCCGACTCCATCGCATATGTGTCCATGATGATATCCGCAATGCCCATCAGAATCTCTTGCTGATCAGCAAGCTTCATCATGAACTTTTGCGCGGCTGTTCCAAGTGTCATCAAAGCCACTTTCTTAGCGTTGGCGGTAAGTTTCTGTTCGGCGGCCAAAACGCTGTCATCGTCATCAAAGCCAGATATTTGCGGCGACAACACTTCATCCATCAAAGCCTGGGCTGCCGGGAGCAAGGCTAGCCGACCGCTCAGCGCACTTTTCATCAATCGGCCCGGAATCAACATGCGATTGATCTCGTTTGTGCCTTCGAATATGCGATTGATGCGAGAGTCGCGGTAAGCGCGCTCGGCCGGATAGTCAGCGGAGTAACCATAACCACCGTAGATTTGAACCATCTCGTCAACGACGTAATCGCAATACTCTGATAGCGCCACCTTGATGATTGAGCATTCAGCAGCATACTCTTCGATTGCACGCAGACGCGCGTCGAGATCTTTCGAATCGACTGCACCAATGCCTGCCTCAATCATTCCCAGCGTGCGATAGATCATCGACTCACCGACCCAGGTGCGAATCGCTTGTTCACCGAGCTTCGCTTTAATGGCGCCGAACGACGAGATTGATTTCCCGAACTGTTGTCGCTCATTCGCATAACGTACCGATTCATTGACCATCAGTTTCATTCCACCGACGCACATCGCACCGAGCTTGAAACGACCAATGTTCAAGATGTTGAATGCAATCTTGTGCCCTTTGCCCACTTCACCGAGCAGGTTCTCAACTGGAGTTCGCGCGTCTGAGAGCACAAGCGCCGTTGTGCTCGACCCTTTGATTCCCATCTTGTGCTCTTCTGCACCGGAAGTCAGGCCTGGCTGGCGCTCCACGATGAACGCGCTGAACTTATCACCATCAACTTTTGCGAAGACGATGAAGATGTCGGCGAAGCCGCCGTTTGTAATCCACATCTTTTCGCCGTTGATGATGTATTCCTTGCCATCATCACTTAACTTCGCCGTTGCCTTACCGGCCATCGCGTCTGATCCGGCGCCTGCTTCAGTCAATGCGTAAGCGGTGACGAGTTCGCCTCCGGCAATCCGTGGCAGATACTTCTGCTTAGCAGCCTCCGTCGCGAAGTAAACGATTGGCAGCAAGCCAATGCCGCTTTCCGCGCCGAGTGTCGTCGCAAAGGAAGCTGACCGTCCGATATTTTCACCGATGAGTGCTGCGCTGGTTTGGTCAAGACCCAGACCACCGTATTCCTCCGGAATGCTGGCGCCAACTAATCCGAGTTCAGCCGCCTTGCCAATGAGTTCGCGGGAAAGCTTCCAATCGTGCTTCTCAAGCTCATCGATGCGCGGGTTTACTTCGTTATCGATGAACTGGCGTGTCGTCTCAGCGATCATCCGATGTTCTTCTGTGAAGTCCTCAGGTGTGAATATCTCTTCAGGCGTGCGTTCTTCAATGAGGAATGCGCCGCCTTTAATGAGCTTTCGTTCTTCGACTACGGCTGACATAAATGCTCTCCTTCAAATCAAGATTCTATTCCGACACCTGAGATTTGATCTGTTGGCATCGATTCCGTCATAAAGCTAGATTCGTTCAAAAATTCCGGCAGCGCCCATGCCACCGCCAACACACATTGTCACCATTCCATAACGACCATTGCGTCGCTCAAGCTCGCGCAGAATACTCGCAGTCAACTTTGCGCCGGTACATCCGAGCGGATGTCCGAGCGCGATGGCACCACCATTCACGTTAACTTTTTCCGGATTGAGGCCCAACGTTTTTATTACCGCTAAAGACTGCGCAGCGAATGCTTCGTTCAGTTCAATCACGTCGATGTCGTCGAGTTTAAGTCCGGCGAGTTTTAGCGCCTTCGGAATTGCGAACACTGGACCAATCCCCATCTCTTCCGGCGGGCATCCCGCGGTCGCATAAGCAACAAAACGCGCCAACGGCTTCACTCCAAGCTCCTTTGCTCTCGCGTCAGACATCACAATCGCCGCAGCTGCGCCGTCCGACATCTGTGAAGCATTGCCGGCAGTGATCGTGCCCTTCACATGAAATGCGGGCCTGAGCTTCGCTAGTCCTTCCGCGCTTGTGTCGCGACGAACACCTTCGTCTTTATCAAAGACTACTTCACGTCGTTGCTTCTTCCCCCGCTCATCCAGCTCTTCCAACGTTACATGTAAAGGTACCGTTTCATCCTTGAACTTATCGGCATCGAGCGCCGCTGCGGCGCGTTGATGAGACCGAAGAGCGAATTCATCTTGCTCTTCGCGTGTGATCTCGTACTTGCGCGCAACATTCTCAGTCGCCAATCCCATGTTCAGATAAAAGTCCGGGTAATGCTCGACTAGATAAGGGTTTGGACGAATGATGTGGCCGCCCATCGGGATCATCGACATCGTTTCGAGTCCGCCGGCGACGATCGTGTCAGCGCCTCCAGTGCGAATTCGATCGGCGGCCATCGCAATCGATTGCAAGCCGGAAGAGCAGAAACGATTAATCGTCATCGCGCTTGTTTCCACCGGCAGACCAGCACGAATAGCTGCGGCACGTGCGACATTCATGCCCTGTTCAGCTTCCGGCATCGCGCAGCCCATGATGACATCCTCAATTTCTTTCATCTCAAGGCCATGTACGCGATCAATTGCCTCTTTGATAACGACCGCCCCCATCTCGTCAGGACGAGTGGTTCTGAGTGTGCCTTTTGGCGCTTTACCAACTGCGGTGCGAACTGCGGATACAATTACTGCTTCGTTCATGGTGCTCAACTCCTTGGAGTGCGCTGACTTGTCAGCGCTTTGGCCTGCGTTCAGCGCTTTGGCCTGCGGCAACTTGCTGCCGCACTCGGTTAAAGCCGCGACGAGACGCGGCGGACCAAAGCGGCGACAAGTCGCCGCACTCCAAAATTAATTTCTTAACGGCTTTCCCGTCTTCAACATGTGCGCCATACGTTCCTGCGTCTTCCGTGTACCGATCAACGAAAGAAACGCCTCGCGCTCTAGATCCAAAAGATACTGCTCCGACACACGGGTTGGATGATTCAGATCGCCTCCAGTCAAAATCCGCGCAAGTTGTACACCGATCTCTGCATCATGATCAGAAATGTAGCCTGCGCGCTTCATCTGATGAATACCCAGCTTCAGCGTTGCCAACGCAGGCATACCCAACGCGAGGACATCCGTTCGCGGTTGTGGCGCGACATAACCGCTGGCAGCCAAAGACAACACTTCTTTCTTTGCGTCCGCGATCAAGCGATCCGCGTTCATAGAAATCGTGTCGTCCGCGGAGAGGAAACCAAAGGAACGCGCCTCTTCGGCTGAAGTCGCAACCTTCGCGAGCGCAATTGTTTCGAAAGCGTGCTTCACAAATGGAAAAGGATCTGCATCGTCAGCGCCTTTAGGGATCGCGTCCATAGCACGGACAAGCATTTCTTTAGTGCCGCCACCAGCAGGAATGATTCCCACACCGACTTCAACCAGTCCAATGTACGTCTCAGCCGCGGCCCTGACCCTATCTGCGTGCAGCACCATCTCGCAGCCGCCGCCAAACACCATTTGAAAAGGTGCAACCACAACCGGCTTTGGTGAGTATCGTAGACTCATCGTGGCCTGCTGAAAGACACGACCCATCATGTCGAGCTCTTCCCAGTTCTCTTCCTGGGCCTCCATCAACATCAACATGATGTTTGCGCCAACGCAGAAGTTTGGACCTTGATTACCGATGACAAGTCCGGCGAAGTTCTTTTCAACTTCCCCTAGCGCGAACTTCAGCATCTGCAGCGTGTCGCCGCCGATTGCATTCATCTTGGAGTGGAATTCAAGACAGGCGACGCCGTCACCGATATCGATGAGCGATGCCCCAACGTTCTTTTTGATCACACCGGTGCGATCTTTTACGGACTTCAAGACAATGACACCGGGCGAATCGACAAGCGGTACATATTTGCCGCTGGCAAAATCGAAATAGAATTGTTCGCCTCCTTCTTTTTTGTAGAAGGACGTCGACCCGCTCGCCAGCATTTGTTCTACATTCGCGGGAACGGTCAAACCCTCTTCCTTCATCCGCGCAATAGATTTTTCAACGCCGATTGCATCCCACACCTCGAAAGGCCCCATTTCCCAACCGAAGCCCCAACGCATGGCGCGATCGACTTCGACGACTGTATCGGCAATCTCAGGAATTCTGTTGGCGGCGTAGGTCAAAGTGCGTGAAAGCGTCTTCCAGAGAAAAGCGCCGACGCGATCCTTGCTCCACACGAGTGTCTTAATTCGCTCACGCGCGTCGTCGATGTTCTTGGCCACATCGAGCGATGGAAACTTCACCTTCTGCGCGGGACGGTAATCGAGCGTCGCAGTATCGAGCGTCCAAATCTCAGTCTTATCGCCTTCGCCTTTTTGCTTCTTGTAAAACCCGCTCTTGGTCTTGTTGCCGAGCAAGCCTCGCTCGACCATCTTTGTCAGTAACTCGGGGGCGACGAACATCGAGCGCTCTTCTTCTTCCGGTAGTGCCTCGTGAAGATTGCGAATGACGTGAGCGAAAACGTCGAGCCCAACGATGTCAAAAGTTCGGAACGTTGCACTCTTCGGTCGACCGACAGCGGGACCGGTAATCTTATCGACCTCTTCAATCGAATAGCCGTCGTCCAGCATTGTCTTGATCGTGTAGAGAGCGCCGAACGTGCCGATACGGTTCGCGATGAAGTTGGGCCGGTCCTTCGCTGGAACGACTCCCTTGCCAAGACGCTGATCGAGAAAGCCAAACATGAAGCACGACACTTCCGGTTTGGTCCACTCCGTACGAATTATTTCTACCAGGTGGAGATAACGTGGCGGATTAAAAAAGTGGACGCCGAGGAAATGCTCCCGAAAATCTTCCGAACGACTTTCAGCTAATAGATGAATCGGAATGCCGCTGGTATTAGACGCGACGATCGAGCCCGGCTTCCGATGTTGATCTACGCGCTCATATAGCGAACGCTTTATTTCCAGATTCTCGACTACAGCCTCGACGACCAGATCGCAGTCTTTGAGTCTTGCGAGGTCATCATCAAAGTTTCCGACGGTAACCAAAGACGCCATTTCAGGAATGAAGAACGCAGCTGGTTTGGCCTTCTTTGCAGCCTCTAGCCCGGTGCGAGCAATGCGGTTGCGCACTTCGGTTGATTGAAGAGTTAATCCCTTTGCCTGCTCGTCGGGAGATAGTTCGCGGGGCGGGATATCGAGAAGTAAGGTGGGTATCCCGGCGTTAGCGAAATGCGCCGCAATCTGCGCCCCCATCGTGCCGGCGCCAAGAACCGCCGCCTTTTCAATACGCTTCATTGGACTTGTAATCCTTTGACTATCGGGGGAGTGAGCTTTCCTTACTACCGTTTGCGACACCGCTAAAGCCTCCATTCGTACGCGGTCTTGGGATTAAGAAACCGCCCGCACGCGAGGCTTGAAATGATACTGAATGAGTGCTCATTCAGCAAGCCTCTCAACGCCTGCGTTTTCACTTCACGCAAGCCGACGAGAATTTGTGGGTTCGGTCATTAAATGAAATTGGTGTTCCAACTCTTTTGGGAGATCAAAGCTCGTTCGGCAGAAGCGGTACAGCTATGGAGTTTGTCACCAGCAAGTTACCTGATTGGAAAGTGAAGGGACTTTAGTCTCAGATATACCAAGACCATGTTGTTTGGGTTGCTGTAGACATTGAGAATGACGGAAAGGGCATAGCCTGAATTTAGCAGTAAGCAGTTCTTTCTCGAATCAGGCGAACTTTATTGGAAAGCAGTCATGGTAGACAGGACTCTTACGTAACGACTACATGACATGAATGATTGCCTCCTGAAACAGCCGAGCGATGTAAAAGACGAATTAGAAATCTAAGAAATCGGCTGTTGCCTCGCGCAATCTACAATCATTCAAGTTGTAGGTTTTCAAAAAAAGATTCGTCGTTTCAATTTTCGCAAGAAACTTCTCGTTAGTCCGATGGGAAGTTGGCCTCGTTCAAGGCACAGTTGAGAAGTTATTCGCTGGTCTTATCTTCGAAACCGTGCCGGCGCCCATACTAGCCACCCAGATGTTGCTCCCGTCGAAGACCACACCGAATGGGCCCCTGCTCACTGCAAAGGTGCCGACCACGGAACCTGCGCTCGGCTCAAGTTTGGAAACGGTATTACTGCCGTTGTTTGCTACCCAGACGTATCCACCGGCATACGTCATCCCGGCCGGACCATCACCAACAGCGACATTACTGACCACAGTGCCGTTGACGGCCAGTTTCATTACGGTCTTACTGAAAAAGTTGGCGACCCAGATGCTGGTACCGTCAAAGGCGACACCAAATGGTCCTTTTCCGACTGTATACGTGCCGAGCACGCTGCCATCGCTCGCCTGAAGCTCGGTTACCGTGTTGCTTTTATTGTTGGTCACCCAGATATTGGCGCCGTCAAAAGCCAGCGCGAGCGGGCGAGTGCCAACCGCGAAGGTCCCAAGCTTGAAACCATCACTCGCCCGGAGCTTTGTCACGTCATTGCTATTTCGGTTCGCAACCCAGATGTTTGTCTTGTCGAAGGCCAGTCCTCCAGGCCCATCTCCCGCTGCGTAGCTTCCGAGGGTTAGGCCATCGCTGGCTCGAAGTTTGGTGACGCTATCACTAAGGAAGTTCGCCACCCAAATGTTTGTGCCGTCGAAGATCAGCGCGACCGGGCGCTTTCCCACGGAATACGTGCCAAGGACGGCCCCGTCGCTGACCCTTACTTTAGTTAGGGTGTTGCTGAACTGGTTAGCCACCCAAATGTTGGTTCCATCAAAGGCCACTGCTTCCGGTCCTTGGCCGACGGAGAACGAGGTGGTTTGGGACGTCGTGACTGTGGTCGCGTCAGTAGTAGCCGTCTGGGCGATCCCAAGCGGCGCGGAAAATGCCAGGAGCAGAGTGATGAGCAAAACTTTCCCTGGGATATTCGATTTCATTTCCGTTCTCCCTTCTCGCCCGGAGCGACAACGGCTGGGCGCGTTTTTGGCCAATCTACCCACGAGACCGACTCGACAATCCAGCTTGGATTAGCCATCCCCGGGCAGGCTGCCCACAATTGTAGTGCTTCGTTTCCGTATCGCACCATTCCGATGTGCTGCGACTTGTCCGCGTCCAACTTCGGGTCCGGATTGGTGAATCCGAGTTTCTGACGCAGTCGCTCAAGGTCGCTGGGGTCGCCGGTTAGGAACAGCCAACCGGGTCCGACGTGATGCATTTCGGCATAATGCTTGAGCATCATTGGTGTGTCTTCCGCGGGCTTGAGTGAGAGGGAATAGAAGAAAATATCCCGACCCACTCGGTCCCCCAGCATTTGCTGGACCTTCCGAAGATTCCTGGTGACAGGCATGCAGATCCCTTCACACTTTGCATACATCATGTTGATGAGCACGATCTTGTCTTTGATCAGGTCATCGTAAAAGCGGACCTTTTTGTTCTCGTGCGTGGTCAGTACCAAGTTGGGGAAATAACGCTGCCTGATCATCTCGCGGGACGAGATTCCGTTCGGGTTAGAGTCTTGACTATATGCCTGCCCTACAAACCCGGTTGCCAGCGGCGCGATGCCAATGATCCCCAGCATCTTTCTTCTACTAAGGCTCTTCATGTTTGGGATCTCCTTTCTCATGCCTCGCCTTGCGGTTTCTATATGTTCCCGGAGTGCACTTATGCGCTTCCAACTACGGGTTTTGCTTCGTGTCTCCCACGGTAGCGATATCGAACCTCAGCATCATCGCGTGGTCTTCATGGACCGTGTTGTGACAGTGCATTGGATAGCGTCCAAGAAAATCGCGGAAGCGGAAAAAGAGTTCGACCTCGGTATTGTGCTCCAGCCTGATCACATCTTTTCTACCTGTTTGGACGAGAGGGCTACTTGAAGGCGGCGATCCGTTGATCGACAACGTCTGGAACTCCTCAAAGTGTATATGAATGGGATGCTGCCAGCCGCCTGAGCTGTTCTGCAGAATCCAATGCTCGATTGTGTTCTGCTGAACCGCGAAACGAATCTGATTGCAATCCATGAATTGTCCGTTGATCTGCCACTGGCCGTTGCCTCTTTCAAATTTGAACGTCCGCGTTACTCTCGCATTACCTGCCGTACTGGGTAGATCGTAAAAGTGTGGATTGGTAGCTGGGTTCACGCTGTTGTCTGCCACGGTCGGAAGATCGACAACGAACTGAAGCACCCGGTTCCCCTGACCAGCGGCCAGAACATTGCCAGTTGGCCCGCGCCCGTCGGTCTGCTCCAATCGATTTTCGATGTAGAGCGTCTTGCCTGCGAGGGGCGCAAAATCGATGATCACGTCGGCCCGCTCTGCGACGCCGAGGCGCACGCTCTCGACGTTCACCGGATTTGGTAGGAGGTTTCCGTCGTTGGAGATCTGCCAAAACATGTTATGGGCGTTCAGGTTTGTTAGGTCGGTGATGAAGAACTGGTAGAAGCGCGAAGGCCCGCCATTAAGCCAGCGGAAGCGATATCTGCGCGGGTGGACGTGCATGACAGGTTGAATCTTTCCATTTACAAGGAATTTGTCTCCGAGGATTCCATCGAGATTGAACAGATCGAAGAACAAAAGGCCATTCTGGTCAAAGCACCGGTCAGCAAACAGCATGTTAACGTCGAAATCAGGGACAACGTTGGTAGGGTTAGGAACGGCAGGAAGCCGGAACCCCGTCCCCGTATTCTCATTGCCGGTATCGAAGTCATTGTACAGGTTATACATTCCGGCTAGTCCCTTGTAGACGTTCTGGGCCGTAAAGTCGACTCGATGATCGTGGTACCACAATGAGCTCATCGCTTCGTTTATGTCGCCGGTGGGCGAATGGGTCGAAGCAAACCCAGCCAACACGTTGGGATAGTACTGGTCATAGAAGGTAGAGTTTGGAAACTGGGGATTCGGAAAGAAGTCGCAGGGAAAACCATCGCTCTCCGATGGCGTATGGCCGTTGTGCAAGTGTGTGCTTACTTCGTTCTTCCCAAAACCACCATTGTTGGCTGGCAAGGCATTCACGTTGCGAACTATGATTGGCTCCCCATACCTCGCCACGTAAAGCGGCCCGGGACTCTTCCCGTCGAAGGTCCAAAGCGTCTGCAAGGGAAGGCTCTGGTGCACTCTGAGTGCCGCCGCCTGTTGCACAATCCGATATTGTTTCGTGGGTGGAAACGGACTTGTCACCACTTGATGAGAGCGCGTGCGACCTTCTCCAGCGGCGTTGTTTGGGGCGATCATCGGGGTAGGGTTAAGCGGTGAAGTTTCCGGCCGCTTGACCTGCATCGGCGTGAACGCCTCAGTGAACGCCGACGTGGCTGGACTCTGGCAGATTTCATCTGGCAACACGAAACCTGATCGGGTAATCGGATGGGCGCTAAGGCCTTTCTTGGGAATGAGAAAACCCGCGCCGGTGAGTAGACCCATTTGCATCATCTCCCGTCTGCTCAGTTGTGCTGCTACTATTTCTCGTCGGTTTTGCTGAGCCTGATATGCTTCTCTTTCGCGCCTTCTGTTTCTTTTCGAGATGTAGGTCATGGGAATTCCTCCTTTGAAGAGGCTTCTTCAGCCAAGCTGGACGGTGCCTGATTGATACTAGCGTTGCAACTACGTTGAATCGCTAACTCATGGATACGAAAGGAATTTTGACTTTTGGACCACCGGGCTTTTTACTAGGTTGAGACCCGATGGAAGAAGCGCCTCCTCAGCGCTTCCAGTATGAGGTTGGTTAGCGAGGCAGTTTTGTAAAGCTAACCTTGCGCTGCGCTTACTAAAACTTAGATACAACCGTACCCAAAAATCGTTCAGCCTATTCACACTGCGAGGTAAGGCGGCTAAGGTTAGTC
>DATBSH010000184.1:0-4954 GCA_036559885.1 Pyrinomonadaceae bacterium
ACGTCAGTGTCGGAGCGCATCGAAAACAGAAAAGATTGGTCAGTCAAAACGGACATCTATCTGGGCCTGTTCTCTTTTCAAAAGTTCGTGATGTACAAGGACCTGGAAGCGAACTCCGAGCGCTTTTCACTTCATCGCTTACTAAGACAACTCGTCTTGCGATCCGGCTCTCAAGTCGCAGGATTGCCCAATGACGTTCGCTCCATGGAACTTGATCTGGCGTTCTCCCCGGAAACTACTTTTCAGGTAGTAGATGCTGACTCAAGCCAGCTGCGGGCGATCGCAGCCTGCTCGCGCAACTACGATCTAGTGGTTGAGGGCCCACCAGGGACCGGGAAGTCTCAGACAATTACGAACCTGATCGCTCAGGCACTCGCGGTTGGTAAGTCCGTGTTGTTCGTCGCCGAAAAAATGGCCGCGCTCGATGTTGTTCACAGCCGCATTGTTCAAGCTGGGCTTGGAGAAGCATGCCTCGAATTGCATTCGACAAAGGCTAACAAACGAACCGTTATGAAGGAACTGGCTGCAGCGCTAGACGCGTCACTACAAGGAGTGGCCGCGCCGACGGTTTCGACACAGCGACTCCCGCAAGTCCGCAATACGCTTTCCGAATACGTCCAGGCTGTTCACACGCCCTATGGATCGATTGGCATTTCTCCGTTTCGGGCTTACGGCGAACTTGGCCGAGTCTTGGGAGCACCTCGTCTTAAGTATTCAGGCGCATTCGAGAATGTAAGCTTGGAGCAACTAGATCAAACACTTCGGGATCTTGAGGATCTCGCGGCAACTTCGATTCCGATTGGCACGCCCGCAGAGCACGCATGGCGAGACAGCACGAAAACGTTTTATTCAGAGGACGATCTTCAAGACATCCAGGATGTGGCTCGCGATCTGGACATGCGCATTGGAGAGTTGTTAGCGCTTGCCCGAACTGTTGAGAACAACTATGGCTTTCCAGCATTGCGCACGTTCGACGATGTGGATACAGCCGTCGAGGTCGCTCGAACGATGCAGCGTTCGCCCGGTGCTCCAATTGACGTTTTGAATAGTGAAGCTTGGAATGCTCCACCCGCTGAGGCTACGGAGCTAATCGAGCGAGGTAGAGAGCTCTGTCGGCTAAAGGGTCACGTTGAAAGCTATTTCAAAAGCGATGTCGTCGACCAGAGTCATGCCGAGGACATTGCATACGTTCAGAAGAAATCCAAAAGCATGCTTAGCTTTCTTTCTTTCCTTGACGGTCGCTATCGCTCTATCAAGAAACGTTGGCAGGCCTACCGGCTTCCTTCATTTCAAGGTTCGATTATTGATCAGGCGAATGAGATGGAAACTGTAGAGCGTCTGCTGGCTCAACGCACTGTAATCTCAAACTCAGGTGAAGTAGGACGAAAGCTGTTCGGAGCGCTTTGGCTTGGCGAACGGTCTTCATGGGACGTCCTGACAACCTACGTTCAGTGGGTGGTTCAATTCCGCGGACTGTGCGTCAAGAATGGAATCGATTCGAAGATCTTCGACCGTGCATCAAACGCAGAGCCGGACGTTGCAGATGTAGAGAGCCTCAAAGAAGATTCAGACAAAGCGAGGAATGCCCTCCGCGAACTAGGCAAATCTTTGGGTTGGCCTGAGGACCATCTGGAGGTTTACACGCTTGAGCAGATACGACTGCGCGCCGCATCAATCGCTGAGAATGTTGTTCAAGGTCCTCAATGGGCTGCATTCGAAACCGCGAAAGTGACGGTTCAAGATGGTCTTGCAGGAGAGATATTGCCGGTAGCGCTTTCTGGAGAGGTCTCATTTAGGGATCTCTCCGCAGCCTTTTTGCGAGCCTTTTACGCCAAATGGCTGTCGCATGTCGTGCAGCAGAGGCAACCACTCGCCAAGTTCAATACACTCACCCATGAACAGCGAGTCCAGGAGTTTCAACAGCTGGACCAACGAGTGTTGCTTGAAAATCGCGCGGCGCTGGTCAGCATGCTCCGCGATCGTGTTCAGCACACGCTGCTACAGGAGAATATCGCCGAAGGTCTTCCTCATCTTCGGAAAGAGATGGCGCGGCAAAGAAAGCACGCTCCTTTACGCCGCACGATGAAGCTGGCTGGCGCTGCCATTCGCGCGATTAAGCCGTGCTTCATGATGAGCCCACTCACAGTAGCGCAACTCATCGACGCGGGAGCACCTTCATTCGATTTGGTCATTTTTGACGAGGCATCGCAGCTACCCCCTGAAGACGCCGTTGGTGCTATAGGTCGAGCAGGTCAGCTGGTGGTTGTCGGCGACCCAAAACAATTGCCGCCAACGAACTTTTTCCTCGTAAACAGTGGCCAGGTAAACGCCACTCTTGCAGATGATGGAACACCAATGTACGAGGATTCGGAAAGTATTCTCGAAGATTTTATGGCCGCCGGTGCGGCGCAAAGTCGATTAAAGTGGCACTACCGAAGTACGCACGAGTCCTTAATCACCTTTTCGAATGTGAGCTTCTACGATGCAGATCTCTATACCTTTCCAAGTATTGAAACTGGGACCGTCCGCAACGGTCTTCAATTTGAGTTCGTTCAGAATGGAGTCTACGAGGGTAAAGGATTGAATCAGATTGAGGCTCGGCGGGTCGCGGACGCAGTAGTGCTGTTTGCAAAGGAGCAACTTGATCGGCAAGAGAAGGGCCAGAAAGCGCAGTCTCTCGGAGTTGGCACTTTCAATCTGCGACAGCAGCTCGCTATTCAGGACGAATTGGAACAACGTCGTCGTGACGATCCGAAGATTGATCCATTCTTTGCCCGAGGTATCCATGAACACTTCTTCGTAAAAAACCTGGAGAACATTCAGGGGGACGAACGGGATGTAATTTTCCTTAGCGTGACCTACGCAAAAGCAATCGACGGAAGGCTCCGATATAACTTTGGGCCGCTCAACGCGGAAAATGGATGGCGCAGACTCAACGTGTTAACCACGCGCGCGCGGAATTGCATGCGGGTGTTTTCCTCAATTAAAGGTGACGACATCAACCCAGCCGCAGCTAGTTCCAGCGGGCCGCGCTTGCTTCGAGAGTTCCTGTTGTACGCGGAACGCGGGCACCTCGAAAGCACTATCGCCAGTGCTAAAGCCGACACGGATTCTCCGCTCGAACAGGACGTGCTTACTGAACTGACGCGCCGAGGGTTGAATGTTGTGCCGCAAGTGGGAGTTGCCGGTTATAGGATTGATTTGGGTGTTCTCGACGAGGCTAGCCCTGGACGCTTCCTGTGCGGGATTGAATGTGACGGTGTCGCCTATCACGCATCCGAGACAGCTCGAGACCGCGATCGTTTGCGGCAGCAAGTGCTGGAAGCTCGTGGTTGGACAATACACCGAGTGTGGTCGACCGACTGGTTCAAGGATAGACAAGGTCAGATTCAGAGACTTTTATCTCTTATTGAAGAGGCTCGAAAGCATGCTCAGGATGAAGCCATCGCTGAACGTGAAGCACGGGAGCGGGTGGAGAAGGAAACTGCGGCCAGTGCTGAGGAGGAAGAGCAACTTAGAAAGCAAGAAGCAGCGATCCGCGAGACCGCTCTCAATAGCGAGGCCTATCAGCGACCGGTTGCCCCGCCTTATGTTTTTGCTCCGAGCGATGGTTTCTATGTTACCGCAAACTTCTTTGCCGTCCCGCTCGGCGATCTCGTCAAGGCAGTTGTTCTCGTGGTTGAAACTGAATCACCAATTCATAAGATCGATCTTCTCAGTCGTGTGGCTAATTTGTGGGGGTTCAAGGCTGGTCAACGAATTCAAGCGCGTATTTTGATCGCTTGCGAATCGGTGGAACGCGGGAGAATCATCCACCGAAAAGGCGATTTCTACTGGAGCATCTCCGCCGAAGGCCAATGCAACTTCAGGTCAAGATCAGGAACCAGGATACCTGGAGATCGTATAGCTCCTGAAGAGTACGAGGAGGCGGTCATCGCCATCCTTTCAAAGGGGCATACCTTCGCACCAACTCAGCTGGTGAGCGAAGTTCGAAGCGTCTTCGGCTTCAACAGAACTGGTCCAATTCTGGACGAGGCAATCAATGCAGCGATTGATAGCCTAACGAGACAAGGCAAGCTGGGCGAAGGCAGTACCGGCATCGGCTTGCGGAAATAGATGACGGACAGGGGATAGACCGTCTTCATTCGTTAGCTGGGCTGAGATGGCTCAGGTTGCGACGAACCACATCACGAGTGGCGAAAATGACCATTATGGCTTGATCACGTGATGGTATAGGAATTCTTTCTTTGGCGTGCAACGCAGTATTGCGACTGGTGGTGATGATATTGACGACGTTCATCAGAGTTGGATCTATATACTCAGTTGGAACACGCTCCCTGATAGACTTGATAAGAGTGCCTACCATTGCGTTTGGGTCGTACTGAACATCGTGCCGAAGCAACACTTCCTTCAGGCATACTTCGAGAATCTTTCCAGACAGGCCAATCGCAGCGATGTAGCAACCCTCGTCAAAGCAAATACGGATCTCATCAAGGGTTTTTTAAAAGTCTTCACGGTATATCTCGTTGATCGGTGCCTGTTGACATTCGCTTTGGAGCAACGCAACGGCTTCGGAAACCTCTGTCTTCGGTCCCCCGGTAAGCTCGGCAACTGCTCTTCGCAGATCGACCTCTGAGGCCGCGAGTGCACGGCCCCGATCTGTTAGACGATATCCAATCCACATCCCACCTTCAGAGCCGAACATGGGTACGGGGTCACACACTAGTCCCACTAGCGAAAGCTGCTCAATGTACGTGGTTCGCTAGTCAGATCGCTGTAAGTGGTTGAAAGGATTGGTGGCGGGGGGGCCGGAATCGAACCGCCGACCTTGGGGTTATGAAAGCTACCGTTGGTTTGTGCAGAACAGGAGGCGTAATCGAACTGCGCACCTGCTAGCAAATGAAGCAATCAAGCAACCGAGATCAGACTTGCATCGTAGCAAAAGCAGGCTGAC
>DATBSH010000185.1:0-13365 GCA_036559885.1 Pyrinomonadaceae bacterium
CCTCCGGATCGTATCGAGTCCCACGAGCGGGTTTACTACTGACACAAAACTCTGTGTGTATCCAGCGACGGTGAGTGCCATTGGGTAGTAGAAGAGTGCCCACACAAGTCCCATCAGTAACAACACCATCAGCAGAAGGCCCGCACCGAGATACGGCAAGAGCATCTGCAGCGCAGCGCCAGGTTCATTTTCACTTTTGGATCGTTCAGCTTCCTGCGCAATCTGATGTCCGGGCCGAAGTTGGTCCAACTTCTTGGTTGCTTCTTCCAGTTTCTTTGGATCAGCATTCGGATCCGTTAGCACAGCGAGGTCGTCTCCTGTTGGCCCAGAGCTTTCGGCGACTGCTCCATGGCCCGCAACCCTGGTCGGCAATTCTGGTCCTTTGAACACGCCGAAAAATAAAGCGAGAACCAATGCGATGATTGGTCCCCACGTCACGATCGTGATGCCAACCCCGAGAAAAATTGGCATGACCAGGTCGTCCCACATCGAAAAAGCGCTGAAGTCGGGCATAAAGCTACGATTCAACCGGCCCCACGCGACCTGACTAATAACGTGCGAGATACATCCAAACATGATCATCCATGCCACAAGCGTTCCGCGAAGGCCAGCGAGCAGCAAGAGGCCGTAAATGAGCGCGCCGCCAATTAGCGCTGCCTTGTGCTGAAATGGATAACGGATCGCCGTTCCAAAATCGGCGAAGCCGAATCCGGAACTCTGATATTCGGTTTGAGCTGCTTTGGTTGTCAGATCACTATAGAGCTTGCACAGATCTCCGCACGAAGGACATAGCGGAATTTTGCCGCTTACAAGTTGTGGGCAGGCTTGACACCAAGTGGCCGCACACATCCGACAGATGTAATAGGCCGGAGCTTCTGGATGGTTGTGACACGTAGTCGAGGGTTCAGCAAAGTCTTCGTGTGAACGATAAGTGTCTTGTCGTGCCCAGCCGTTATCCGGTTCAGCGGTGCTCGAGTCCTCGAAAGGAGGCGGAGCTTGCCAATCGTTCGCCGGTTCAGGTGCTACCTGGGGCGGTGGTTGGGGCGTAAAGTCACCCGCGAACGCGGCTTTTAACATGGGTGCACGGCCGGCGTCGATCCAATTGAGGGACCCTTTGCTGACCTTATCAGTCGGTAGGACGCAGCCCTCGGCTATCCATTGTTTAAGCGTTTCAAGGTCAGTCTCGAAAACCCCTTCGACCGTGCTGACACGCCATATCTCAGGTTGTGCGCTCATATCCTGTCCTATTCAAGTGGGCGAATCTCGTTGATTTTTTGGGATTTTTGGCCAGGTGGGTGGGCCAATGCGAACTCTGAGTCGGAAGTGGCGGTTTTCCGTCGTTCCGATGTGTGGAACCGCCAGAGGAATACTAGCCCGCCGGATTTCGAGCGGTCAATACTTTAGTTTGAGCGGTACAGAAACTGGTCGCCAGTCAGCGGGACAATTACAGACCGACAGGATCCGGTAACCATGTTTCCTCACTTCTCGACTTCCGCCTTCGACAAGTTAAGACTTAGCGCGCCGTCCTTGGAATAATCTGACAATTTGCGAGGTGACCTATGAAACACTCGGGAAAAGTGTTTACACGATCCCTTCTACGTCGACGAACAATTCTGCTGTTCTGCGCGCTTGCAGTGTCTCTTTCGGTTCTCACCTGTTGGCCGACCAGCAGCGCAGTCGCGTTCTTCGACAAAACTCAACAGAACGCTGCCAAGCGTCCGATAACTCATCAGGACTACGATTCCTGGCGTTCTATACAGGCACCCCAAATTTCACGTGATGGAAAATTCATCGGTTATGCGTTCTTGCCGCAGGATGGCGATGGAGAAGTCGTCGTTCGAAACATTGCCAGCGGTGTTGAGTGGCGAGCTCCGCGTGGCTATCGACCGCCAATTCCACCTCCAGATGATCCCGGCGCAAACATAGCTGAATTTCAAGCGGCTCAAGCGCGTCTGGTGCGACCAATATTTACTGCTGATAGCAAGTACCTGATCTTTTCAATTGAGCCACTCAAAGCCGATGTTAGTAAGGCAAAAAAGGACAAGAAGAAACCCGAGGACATGCCGAAGAACGGCATGGGAATAATGGACCTCTCGAATGGAACCGTGACGCGAATCGAGAAGGTAAAAAACTTTCAAGTGCCCGAAGACGGCTCCGGCTTTATAGCCTATTTGCTCGAGCCCAAGCCGGAAGGGAAGCCGGCCGGCAATCGCGAAACAAGCAGCACGAATTCAACATCGCAATCGACCGCAGGTCCAGGCACGACAGAGAACAGCACCAGAGAACCTCAATCTGGTGGCGATACGGGTCGCCAACCTGCACGTGGACAAAAGAAAAAGGAATACGGAAGCGATTTGATCTTGCGAAATATGACAGCCGGGACGCAGTCGACTTTTAGCGATGTCCTTGACTATTCGCTCACGAAGGATGCCAAGTCTCTTGTATTTGCAGTCGCGTCGCGAGCAGAGGACACGAACGGCGTTTACGCCGTCAACACCCAAGGCGACAGCAATCGCGTCGAGCTATTACGGGGCAAAGGTAAATACCAAAAACTGACTTGGGACGAGGACAATAACCAACTTGCTTTCATTAGCGATCGGGACGATGCGGGTTCGAAGCAACCGAAATTCAAAGTCTACTACTGGACGCGAGGTGGATCCGCTCAGCCTGGAGCGATAGAGATCGCTTCAAATGTCTCACCCGGTTTAAAAAAAGAATTCGTGATAAGTGACAAGGCCAACTTGGGATTTTCACTCGATGGCAGTCGATTGTTTTTCGGAACTGCGCCTCCACCCGAACCTGAAAAGAACTCAGACGAGGACGTACCGGCAGACGAAAGGGTGCTAGTAGATCTGTGGCACTGGAAGGACGATTATGTTCAGCCGATCCAAAAAGTGCGCGCGGAACAGGAAAGAAATAAGTCGTTTCGCGCAGTGTATGACATCGCCAACAAAAAGTTGGTCCAACTTGCCGACGAAACTATGGAGAGCATCTCGCCGTCCAATGACGGCCGTGTAGCGATTGGCACTGACAATCGGCGTTATCGCGTGATGGCTGATTACGATCCAGGTTTCAACGATTTCTACCTTGTAAACACCTCGGATGGAAGCAGAAAACTAATTGTGACGAAACAACGTTCGTCTTACTCACTTTCACCCAACGGCAGATACGCGATTTTCTTTGACGGAAAAGATTGGAACTCATACTCAATCGCAGATGGTCGTGTCGTTAATCTCACGCGAAGTCTGGCCGTATCGTTCTTCAACGAAGAAAACGACACTCCCTCGACGCCCGGATCATATGGAATTGCCGGTTGGACAAAAGACGATCACGATGTGTTGATCTACGATCGTTTTGATATCTGGCAAGTAGCTCCGGATGGAAGTGCTGCGAAACTGCTGACAGACGGTCTTGGTCGAAAAGAGAAGATTGCGTTTCGCTACGTGCGACTCGACCCGAAAGAACGTTCGATTGATCCGGCCAAACCATTGTTGCTTCACGCCGATAATGAAGAAACGCGTGACTCAGGGTTTTATCGCGACAAAATTGGGGGTGGCCTGCCGGAGAAGCTTTTGATGGGTGCCAAGGATTTCAACAATCCAACCAAGGCCCGCGACGCTGATGTACTAATGTTTTCAGCGTCGCGCTTTGATGAGTTTCCGGATCTATGGGTCGCGAATACAAGTTTCAAGGATCTCAAGAAAGTCAGTAATGGCGACGCTCAGCGAGAGAAGTTCAAATGGGGAACCGCGGAGCTGGTTGCATTCAAGAGTACCGATGGTATAGCGCTAAAAGCCATCCTGTTGAAGCCGGAAAACTTCGATCCAAAGCGCAAGTATCCAATGCTCGTGTATATCTACGAGCGGCTAACGCAAGGTTTGCATGCCTTCCGCAGTCCTGGACCGGGAACCTCAATTAATCCTACCTACTACGTCAGTAACGACTATCTGATCTTAATGCCTGACATTGCGTATACGGTTGGTTATCCGGGTCCGAGCGCCCTGAAATGCGTATTGCCGGCGATTCAGGCGGTGGCCGACAAAGGGTTTGTTGATGAGAAAGCCATTGGCATTCAAGGCCACAGCTGGGGTGGCTATCAGATCGCCTACATGGTGACGCAGACCAATCGTTTCCGCGCCGCAGCACCTGGAGCCTTAGTGTCGAACATGACGAGCGCATACAGCGGCATTCGCTGGGGAACAGGTCTGCCACGACAGTTTCAGTACGAACGAACGCAATCGCGCATTGGAGGGAGTCTTTGGGAGTATCCGTTACGGTTCCTCGACAACTCACCTGTGTTTCGTGCTGATCGGGTTCAGACGCCGCTCCTCATGATCCATAACGATGAAGACGATGCAGTGCCGTGGTATCAGGGAATCGAGTTCTATCTTGCATTGAGGCGGCTTGGCAAAGAGGCGTACCTGTTTAGTTACAACGGTGAGAAGCACGGCTTACGCAAGCGGATCAACCAGAAGGATTACACTCGAAGACTTCAGGAATTCTTCGATCATTTTCTGAAAGGCGCGCCCGAACCAGAATGGATGGAAAAAGGAATTCCTTATCTGCAAAGAGAGAAGGAGAAAGAGAAGTATCGTGCGACTGATACGCCGTAAATCAGGAGCAGGAGCAGCACGCGGGAGCAGGAATCATTGGTCATATATCATTTGACATTTCTCATTTGACACTTAGGAAAACCATTCGCGAATTCCGCAAACAGATTGAGAAACTAGCAACCAAAGCATCTAGTCTACCGCTGCTGAGTGACTCAACTTCTCAGTTGCGGTTCGGAATCTGTGTAATCTGCGTAATCTGTGGATGGTTTTTTCTTCCGTTAACACTTTCAGCCCAACAAAGACTCACTCGCTACGTCGATCCATTCATCGGCACCGGCGGCCATGGTCACACCTATCCCGGTGCGACTATGCCTTTCGGGATGGTCCAGCTTAGTCCAGACACACGGCTCACCGGTTGGGATGGATGCTCTGGCTACCATTATTCCGACCGCGTCATCTATGGCTTCAGTCACACCCACCTGAGCGGGACAGGCATTTCTGATTACGGTGACATTCTATTTATGCCCACCGCCGGCGATATTCATCTGAATGCGCTGGACGGGAAGGATCCCGTTAAAGGCTATGCGTCACGATTCGATCATCGGAACGAAACCGCCTCACCGGGTTACTATTCCGTCAAGCTAGATGATGACAATATCCTCGTCCAGCTTACGGCCACACGAAGAGTGGGAATACATCGTTATTGGTATCTCGGCAATACCGATGCGAATGTCATTCTGGATCTGACACACCGCGACAAGGTTATCGACTCGGGAATACGTATCACCGGAAGTAGCACTGTGATTGGATGGCGGAGGTCTGAAGCTTGGGCCAAGGACCAAGTAGTTTTCTTTGCTGCCGAATTCTCACAACCGTTTATCCGATTTGGAATAGCCGTTGACGAACGTCAATCACTGGGTCTTCGAGAGGCGAGTGGAAAAAACGTCAAAGCTTTCTTTCAGTTCAAGGCTAACTCTGGTCAACCACTGGTTGTGAAAGTGGGCATATCGGCAACCAGTACTGACGGAGCATTGAAGAACTTGGCGGCAGAAGCCAGGGACTGGGATTTTGATAAGTTCCGTCGGTCAGCAAACGAAGCCTGGGAGTCAGAGTTGGCAAAGGTGCAGCTGTCGGGTGGCAGCGAGGAGCAGCTTAAGAATTTCTACACCGCACTTTACCACAGCATGATTGCGCCAAATCTGTTCATGGACGTCGATGGCCAGTATCGAGGTCGGGATTTCAAACAGCATCGAGCTGATGGATTTGAGAATTACACGGTCTTTTCACTGTGGGACACATTTCGAGCGACGCACCCGCTCTACACGATTATCGATCAAAAACGGACAGTCGATTTCATCAAGACATTTCTTGCGCAATACGAACAGGGCGGGCGATTACCAGTCTGGGAACTTGCCGCGAACGAGACCGATACGATGATCGGCTATCACGCAGTATCCGTAATCGCCGATGCAGCAACCAAACAAATTCGCGGGTTTGCTTTGCAGAAAGCGTTTGAAGCGATGAAGCGCAGCGCTGAAGATAATAGGTTCGGCCTCGACAGCTATAAAGACCATGGCTACATCGGCATGGAAGAGGAAAGAGAATCTGCCTCCAGAAGCCTCGAATACGCTTACGATGATTGGTGCATTGCCGAAGTAGCACGGTTGTTGGGTCACACCGATGACTATCGTCATTACCTCCGACGCGCGCAGTTCTACAAGAATGTATTCGACGCTGAAACGGGCTTCATGCGACCCCGATCGAATGGCGGATGGCTACGGCCGTTTGATCCACGTGAGGTGAGTTTTAGTTTCACTGAAGCAAACTCATGGCAATACAGTTTCTTTGTGCCTCAGGATATCTCGGGGCTTGTCACTTTAATGGGAGGCCAAGAGAAGTTTGTTAAGAAGCTCGACGAGATGTTTGCAGCTGAAGGTTCAACCACGGGCCGCGAACAAGCGGACATCACTGGTTTGATGGGCCAGTACGCTCATGGAAATGAACCAAGCCATCACATGGCGTATCTCTATAACTTTGCCGGCGCCCCATGGAAGACTCAGTTCCGCGTAAGACAGATTTTGGACAAGTTTTATAAGGTCGCTCCTGATGGTCTGATCGGCAACGAAGATTGCGGCCAAATGTCGGCGTGGTATGTCCTAAGCGCAGCGGGATTCTATTCCGTGACACCGGGCTCTCCGGTTTATGCCATCGGCACTCCGTTGTTTCCGGAGATACGATTCAATCTCGAGTCAGGAAAGAAGTTTGTTGTTAAGGCGCGGGGTGTTTCTGCACGGAATATCTACATCCAGTCAGCTACGTTGAATGGCGCGGCTTACCGCAAATCATATATCACACACAAAACAATAATGGATGGCGGCGAGTTGGTGTTTGAGATGGGAGCGCAACCGAACAAGAGTTGGGGTGCGCAAGCCGAAGACATGCCAGTGTCCGCGATTGCTGATAATGCCATTGTCCCCGTTCCGGTGATCACTGCCTCAAGCAAAACCTTCAAAGACCGGATGCAGATTGCGATCGACGCAATTGGTAACCCGACACGCTCGTCAAGCGTTTACTACACGACTGACGGAACGCGACCCACCGTTCAATCGAAGAAATTTACTGCTCCGTTCTTTGTCGAACAGACCACAACTGTAAATGCAATCGTAGTCGCAGCTGACGGAAACACCAGCTTAATAGCAACCGCACATTATCATCGCGTCCCGCATAACTGGACAGTTAGTCTTGGATCAAAGTACAGCGCCCAGTACACGGGTGGAGGCGACATTGCTTTGATTGATGGCATCAGAGGCACGAAAAATTGGACTAGTGGCGCGTGGCAAGGCTATCAAGGCGTGGATTTGATTGCAGTGATCGATCTTGGAGAAGTGAAAACAATCGAGACTCTTGGCGCGGGCTTTTTGCAGGATGTCGGTTCATGGATCTGGATGCCACGGCGCGTCGAGTTTGAGATCTCGGTCGACGGTAAAGCGTTTACGCCAGCTTTGACACTGCAGAATGAAGTGCCTGACGGAAGTAACTCCCCCGCGGATGGAGTTGTCGTTAAAGACTTCAAAGGAACAATCCAGCCACACGCCGCGCGTTACGTTCGCATTCGGGCGGTGAACTTTGGAAAGATTCCAGCGTGGCACCCTGGACATGGAGGCGACGCGTGGATCTTTGCTGATGAGATTTGGGTTAACTAAGACAGGAGCAACAGGCAGGAGCAGGAAAGAAATCATTGGTCATTTGTCATTGGACATTTGCCATTTGTCATTTTCGCAGGGTCGACCCCCTGGCTTTTAGAGGTTCCTCCTAAATGACAAATGGCAAATGTCCAATGACAAATGACCAATGATTTCTTTCCCGCTCCTGCCTGCTGCTCCTGCTCCTATTGTTTACCAGGACAGTTCAAACTCGTAATCCGAGGGGCCGCCCTTTGGGTCGCGTATCCGCACCACGGCAGCGTAGTTGTTTTCGCGTGACGGCTGTTGCTCGATAAATACTTCGCCTCGTCCTTTTCTCACCTGAAGACTCACGTTGACGCGACGTGGTGGTAGCGACGCTGTGAAGCTTTGAGTGCCGTTGGAATAAGGTGTGCCGCCGATTGTCTCAACATTGGCAGTTCCGCCCCTTACCACGATCCGAATGTCGTCGTCGACGCGTCCTTTCCAGGTCATCCGGCCGCTTGAATTGCCTCTGTCCGGATACTGATTGTTATCGTTCCAATTACTAATGTTGAGTTCCCGACTGATATCGGTCATCGATCGTTGGATGTTGAACCATGAGCTTTGCTGGACGTTATAGCGCTCGACCGATCGCGATAGATCCTGAAGTACTTGAAATGCGTCTCGAAGATCCTGATTCCGCCGGCGATCACTGACCATCCGGTTGAATAGCTGCGCTGAAGCCGCGAATTGTTGGGCGACCATCATCGCTTCAATGTCACTGCGATTACCGCGGAACGATGATTGGTTCCGATAAATTGACTCAGCAAAATCAGCCGCATCAGTGGCGAACCTGTTCGACATCTCGCCTAAACGCCCCGCCTGTATGAACTGGGCGGCTGCCGTTTGGCTAAGCAGCATGATTGCCGCACCAACTACGATAAGTTTGACTCTCATTTTTATCTCTTCTCCTGTGGATGGTTAGGTGGGGGTTTCAGTGAGGTTATACAGATTCTTCCTGCCCACCATGTCGGCTGTCAACAAAAAAGTTGAAGCAGGAAGCAGATCCAAAGATTTCCACAGATTACGTGTCAGGAGCAGGAGCAGCAGGCAGCAGCACGAAAGAGGCTCGCCGTTCCTGCCCGTGCTTGCTGCTCCTGCTTCTGACGTAATCTGTGGAAATCGGTGGATCTGCTTTGCCTCGTCAACAGGCTGTGCAATAATCTCGCCGCTTCAAAGAACAATCGGCATCAGTTCTCGTCCTTAAACCAATTCACAACCAACTGACACCGCCTCGCGCAGGCTAAGAGGAGAACTATCACATGGTGAGAAGGCCCCACTTATCTATCGTCGCACTGTTCGTGATCTGCTTTGTTTCTGGCGCTAGTTCCTTAGTACGAGCACAAGACACCACCAAAGACGTTCTCGGTGCTTTGCGCTTTCGTCATATAGGACCGGTAGGCAATCGTCTGACTTCAGTTGTTGGTGTGCCGCGCGACCCAAACATCTATTACGTCGGTGCAGCTTCAGGTGGTGTTTGGAAGACGGTCGATGGCGGTGTGCATTGGCAGCCGGTCTTTGATTCGCAACCAGTATCCTCTATCGGCGCATTGGCCATCGCCCCCTCGGACCCAAATGTTGTTTGGGCTGGAACCGGCGAGCCATGGATTCGCAGTCATATCTCCGTCGGTCAAGGTATTTACAAGTCGACTGACGCAGGAAAAACCTGGACGTTGATGGGACTGGAAAAAACGGGACGCATCAGTCGCGTGGTTGTGCATCCGAAAGATCCGGATATCGTGCTGGTTGCAGCATTAGGTCATGCGTATGGCCCCCAGCCCGACCGCGGCATTTATCGAACAACGAATGGCGGTAAGACGTGGGAACGTGTGCTCTTCACTGACGAAAATACCGGCTGTTCGTTTTTGGAAATGGATCCAAACAATCCGAGCATTCTGTTCGCAGGCATGTGGCCAATTGAGATTCATACATGGGGACGAGAGAGCGGTGGTCCGGGCAGTGGTCTCTTCAAATCAACTGACGGCGGTGTCACGTGGAAGAAGCTAACGGGAAGTGGTCTGCCTACGCGAACTACAGGGAAGGTTGTGGTCGCAGTCGCCCCTACAAACTCGAATCGGGTTTACGCAATGATCGAGGCCGGTGACGGAGTGCCCGTGAACGGCAAAGAGACTGACCGCGGCAAACTGTGGCGCTCTGACGATGGCGGCGAAACGTGGAGGCTTGTCAGTTACGACCGCAGTCTCGGCGGCCGCACTCACTACTATTTCCGTATGGCAGTGTCACCAGACAATGAGAACGAAACATACTTTCTAACGGCCGGCTTCGCTGTCTCCATCGACGGCGGTGAAAACATTCGACCCGGAACGTTTGGCAGTAGCCCGGGCGGCGACAACCACGATATCTGGATCGATCCGACGAATGCGAATCGAATGGCAGTCGCAAACGACGGTGGAGTCTCCATTTCAACCACGCGTGGTCGATCGTGGTACCGCATTCAGTTACCAATCGCGCAGATGTATCACGTAACGGTCGACAACCGTATTCCTTACTACGTCTATGGAAACGAACAGGACGATCCTTCCTACCGCGGGCCAAGCCGTGTTGCTGGTGGTAATCAGATTCCGCGTAGCGCATGGCATGCAGTAGCTGGCGGCGAAAGTGGGTGGGCCACTCCGGATCCAGTGGACAACAACATCATTTGGTCGAGTGCGTCAGGCTCAGGAAGCATCGGCGGGATTGTCGAACGTTACGATCTCCGGACGGGCCAGGCACGAAACGTAGAGGTGTGGCCGGAGCAGGTGAATGGTTCACCGGCGGCGGATTTGAAATATCGGTTCGTTTGGACGTTCCCACTCACAATCTCGCCTCATGATCATAAGAAGCTCTATGTGGGTAGCCAGTATGTACATCAGACCACTGATGATGGACAGAGTTGGCAAGTCATCAGTCCGGATCTAACAACTAACGATAAGAGCAAACAGGGATTTTCTGGTGGGCTTACCGGAGACAACATTGGCGTGGAGTATTTCTCTGTGATCTTTGCGATCGCTGAGTCGCCCAAAGAACCCAGCTTGATTTGGGTTGGGACAAATGACGGTCTGGTACAGCTTACACGCGATGGTGGCAAGAATTGGACAAACGTAACATCGAATATTCCTAGTCTTCCTAAGTGGGGAACGATCAGCAACATTGAGCCTTCGCGATTTAACGCCGGCACGGCTTACCTTACCGTCGATCTTCATCAGGTGAACAATCGCGATCCTTTCATTTACAAAACCAGCGACTACGGGCGAACGTGGAAAGCAATCACCAACGGCATTCCGCATAGTATGTTGAGTTATGCGCATTGCGTTCGTGAGGATCCTACTCGAGCGGGATTGTTGTACGTTGGAACGGAAAATGGACTGTACGTGTCATATGACGACGGTGAGAACTGGCAACCGCTGCAAGCAAATCTACCCCGGGCTCCCGTCTACTGGATGGTTGTTCAAGAGCAGTTTAATGATCTCGTCATTGCAACCTACGGACGAGGTTTCTGGATCCTCGACGACCTGGCACCAATTCAACAGATGACTCCGGCTGTGCGTGAAGCGAATGCGTATCTGTTTACACCGCGACCGACCTACCGCTTCAGGCCAGGCACTGTTCCGGTCACCATGTCAGACGATCCCAGTTCGGGTCAGAACCCTCCGTACGGAGCGGCAATCACTTATAACTTGAAGTCTGCACCTTCTGGTGATGTAAAGATCCGAATTGAAGATGCGAAGGGACAGACGATTCGCACTCTAACGGGTACAAAGAATGTCGGGCTGAATCGAATTACCTGGAACCTGGAAGGAGAACAAACGCGTGAAGTGCGGATGCGTACAAGTCCAGAGTACGCGCCGGAGATCAAACTTGGTCCGGAAGGATGGCGTCCTGCTTTTGGAGCGCCAAGAGTTTCGATCCTGTATCCTCCGGGTAATTACACAGTTAAGTTGTCAGCCGATAGTCAGGAACTGAGTGCGCCACTTGTCATCAAAAAAGATCCAAACTCTGCCGGCACTGAGGCAGATATTGCTGCACAACTTGAAATGCTGAACTATCTTCGCAAAGACCTCGATAGCGCAGCGGAAATGGTTAACCAGTTGGAGCTGATTCGGGGTCAGCTCTCCCAGTTGGGAAATGTGTTGGGCACCGATGGAGATGCATCGGTAAAGAGTGCGGCTGACGCCCTCGATAAGAAGCTAATCGCTGTCGAAGACGATTTGATCCAAAGGCGATTAACAGGACAGGGTCAGGATACGGTTCGCTGGCCACCAAAGTTGCTCAGTAAGCTGGCGTATCTCGGCAGTGGTGTTTCGCAATCTGATTTTCCGCCGACGACTCAACAGAAGGAAGTGCATGCGATGTTGAAGCAACAACTGGCTTCGATTAAGCAGCAGTTTGACGCAGTCGTTAACCAGGATCTAGCTGCATTCAACAAGCTGCTGCGGGATAAGAATATCTCGAACGTAATTAGCCGTAATGCAAGTCGGTAAGTGTTCACGTTTCGCAACGGGAAGGTCATCAAGTTCCAGCAGTACACTGATACTGCGCAATTCCGCGAAGCCATTTCCTGAACGAAAGAGAGAGTATCCACAGATTACACAGATTACACAGATTTAGGAGCTAATCAGGGACGTTGAATCAGAAGTCTCTGAACTTACCTGTCTAGTTCTTAATCTGTGTAATCTGCGTAATCTGTGGATATTCTTATTTGTTATTACAGGAGCGACGCCGATTTGCCATGCTAACGAAACGGCGCATTTATCTCACATTCGTTGTTGGCTTAGTTATTGTCGGCACTGGCCTCGTCCTTCTTGATCGCTACTGTCCTGCATCAGGGCTCGGATTTACGAAGAGTCGTCGAGAGATTCACCGTCTAAAAAATAGATCTGTTGTGCCTACAACCACTGACTATGACAATCGAGTGACGTTGCAAGCCTTGTTGGAACGCGGCAATGATGAAACTCGCTGGTCCCAGACGAGAGCAGCTGGCATTGAGGGTTATGTAGTATCCGTCGAAAGAAAAAGAACCGAACTGGCAAATTGTTATTCACCCTGCAGGCGCGATATTCATATAAACGTTGCTTTGCGGACTGATGCGACGCCTGAACAACAGGTCGTGGCCGAGGTGACGCCCTACTTTGAGCGGTGGGCTCAGGCCAACGAACTCGATTGGGGTGTTGACACGTTGAAACGAACATTGGTTGGCCACTGGTGTAGAGTGGAAGGATGGCTCTTCTTCGATGAACAGCATGCCGATGAATCAGCAAACACGTTCAAGCAGGGTTCAGATCTTTGGCGGGCAACGGCGTGGGAGATTCACCCAGTGACCAAAATAGAGATTCTTAGATGAGGTTACGGCCGCAGCAGTAAAAGAAATCATTGGTCAATACCACGCCCTTGCGGCGTGGTGTCTAATGTTGGCCGCTACTGAACCCAGCGCTGCAGCAGAATGCCTACGCCCTTGCGGCGTGGTGTCTTACGTTGGGCGCTGGTTTTATTTCCAGAAACCAGCATGACTCTGGAATCCGCCGCGTACAATAAGGGGCTTTTCCACAATCTTGAGAAGTTAATTCGGGAAGCTCCAGCCGCCAGCGTGA